>NZ_JAQTZC010000005.1 GCF_028687955.1 Acidocella sp.
ATGCCGGTTTCAAAGAAGCTGTAAACGGCGGAAAGCCCGTCGCCGAGATGGTCGGTGAGACAGGCGCCGAGCAAGGCGCCCTGGGGGGTGCGGAATTCGATGAGCGAGGTTTCAATCGGCGTGTCCTCGACCATGGCGCGGTAGTCGTAAAAACTCATGCTCGCCATGTCGCCCTCGCCGTGGCGGGCCTGCTGGTAGCGCTGGAAGAGCTGGTATTGCTCGGTGGTGGCGCGCGGCGGAATTTCCTGCACCACCAGATCGGCGTTGAGGCGGGCGATGCGCTTTTGCGTACGGTTGGGGGTGAAGTCCCGCGCGCGGATGCGAATGGGTACGCAGGCGTTGCAGTTGGGGCAGACCGGCGCGTAGGCGATGTTGTGGCTGCGCCGGAAACCGCCGCGCGATAAGCGGTCATGCAGGGTTTCGGCCGAGACGCCGGCAAGCTCGATCACCACCTTGCGCTCAGTGCGGCCCTCCACATAGGGGCAGGGCAGCGGCGCCGTGGTGTAGAAGAAATGCGGGCGGCGGGCGGGCTTGAAACTCATTATGTGTATGTTTGGGCGTTCAGGTGGCTGCGTCAACATCTGTTTTGCGGGGGCTGCCCGCCGCGCAGGCACCGAACATGGCGCCGAACACGAATTGGGGGTTGGTTGTGGCGCGGCGCGGCATCATTTAAGCCATACCCGAGCCGCGCCGGATGGTCGATTCCCGCACGGCGTTTGGCAAGGGATTGAGCATGGCGCGGGCGAATTCGGTTAGTTATCTGCTGGGCACGAGCTTCCACAAAATGGCCTATGTCGAGTTTGGCAACCCGGCCGCGCCTGCTGTGGTGTGCGTGCATGGGCTCTCGCGCAACGGGCGCGACTTCGACCCGCTGGCCGAGGCGCTCTCGAATCGCTTCCATGTCATCTGCCCGGATCTGCCGGGGCGCGGCAAGTCTGACTGGCTGCCCGGCGCCCTAGCCTACCAGCCGCCGAGCTATGTGACGGCGCTGACGCATCTGCTGGCGGCACTGAACAAGCCGGTAGCGTGGGTCGGCACCTCGCTGGGGGGCATCTGCGGCATGATGATCGCCGCGGCGCAAAACACGCCGATCACCCGGCTAGTGCTTAATGACATCGGCCCGCATATTCCCGCCGCCTCGCTGAAGCGCATTGGCGGCACGCTGGCCACGCCGGGCGAGCGTTTTGCCACCATGGCGGCGCTGGAGGCGCATCTGCGCGAGATCTACGCGCCCTTTGGCCGGCTGAGCGACAGGCAATGGGCGCATCTGGCGCGGTTTTCCGCCAGGGTGGTGCTGGACCAGACCGGAGCCGGAGCGTTCGCCCTGAATTATGACCCCAAGATCGCCGAGCCTCTGCGCAACACCGTGTTGTTGGATGTGGATATGTGGCCGCTGTGGGAGATGCTGAAGCTCCCGATCATGGTTATTCGCGGCGCTGCCAGCGATTTGCTGCTGCCCAGCACCTTTGAGCGTATGCGCGAGGCCGGCGCGGAGGGTTATGTGGTGGAGGATGCCGGGCATGCCCCGGCGCTGATGGACGCGCCCGCGATCGCGGCGGTAAGGGCGTTTTTGTTGCGCCAGTAGTTGTGAAGCTTTCGTGGCGCGATTGCGCGGGACGGGAAAATCCGTAGGGTCAGCGCATGATCGGCAGGATTCTGGACTGCGCGCATATGCCGTTTCTGCGGCGCTCCTTCGTGGCGGCGGGGCAGGCCACGGCCTCGCAGCGGGTTTCGCTGGTGGCGGCGGGCTGTGCTTTTTACGCGACGCTGGCGCTGTTTCCCACCATCACTATGCTCATCTCGTTCTACGGCCTGGTGTATAATCCGGCGACGGTGCAGCCGCAGTTGCAATATCTGCAAACCTTCATGCCGCCGGCGGCCTTCGCGCTGATCTCTGATAGAATCCAGAGCCTGGTGCAGGCCCCGGCGCAGGGGCTGGGGCTGGGCCTTGGGTTGAGCTTGCTGCTCTCGTTTTGGTCGTCATCGACGGGGACAAAATCAATCCTCAACGCGCTCTCGCTGGCGTATCACGAGCGCGAGGCGCGCGGGATCATCCGGTTTCAGCTGGTCTCGCTGGGCATGACGCTGGTGGCGGTGATTGGCGCGGCCCTGGCCATCGGCCTGCTGGTGTTCATCCCCGTCGCGCTGGCGTTTCTTGGCTTGCCGGGGAATACGAAAATCATCGTCAACCTGCTCAGCCTGGGGGCGATGGTGCTCTTCGTGCTGGTGGCGCTGGGGTTGCTCTATCGCTTTGGCCCGGCCGGGAGCAACCGGATTTTCTACGCGCCGGGGGCTGGCATCGCGACCCTGCTGTGGCTGCTGGTGTCTTGGGCGTTTGGTTTCTACGTGGGGCATTTCGCGGCCTACAGCGCCACTTATGGGCCGCTCTCCACGCTGATCGGCCTGATGATGTGGTTCTATCTCTCGGCCTATGTGGTGCTGTTCGGCGCCGAGGTGAACGCGGCGATGGACCGCGAATGGAAGCGCCAGGCCGGGCGCGAGGTGTAGCCCCGCATTGCCGCAGGTGGTGGAATGTGGAAACCTGACCGCAACATTCCAACCCGGGAGAGCAAATGGGCGAGGCTGAGGTTAGGGCGCTGCCGGTCTGGACGGGGGAGATTAAAGTCTGGCCGCTCACCGGGGGGATCACCAACCGCAACTTCGGCGTGGAACAGGATGACGGGCGGCGGTTTGCCGTGCGGCTGGGCAAAGATATTCCCGAGCACGGGGTGATGCGCTTCAATGAGCAGGCGGCGGCCAGAGCAGCGGCGCGGGCCGGGCTTTCGCCCGAAATTTACTACACAGCGCCGGGGGTGATGGTGAGCCGGCTGCTGGCGGGGCGCACGCTGAGCCCGGAGGAGATACGCGCGCCCGCGAACCTGCCGCGCGTGGCGGCGTTGATAAAGCAATGCCACACCGGGCTGGGGCCTTATTTACAGGGGCCGATCCTGGCTTTCTGGGCGTTTCATATCAACCGCTCGTATGGGGCGGCGTTGCGCGGCAATCGCTCCAGCCTGGATGGACAGCTGGAGCGGCTGCTGGGGTTGAATGACATGCTGGAGCGCCGGATGGGGCCGGTGGAGGTCGTGTTCTCGCATAACGACCTGCTGGCGGGGAATGTTTTTGACGATGGGGCGCGGCTGTGGCTGCTGGACTGGGATTACGCCGGGTTTAATTCATCGTTGTTCGATCTGGCGAACCTCGCCTCCAACAACGGGTTTGGCCCGCAAGACGATGCGGCGCTGCTGGCGGCTTATTTCGGCAAGGAGCCGGGTGCCGCGGTGTGGGATGGCTTCAGGGTGAGCCAATGCGCCTCGCTGTTGCGCGAGACGCTTTGGAGCGCTGTCTCGGAGATCACCTCCAAGCTGAATTTCGACTATGAAGCGTATACGGCGGAGAATCTGGCGCGCTTCGAGGGCGCGCTGGCGGGGCTTGGTTGAATTGCGGCGGGTGGGGATTATATTGGCGTGATGGCAAATTCAAACGGTCCGGTGATCGACATGACACCGGAGGGCAACTTTATCGAGCCACCCAAACCCAGGCTGGGGGAGATCCTGCTCCGGCTGGTGATGTTCGGGCTTTTTTTATGCCTCGCCGGGGTGATGTTCTGGGTGATGTTCTGGGTCGCGATCTTCGTGGTCCCGGTTCTGGTGCTGCTCGGCCTCGCGGGGTTTTTGTTTATGAAGCTTCAGGGACAAGCAGGCCGCTAGAGCGCGATCGTTTGAGGCTCGCTCAGCTGAGCGAGCCGAAAGCGTGAATCGCCCTCAGAAAAATAACCAGAGCCTGATCGCACTTAAACCAATCAGGTCAGCACCGGGTCCAGGTCCACATTCACCCGCAGCGCGTGCCGCCCGCCGCCGAGGATGATGCCGCGCAGCGGGCTGACATCCTGAAAATTACGGCCCCAGGCGAGCGTTACGTGTTCATCGCTGACCAGCAGATTATTGGTGGGGTCAAAATCGACCCAGCCGATTTCCGGCCCAAGCCAGGCGGAGACCCAGGCGTGGGACTGATCCGCCCCGCGGCGCTTGGTTTGCCCGGCCGGAGGCGAGGTGCGCAGATAGCCCGAGACGTAGCGCCCTGGCAGGCCCAGTGAGCGCAGGCAGGTCAGCATGAAATGCGCATAGTCCTGGCAGACGCCGGCGCGGGTTTTGAAGACATGTGCAGCCGTGGTGGAATTGTTGGTCACACCTGGGGTGTAGGTCATGTCCGTCCAGATGCGCAGGTTCAGCTCCAGCAGGCCGGCCAGGATGGTGCGGCCGGGGGGAAAGCTGAGGGCGGTGTAGTCAGCGATTTCCCCATTGGGTTTGGTCAGCGCGCTGGGCAGGCAGAATTCGGCGACATCCGGGTCTTTAAGACCCCATAGCGCGATGGCCTCCCATCGCGGCGTTTGCGCGGGCGGCGGCGGGGGAGGCTGTTCCACATCGATGGTGGCGCTGAGCGCCACGGAGAACTGCCGGTGCAGGGCGGTGAGTGAAACGGTGGTGGTGATGTTGCCGAAATGGTCGGTCTCGTCGCGCCTTGTTTCCGGTTGCGGGGAGACGCTGAGCATAGCCTCACGGATGAACTGGCCGGGCCGCGCGCGCGGCAGCAGGTGCATGAAATGCGTGCCGAGGACGACTGGCTCCGCATAGTCGTAAGTGGTGGTGTGGTGCAGCCGGTAGATCATTGCGCGGCTTCGAGCTCCAACTCGTCCTCGAGCTGGTGGGCCTCTGGCAGCAGGCTGAAGAAGCGACGGTGCACATGGTCGGAGATCAGCCGCAGGCGGGCGGCAATGGCGGCCAGCGGCTTGGCTAGGCCGATGGTCTCACCGCTAAGGTTTGCCGCCTCCTGCTGCAACAGTTTCAGGGATTCGGCGTCGTCCTCGGCGCCCAGATGTTGCAGGCAGCTACGCAACACGATGAATTGATAAGCCAAGCTGCGCGGGTTGCCGGAATCGGCCAGCAGCATGGAGAGCACGGGGGCGGGCGCCAGAATGCCCGCGTGGCGCAAATCATAACTAAGCACGGAATCAGCCAGCTCGATGCCGAGCGCCATGCCGGGTTCCAGCCGCTCGGGCGAGGCGTTAAGCAAAATGGCGAGGTTTTCGGCCAGGGTTTCGGCGCGCTCCAGCCTGCGGCCCATCTCCAGGAACAGCCAGCCGCCGTCGCGCGACATGTTCTCCGCCGCAATGCCCGCGAAAGTGGCGGCGAAACTGAGCATGGCGGGCAGGGCCAGTTCCTCGTTGGGCAGGGATTCGGTGGCCTGGTTCAGGGCGAAGCGCACAGTGGCCAGCATGCTCGGGCTCAAGCGCTCGCTGGCGGCGTTGACCAGCCGGGCGACTTCCTGGAGCTGCCCGGTAATTGGCTTGCGCCGCGCCAACGCGCCGCGTAGCTGGCGGCCCGAGAGCGCGCCACCCGCGAGGTCAGCCGGGAGCAGCCCGGCCTGGGCGAGACATTTGGCGATCAGCCCGCGCTCGGCCAGATCACGCGGCAGCGAAGTGCCGGATTCCAGCCGGGGCAGCGCCAGCATCAGCAGGCGCGAGGCGGATTCCAGCCTCTCGACCGAGCGGCCGAGCCAGAACAGATTATCAGCCACGCGCGAGGGCAGATGCGCGGCGGCGAGGAACTGGGTGCGCTTGGGAACATCCGAATGGGTGGCGCCGGAAATGATGTGCGGCTCATCGGCATCCAGCACCCAGAGGTCCTTCATGCCGGCGAGGGTGATGCCCTGTGCCGCGTTCGTCTGCTCTAGGCCGAAACCGAGGCCGCCGGGAAGGACCTGCCAGGTGTTGCCGTTGTGCCATGCGTAAAGCCGAAAAAGGATGGGGGTGGAAACCAGATTGGTGCCGCTGACGAAAGGGGCGCGGGACGCGTTTGCCACCGGGTCGCCGGAGGCTTTCGCCAGTAGCGGGGCGGCGCCGAGCAGGCGTTGGAACAATGGTTCAATATATACCGCAATTTCAGCCGCTTCCATCAATGCGCTGCCGGGTGCGTTGAACATTTTCAGTGCCCCGGCGCGGATGGCGCCAAAGGCGCCGGGGATACCGGCGCCCGGCCGCCCGCCTTGCTCCAGCGGGTCCAGATCAATTCCCGGGAGCCCGCGGACGAGGCTGGCGACGGGCAGCAGGCCGCTCAGGGTTTTCATGTGCAGGCCGCCGTTGCGGGTGGCGAGGTCACCGGGTTCAATCAGCAGCACGCCGAGTGCGCGCGCGAGCAGGGCATCGTCCATCGCATCGGGCGCCAGGGCTGGGTTGGCGGCCCCGGCCGAAAGCACGGCGACCAGCCCGCCCTGGGCCGCGCGTTGCAGATGGTCCACCAGCATCTCGCGCACCGGGCGCAGGCTGCGCAGCCCCCCGGCGCGGAAAAGCTCAGGCACAGTGCCGGAGGCGATGCGCCGCAGCGACAGCGCATGGCCAAGACCGGGGATGACGCCGGTATGGTCGCGCAGGACCTGGAAATGCCCGTCCGGCCCGCGGATGAGATCAGCCGCGTAGAGACTGAGGCGCGGGAAGTTGAGCGGGGTTTGCGTGTGCAGGCTGCGCAGGAAATGCGGGTTGCCCAGTACCAGCGCGGGCGGGAGGCTGCCGTCGCGCAGCAAGGTTTGCGGGCCGTAGAGGTCTTGCAGCGCGGCGCTGAGCAGTTGCGAGCGTTGCAGCAGCCCTGCCTCAAGCCCGGAGAATTCAAATGGGGTGAGCAGTGCGGGCAACGGGTCGTAATGGCGGGTTGGCGCGGCGCCGAAGGGGGCGGCAAGGCGCATCTGCCGGTTCAGCGCGGCGGCGCGGCGGGCCAGCTCCTCGTGCCCTACATCGCGCACGGCCTCGAGCAGTGGCGCCCAGTGGCCACGTATCCGGCCGGACCGGTCGATCATTTCATCGCAGGAAGCCACTGCACTCATTCATCCTGGTTAACAGACTGATTGCCCGCGGGCTATGGCCAATCAGGTTGCGCCGCAACATGAGCGGCGCGGGCATATGGTTCGTCAGCCGGTGGAGCCGGCTGGTCCGCGGTTTGCATGGCACCCGGTGGGGGCTTGCGGGAATACCGATTTTGGATGCAGCCTGTCAGGGACCATAGTGAGAAGGTACTGTTGGATGGTTGGCAACTGATGAATTCCTTCGCGGTTATTTTTGCTTTGGCGCGAATTTGCGCAGTTTTTGACCATGACCTGACCGTTCCGGCGCCAGCCCCGCAGGCTGGCCTGGACAATTTCCGATCGGAGCCGCTGGTATGAACGAAATCTTTCGCACCATCTGGCCGGAGTACGATCCGGGCCGCTATTTTTGTGAACTCACGCGCAAACGGGCCGATGCCGGCCCGGTGCCGGACTGGCTGATCCAGCGACTCGGGAGCATCGGGCTGGAGGCGTTGCGCGCGCGCGCCTCGGCCGCGGAGACCGATCTGATCGACCTCGGCGTGACCTTCACCGTGTATTCGGATGCCACCGCGATCGACCGGATTTTACCGTTTGACTGTATTCCGCGCGTGCTCACGGCGGCGGAATGGAGCCTGCTGGAGCGGGCGTGCATCCAGCGGGTAGCGGCGCTGAATGCGTTTCTGGGCGATATCTACGGGCCGGGGCATATCGTGCGCGATGGGGTGATCCCCGCTGAGCTGGTCTATGGAAATTCCAACTACCGGCCGGAGATGAAGGATTTTCCAGTGCCGCACGGGACGTATGTGCATGTCTGCGGCATCGACATCATCCGCGAAGAATTCGGCGATTTCCGCGTGCTAGAGGATAATGCGCGCACGCCCTCCGGGGTGAGCTATGTGATTGAGAACCGGCACCTGATGCTGCGCGCTTTCCCCGATTTGATGGCGGGGATACGGTTGAAGCCGGTGGATGATTACGGGCGCAGGCTGCGCGCGGCGATGAGCGAGATCGCGCCGGGCGGGGCGGATGATCCGCAGGTCGTGCTGCTCTCGCCGGGCATTTATAACTCCGCTTATTTCGAACATGTGTTCCTGGCGCGCGAAATGGGCGTGCCGCTGGTGGTCGGCGCGGATCTGGTGGTGGAGGATGAGCGCGTCTACATGCGCACAACCAGCGGGTTGCGACGGGTGCATACGATCTACCGGCGTTTGAACGATGATTTTCTGGACCCGGCGGTGTTCCGGCCGGATTCCATGCTGGGCGTGCGCGGGTTGATCGGCGCGTGGAAGGCCGGGAATGTCGCGATCGCCAATGCAGTAGGCACCGGCGTTGCCGATGACAAGGCGGTGTATGCCTACATGCCGCGCATCATCCAATATTACCTCGGGCAGGAGGCGCTGGTGAAAAATGTGGAGACCTATATCTGCCGCGAGCCGGAGGGGCTGCAATATACGCTGGAGAATCTGCACAAGCTCGTGACCAAGCCGGTGGGCGAGTCCGGCGGGTATGGCATCACCATCGGGCCGCGCGCCAGCAAGAAGGAGCTGGAGGCGGCGCGGGCCGCCATTTTGGCCGATCCGGGCAACTGGATCAGCCAGCCGATGATCGGGCTTTCCGTCGCGCCGACGCTGGCGGCCGAGGGGGTCGGGCCGCGGCATCTGGACTTGCGGCCGTTCATCATCACCGGCCGGGAGAGCTGGGTGCTGCCCGGCGGGCTGACCCGCGTGGCGATGAAGCGCGGCAGTTTGATTGTGAACTCCAGCCAGGGCGGCGGCTCCAAGGACACCTGGGTTCTGGCGGATAATTTTGCCGAAGGGGGCGGAAAATGAGCGCGATGCGTTTTGATGCCGTGCTGCTCTCGCGCGATGCCGAGGGGTTGTTCTGGATGGCGCGCTACCTGGAGCGGGTGGAAAATCTGGCGCGGCTGATCGACGTGACGCAGAGTTTCGAGAGTCCGGGATTTGAGACGGATGCCTGGTTCGGGCTGATCCGCATCAACGCGGATGAGAAGAATTTCGCGGCGCGCGGCTTCTCGCCGGATGCGGCGCATGTGAAGCGGTTCTATCTGCTGGACCGCGGCAACCCCACCTCCGTACCGGGCAATCTGGAGGACGCACGCACCAACGCGCGCACGCTGCGCCCGCTCATGAGTACGGAGATGTGGCGCCAGATCAATATGTTCCACCGCTTTGTGGGGCAGATTACGCCCGAGGACCTGGAAGGCGATGCGCTCTCGCGGCTGTGCACCAGGCTGAAGGACGGCGTGCAGGCGCATACCGGTATCACCGAGGGGACGCTGTACCGCGACCAGGGATGGTATTTTTATGAGCTGGGCCGGTTGCTGGAGCGCGCCGACCAGACCACGCGCATGCTCGATATTAAATACACCGCGATCTTGCCGCAGGGGCACGAGGAAAAGCGCGTGGCCGAGATGACGCAGTGGAACGCGATTTTACGCGCCGCCGCCGGGTATCATGCCTTCAAGCGCCGCTCGCGCGCCAGCTTTTCGGCGGAGGATGTGGTGCATTTCCTGCTGCGCGACCCCTCCTCACCGCGCTCGGCGCTGCTGTGCATGCGCAGGGCGGAGCTGCATCTGGACGATTTGCGGCGGATCTACGGGCTGTCAGCCGCGGCCGAGGCGATTGAGATGGCGCAATATTTGCGCGAATTGCTGCTGGAGAAGCCAATCAGCCATATTCTTGCCACGGGGCTGCACGAGTATCTGGATATGGTCCAGATCCATATTCAGGCGCTCGCGGGCGCCGTCGGCCGTGCGTTTTTCCGCGACTGGCAACCGGCTGACCCGCTGGCGGCGGCCGCGCAAGGCCAGGTACAGAACCAGACACAGGGACCGGCGGAGGCGCTTGCGTGAACAGACTGCGTGCGTTGTGTTGGCCGGTATTGGTGTTCGTGCTGGCGCTGCTGCCCCGGCTGAGCGGCCTGGGCGCCAGGCCGTTCTGGCTTGACGAGGCATTCACCTTCCAGCGCGCCTCGCTGGCGCCGGCGGCGCTGGTGAACGATTCCTTCCTCAACCACCATATGCCGAGCTTCTTCCTCATGCTCTCGCCGCTGGTGGGGCTGGGCGACCCGCAATATTGGCTGCGCTTGCCCTCGGCGGTGTTCGGCGCGCTGGCGGTGATGCTGGTGTATATGATCGCCTACCGGGTCGCCGGGCGCACCGCGGGGGTTATCGCGGCGCTCATCATCGGCCTCTCGCCCACGGCGCTGGCCTTCAGCCAGGAGGCGCGCTCCTATACGCTGGAGATGTTTCTGATTCTGGTCGCGCTCTATGGAATCACGCGGCTGGCCATGGATATTTCCGCCGCCTCAAAGCCGATCCGCTGGAATGTGACGGGGGCTCGCTGGGCGGTATTCATACTGGGCTCGGCGGTGGCGCTGGATGTGCTGGGCGACGGGCTGCCCTGGTTGATTGTTGCCAATGTCATCGGTGCGGCGCTGCTCGTACAATCCCCGGACCGCTGGCAGCTGCTGCGCAATTTTCTGCTCTTCGATTTCATCGTCGCGCTATTGTGCGGGCCGTTCTACTACCTGATGACGTTGCACCAGGGACAGGGCTACATCCGAAGCATGACGTGGATTCCACCGCTGAACGCCTCGCGGCTTTGGTATGATCTTGGCTCGGTCTACTTCATGCGGATCGCTGATTCGGTGACCTTCAAGTTCATGCATGTGCCCACCCCCCACGTGCTGGTTTGGGTAATTGACGCAGCCCTGGCCCTGGGCGTGGCCAGTGCCGCTTGGGCGCTGCGCCGCCGCCCCGCGGTGCTCGTGGTGCTGGGCATCTCGTTTTTGTTTCTACCGTTGATGTTCACGATCATTTCGATCTGGCGGCCAATTCTGCTGCCCCGCTATATCCTATGGAGTGCCGCGCCCTTCGCGATCCTCGCCGGAATTGGCGGCGCGGCGCTGCTTGACCTTGCCGCGCCGCGCGCGCGCGTGATGGTGGTGGCGGGCGGGGTGCTGCTGCTGCTCGTGAACCTCGTGCCCTACTACAATGTCGAGACCAAACCGCGTTGGGATATCGCCGCGAAATTGTTGGCGCAGGATGTCAGCCCGGGGGATGTGGTGTATCTCTACGATACCGGGGCGTTGCCGATTTTGCGCATGTATCTGCCGCCGGGCGCGCGCAGTGTGGTGCTGAAGGATGCCGCGGGAAGCTTGAACCATGCCGAAAAGGCCGCGAGCCAGGGTAAGCGCGTGTGGGTGGTGTATGGCCACGCGGGGCAGAGCGCGGAGCATGCGGCGTTCTCCAAGTTTTTCGCCGGCGCGCAGGCGCTTGGCAAACCCAGCCTGACGCAGGTGGCGGGCAGCCGGATTATGATCGCGCTTTATGACCCGGCAAACCAGAATGGGGCCGGCACTGCTGAATGAGCAGGCGAGGCTATAGAGGCTGCTTCCCGCCTGTTCCAAGTCTGGCGAGCACCCTGGCGGCGGCGGCGGATGAAGGGGTTCCGGCGGGCGCACGCAGGCTTGCCAGCGCGGTGGCGAAACCCGCGCGCTGCGTTGCGGCGGCCGCCTCGCCGGTGATCAACCCGTACAGCGTCTCGCTCAGTTTCGCCGGGGTGCAATCCTGCTGCAACAGCTCGGGCACCAGCGCGCGGCCTGCCAGCAGGTTGATCATGGCGACATGTTCCACCTTTATCATGCGCCGCGCCAGCATCGCGCTGAGCGGGTTGACCCGATAGGTCACCGCCATCGGCACGCCGGCCATGGCGAGTTCCAGCGTGGAGGTGCCAGATTTAGTCAGCGCCGCGCGCGCGGCGGCAAAAGCGTCGTAACGGGTGGCAACATCGCGCACGATGATGGGGGGCACCGGCCAGTCGCGCGTTTGGGCGGCCACGGCCTCGGCAATGCCGGCTGCGGCGGCGAGCACGGGTTGCAGCTGTGTGATGCGCGCGGAAAGCGCCACCATGCTCTGGCGGAATACTGGCAGCAGGCGCGAGGTTTCAGTAACGCGCGAACCGGGCATGAGCACCACCGGCACGGCGTCCGCGCTGATGTTGTGCTGGGCGCGAAAGCGCGCGGCGTCGCCCTTATTGGCGCCCGATTCCAGCACCGGATGGCCCACGAACACCGGGTTCAGCCCATGCGGGGCGAAAAACGCGGGCTCGAAGGGGAGCAGGCAGAGCAACTCGTCCCACAGGCCGGGGTAATGCTTCACCCGCTCCTGCCGCCAGGCCCAGACCTGCGGGGCGACGTAATGGATGCACGAAATGCCGGTGCCGGAGATGCCTTTGAGCACACGCAGGCAGAAGCCTGGGCTGTCAATGGTGACGACGATATCCGGCCGGGTGGCTTCGATTGTCTCGATCGTCTGGTTGATGCGCCGTTTCAACGCAAAAATCCGGGGCAGGATTTCGGCTAGGCCCATCACCGCCAGCTCCTGCATGGGGAAGATGGACAAAAGCCCCGCCTCCGCCATGCGCGCCCCGCCGATTCCCGAGAACACCAGGCCATCACGTTGCGCGCGTAGCGCCGCCATCAGGCGCGCGCCCAGCACGTCGCCGCTGGCCTCGCCGGCGATAAGGAAAACCCTGCTCACGCCAGGGGCACCACGGGGCAGGGGGGGATTGCCTCTGGCCAGTCCCGGTGGTTGAACACTGCGCCCTGGGTGCGCAGATGCAGCGGGAATTCGCTATCATAACAGATGGAAACGCCGATGCGCCCGCAGCTGGTCTCGAACACCTGGGGTGGATTACCGCCGGTGATGCCCCATCGCTCGGCATCGAAACGGGTCATGCATTGCTTGTCCTGAAAGGCCAGCGCACCGGAAGGGGCGATGAAGGCGGCGAGATTGTTGAGCACGCCGCCAACCCGCATGGGGATGGAACACGCCAGCAGATAGATTTTATGCCGCGCGGCGCTCTCACGCAAGGCGGTGGTCAGCTCATCGGCCTGCGCGGCGGCAACGGCAAGCTCGGCCGCGAGATTTGGCGTGGTGACGCGGGCCCTGGCCAGGACCATGGAGAAATATTCCGGCTGGAGCGGCACGGCGGCCGCTCCCGTCAGGGTCTCGATGTTAATTGGCGGCCGCGTTGATGAGCGGCTGCACGCTGGCGATGAAGTTCTGCATTGCCTGATATTTTGCGGCATTGCTCAGCCCGGCCTGGTTGGCGACCACAGGGCAGTATGCCGCGATGAGGTCGTTGGTCAGGTCGGCGTTGCTGATGGTGGTGTTGCCGGCGCGGATGGCCGAGATCAGCGTGCGAGTCCGGTTCGGCATGGTTGCCGGGGTGGCGTCCGCGTAGCTGTTTAACAGGTCGCTGCCAGGGTCCGCGACGCTAGTGGCCCCGCCGGCGGCGGAGATATGCGGGCAACCGAAGAGGTCAGCCGCTTTGGTGGCTGAGGGCGGCACCACGGCGATTGCACGCAGCTTCATCACATCATGCGGGGAGGCATCGGCGGTGGCATTGTTGCCCATGCTGGTGCGCACATAGTTGGTGACGGCGGCGATCTGCGCATCCGACAGGCTGTTGGCGAAAGCCGGCATGGCTGGGCCGTTGGCCTTCCAGGGGTCCAGCCCGCTCAGCACGGCGCCGATCACGTTTGTGGGTTCGGAGGCGGTCACGGAGTCATTGCCCGCGAGATTGGGAATGATCGGGGCCATGCCGCCGCCGGTCTTGCCGTGGCACCCGGCGCAGTTGGCGGTGTACACAGTGGCGCCAAGGGCGATGGAGGCCGCGGCGTTGGCCACCGCGGGGGTGGGCGGTACATGCTGCGGTGCCGTCTCGTTCTGTAGGTAGTTAGCGATGTCCACATCGTCAGACACGGGGATCTGGCTGGTGGAATGGTCCACAACCTCACCCATGGCGGCGTAGGGCGAGCCTTTGACCATGTTGCCGTCGTCATGAAGGTAGGCCACGAGGTCGGCCTGCGCCCAGCCGCCGACGCCGTATTTTTTGTCGGACGAGATGTTGGGGGCGAAGAAGGCGTCAATCGGCGCGCCGGCGTAGGCTTTGTCCAGCATCATGGCGCTCAGGAAGTTGCGCGGTGTGTGGCATTCGCCACAATGGCCCAGCGCCTCGGTGAGGTAGGCGCCGTTCTTCATGCTGTCATTCCAAGCCGGGTTCAAGTGAATCGGGCCCGAGCGGAAGAACAAGATGCGCCAGCCGAGCAGCACGGGCCGCTGGTTGAAGGGAAACAGCATGGTGCTCGGCGTGGGCGCCACGTTTACCGGCGGCAGCGAGAAGAGATATGCCTTGATCGCCATCACGTCCGCGTAGGAGAGCTTGGTGTAGGAGGTGTAGGGCATCGCCGGGTAGAGGAATTTGGGGAACAACAGATAAGAGCGGCCCGGCGCTTCGCCGTAATGCACGGCGTTGTAGAATTGCGCATCCGTCCAGTTGCCGATGCCGGTTGCTTTGTCGGGCGTGATATTGGGGGTGGCGAGGCCGCCGAAGGGCGTGGCCATGACCAGGCCGCCGGAGAAGGGCGCGTGGTTGGGTCCGGTGTGGCAGGGCATGCAGTCAGCCGCCTCTGTCAGGTATTTGCCGCGCGCGATCAACGCCGCCGGGTCAGTAGGGGCGCTGAGGCTGGCCGCCGGGTAGTCGGCGGTATCATCCGCATTTGCGAAGCGGCTGGTGGCCGCGCCACCAAGGAGAAGCGCAAGGGCCGCCATGGCGATGACCGGGCGGGCGGAAAGGAATTTCGGCAGCTTGAGCGGCATGATCGGACCCATCAGAATTTTGCCCCTACTTATTTCGCTAAAATTGAAAATCTATCAAGTGGAGGGGGGCGCATACTTGTAGAGCTGCTCCGGGTCGACGAGAGGCTTAGCGATTTCCACCAGCTCTCCGCCGCGCCAGGCCAGGAAAAAACAGTTTCGCCGGCCGGTGTGGCAGGCCACGCCCTTCTGGTCGACCAGGAGCAACAATGTGTCGCCGTCGCAGTCGAGTCTCAGCTCCACCAGCCTTTGTTCCTGGCCGGAGGATTCGCCCTTGCGCCACAGCTTCCGCCGCGAGCGCGACCAATAGCAGACCTGGCCGGTCTTGAGGGTCTCCTCGATGGAGTCGCGGTTCATCCAGGCCATCATCAGCACCTCACCCGTATCATGCTGCTGGGCGATGGCGGGGATCAGCCCGTTGGCGTCGAATGTGAGCTTGTCCAGCAGCGCGTTCATGAGGCGAGCATGCCGTTGGTGAGGCAGGCTTCATCGAACCGGCAGACGATCTCGCTATGGGTGTCGAGCGGGGTGGCGTCGGCATAGTCCACCCTGGTGATGAGATCGGCGATAATCGCCATGCGGGCGGTTTTTTTGTCATTGGCGCGCACCACCATCCATGGCGCGGTGGCGCTGTCGGTCGCGCGCAGCATGGTGTTGCGGGCCTTGGTGTAGTCATCAAAATGTTTCAGGGCCTTCTCGTCGATCGGGCTGATTTTCCATTGTTTCAGCGGATCGTCATGGCGGGCCTCAAGGCGTTTTTTTTGTTCCTTGCGGTCGATGTCGAGGTAGTATTTGATCACCGTGATGCCGGAATCGGCCAGCATGGCCTCGAACACCGGCACGTTGCGCAGGAAGGTGTGGTAGTCATGGTCAGAGCAGAATCCCATGACATGCTCCACACCGGCGCGGTTGTACCAGGAGCGGTTGAACAGCACGATCTCGCCAGCGGCCGGCAGGTGGTTCACATAACGCTGGAAATACCACTGGGTGGCCTCAACGTCGGACGGCTTGGAGAGCGCCACGACGCGGATGTCGCGCGGGGAGAGATGCTCGATGATGCGCTTGATGGTGCCGTCCTTGCCCGCACCGTCGCGGCCTTCAAGGATGATGAGCACATTCTGGCCGCGTGAAATCACATGGCGCTGGAGCTTCACCAGCTCGACTTGCAGGTGGTGCAGGGTTTTGTCGTAGCTCTTATCTTTTGCCATACGTAATCATAAACCCAAGCGGGTTTGGATGCCAGATCGCGCCGGAACCGAGGCATGCGCGAACAGAGACATGCGCGCGATTCAAGGCTATGACGTTCGGGCAAAAGGCCAGGGAGCACTTATATGGTTCTGGGGATATTGGCGGCCGGCGCCGCAGCGGGGCTGGCGGTGGTGTATTGGCGCGACACGCACCAGCAAAAGCACACGGTGCTGCGTAATTTTCCCGTTATCGGGCATTTCCGCTATTTCGCCGAGACCTGGGGCGAATATATGCGCCAGTACCAGTATCTGCCGGACTGGGCGGAGCGGCCGTTCAACCGGCTGGAGCGCAGCTGGGTGTACCGTTCGGCGAAAGGGGTTTCCAATCTGGTGAGCTTCGGCTCGGAGAATGTGCCGAGCTTTGTGTTCCGCAATGCCGCGTTTCCCGTGCTCGATGAGGAGAAGCGGCATTTTCCCGGTAAGCTGATCGGCATCGCCAACGGCCCAGGGGCGTGCGCGCAGCCTTACATGGGGCAGAATTTTTTTAACATCTCGGGCATGAGCTATGGCGCGCTGAGCCATGCGGCGGTGAGCGCGCTCTCGCGCGGGGCAAAGCTCGCGGGCGTGTGGATGAGCACCGGCGAGGGCGGACTCTCTAAATTCCATCTGGAGGGCGGGGCGGATATCATCATGCAGATCGGCACCGCCAAATATGGTGTGCGCGATGCCAACGGCGCGCTTTCAGAGGCGCGGCTGCGCGAGATCGCGGCGATGCCGCAGGTGAAGATGTTCGAGGTGAAACTGGCTCAGGGCGCCAAGCCGGGCAAGGGTGGCGTGTTGCCAGGCGGCAAGGTGACAGCGGAAATCGCCGCCATTCGCGGCATTCCCGAAGGGCATGACAGCATCTCTCCCAACCGCCACCGTGATATCGGCAATATCGCAGAGCTGGGCGCCTTCATCGCCCGGGTGCGAGGGATCACCGGCAAGCCGGTGGGGGTTAAGTTCGTTGTCGGCGATCCGCGCTTCCTTGATGAATGGTTCAGCGACTGTGTGGAGAACCCAGAGCATTGCCCTGATTATATCCAGGTGGACGGCGGCGAGGGCGGCACCGGCGCGGCGCCGGAGCCGCTGGCTGACTATATGGGGCTGCCGATCACCCAGGCGCTGCCCTATGCGGTGGCGTTGCGCGATGAACATGGGCTGACCGGGCGGATACGCATCATCGCGGCGGGTAAATTGATAACGCCGGACAAGGTGGCCTGGGCGCTGTGCATGGGGGCGGATTTCGTTTCCTCCGCGCGGGGCTTCATGTTTTCGCTCGGGTGCATCCAGGCGATGAAATGCGGCTCCGGGCGCTGCCCCACGGGGGTGACCGCCGCCGACCCGCGGTTGATCGCGGGGCTGGACCCGGCGGACAAGGCGGTGCGGGTAAGCCGCTATGCGGGGCGGCTGATGGATGAGGTGGAGATGATCGCGCATTCCTGCGGGCTGACGGACGCCAGCGGCTTGCGGCCGCGCCATGTCACCGAGATCGAGCGCGGTGTGGGCGGTTTCAGGGCGCATGCGGGATGATGTATCCGCTGCTGTTTCTCCTGGCCGCCGCGCTCAACATCGTGGCCGGGGCGCATCAATGGCCCGGCGTGCTCGCGGGCAGTTTGAACGATCCTGACAGCTACATGCGCCTGTTGCGGCTGGAGGATGGCATCCGCGCCGGACATCTGGTGATCAGGGTGGCGCGTGATGATTCCGGCGCGGGGGTGATGGTGGAGTGGTCGCGCCTGCTGGATATAGTGCTGTGGCTGTTGGCGGCGCCCTTCGCGCCGTTTATCGGCTGGCACCGGGCGCTGTATGTGGCGGGGGTGGCGCTGGGGCCGCTGGGGGTTGGCGCGCTGGGGGCTGCCTGTGCCTGGGTGGCGGAGCCTTTCGCCGCGCGGCGCTTTTTATGGGCGGCGGCCGTGGCGGCGGCGCTGCTGCCGGGGCTGCAGGCCTTCGCCGTTCCGGGAATTGTGCATTACCATATTTTGCTGCTGGTGCTGATTGTGCTGACGGTGGGCTGCGTGGCGCGCGCCTGGCACGATAATATCACCTACGGGCTGCTCGCCGGGGTGAGCGGCGGTTTCGCCATCTGGCTTACACCCGAGACCATGCCCTTTGTGTTGATGGCGTTCGCGGCGCTGCTGCTGCGCTGGCTGTATGTGCCCCTGGGTAAGACGATCACCGCTTGCGCGGCCGGATTTTTCGATGTGCTGAGCATCGCGCTGATGATTGACCCGCCCCAGGGCGGCTGGGGTGTGCCGGAGATTGACCGGCTGTCGCTGGTTTATGTGGTGCTGGGCATGCTCTTGCTGGCGGGCGCCGTCGGGCTGTGGCTGCTGGAGGCGCGCTGGCGGCCAAAACACGCCCGCCCGCTGGGGGTGGCGCTGATGGCGCTGGCCGTGGCGGGCTGGGTGGCGATGTTCCCGAAGGTGGCGCTGGGGCCGTATGGCATCATGCCGGCGGCGGATGCCCATAAATTTTTTGGGTTGATCCAGGAATTGCAGCCCGTGCGCGGGTGGGGGCTGCTGGTGTATCTGGGGCCAGGTGCGCTGGCGCTGGGCTATGCGCTATGGCGCGCGGCGGGATGGGCGCGCTGGCTGTGGCTCTATATCGCGGCGTGCACGGCTGTGGCGCTGGTCCTGGGCGTTCAATTCATACTGTTCGCCGCATTCGCGCCCGTGGCGGCGGCGGTGCTGCTGCCATTGGCGTTGAGCGAAGTGAGCCTGCGATTTGAGGCGCGGCCGATGGTGGCGATGCTCTCGCGCCTGGGGGTTTTGCTCGCCGTGCTGCTGGTGCCGGTGGCGGCCGCGGCGGGGCTGAATAAACCCTCAGCTGGGTCGGCCGGGACACATTATCCCTCCTGCAACCTGCGTGAAATTGCACCCTTGCTGGTTCCGGCGGCCGGGCAGGTGGTGCTGGCTCCGGCGGAGGATTCGCCCGAATTACTGTACCGCACGCGGGTGGAAACAGTGGGGTCGCTGTATCAACATGGCCTGCGGGGCTATTTGCGTGACCGCGCGGCATGGCGCGCCACGCCAGGCGCGCGGGTGCCGGGGGCGGTGCTGGCGGCTGGCGCGCGGTTCGTGCTGTTTTGCCCCACCGTGGCGCGCTACCCGCTGGTTGCGGATTTACCAGAAACCACCCTGTGGGACGCGCTGGAGGCAGGCAACCAGCCCCCTTGGTTGCAGCCTTTGGGCAGCAACGCGCAGGGCTGGCGGCTTTATAAAATAACGTTCTGAAGCCGCCCGCCGGTGAGCGGGCGGGCAACGCCGGTGGTGCCGGGCAGCGAGAGCGGTAGGCCCTTTAGCGCGCGCACGGCCAGATAGGCGAAGCACTGCGCCTCCAGCGCGTCGCCATCCCATCCGGCGGCTTCCACCGGTTGCACCGGCGCGGCGAATTGCGCTTGCAGCCCGGCCATCAGCACCGGGTTTTTGCGCCCCCCGCCGCCCACGAGCACGCGCAGCGGGGCAGCGGGCACCGGTGCGGTGGCGATGGCGCGGGTGCAAAAGGCAGCCAGCGTGGCCGCGGCATCCGCCGGTGGCAGCGCCGCCGTGGCCTGGGCGATGAGGGCGGAGAAGGTGAGGCGGTCCAGTGATTTTGGCGTCGGTCTGTTAAAATACGGGTGCGCCAGCAACGTGGCCAGCCGGGCTTCGTCCACAATGCCGGCGGCGGCCAGGGCGCCGTCCTTGTCATAAGGGAGGCCAAGATGCGCCTGCGCCAGATCATCCAGCGGGCCGTTGCCAGGGCCGGTGTCGCAGGCGAGAATCTCCCCATCAGCGCCAAGCCAGGTGATGTTGGCAACACCGCCGATGTTCACGATCAGCAATGGTTTGGGCAGATCATGCGCCATCGCGGCGTGAAAGATCGGGGCCAGCGGCGCGCCCTGCCCCCCGGCGGCGACATCGGCGGAGCGGAAATCATGCACCACCGGAATACGCGCGAGCCGCGCCAGCTGGGCCGCATCGCCGATTTGCCAGGTGCGATGCTGTTCCGGCGCGTGCAAAATGGTCTGGCCATGAAAACCGATGATATCCGCATTGCGCCCGGCCAAGGCAATGGCGATCGCATGTTCATAGGTGAGGCGCTGCTCCACGTCTTTCAGGAAGGCATCGTCCGGCGCGAGGGTGGGGGCGAGGTCGAGCAGGCGGCGCAGATCGGCGCGCAGCGAATCCTCATAGGCCAGCATGGCGGTGGGGCCGAAATGAGTGATGCGCTCGCCATCGGTCTCCAGCCAGGCAACGTCCACGCCATCAAGCGAGGTGCCGGACATCAGGCCGATGGCACGGATTGATTTGTTTTTCATTGCTACAGTGTTAGGCTTAGGTATGAAAAGCATTCAAGGGCAAGCTGTTCTGGCAGGCGGGCGTCATGGCCGCGCGGCGCAGCAGCAGCGCCATGAAGGTAAGGGTGATCAGCGGATCCAGCGGGATATGCATTTGAGTGCGCAAAATCTCGGTCACCAGGGGCAGCGCGAACATCGCGGCCAGGGCGGTTTTCTCCCACGGCAGATAGGCTGTGCGCTCTACTTCGCGCAGCATGTAGAGGATGGCCAGTCCGCTCATGGTCAGGTCGTAGCTGAGCATCACGGTAAGCAGCATCGGGAAGCTGGCGGCGAACATTGCCGCCCGGACGTTGAAACTGGCCCGGCGCGTGGCGAAAATGCAATAGGCGCCAAACAGCATGCCCCCAGCCTGCACCGCCGCCGCCAGCACGCCGCCACCCCCCAGCAGGCGGACAGCCGAACCGGGTGTTACCATGAGCGCGTAGGAAAAACCGCCATGGGTGAACAGGAACTGGGCATGTGGCACGGTGACGAGAAAATAGCCAAGCCAGTTACGCCACCCGAACAAAACGGCGGAAAGCAGACAAAGTGCTGTACCTGTGAATGCGGCGCTCACCAGGGCGGCCAGATGCCGGCCAGCCAGCAGCAGCAAGATCACCGGTAGCACGAAATTTGGCTTGTAACAGAGCGCACCGAAGCAGGCGCCGGCAAGGAGCGGCCGTTTTTCCAGGTTGAGCAGGCCAAATCCCACGAGCGCGGTGGATAAAAACGCATTCTCGCCTACGGCCGCGTTCTCGGTTATGGCCAGATAGGCCAGGGCTGGCCATGCCCGCAGCCAGCCGCCCATCATCTGGCGCAGGCAGCACCACAGCAAAGCGCCGCTCAGCCCCACCCAGAGCAGATAGGCCCTGTAATATGCCAACAGTGAAAGCGGCGCGCAGAGCAGCCAATAAACCGGGGGGTAGAAAAAACTGAAATACATCACCTGGGGATCGTGGCTCAGCGCGTGTTCCATCGCCTGATGCCCGGGCGGAACATGAAAAGAGGCAATATACGCATGGGCGGGAATGCCCGGCGCATACACCAAGGCCGCATGACCCGCCGCGGCCAGCCGGCCGGCGGCATAAAAACTCAGGAACTCAGTTGAAAAATGCGGCACCGGAGGGAACAGCCAGCCCGTCCCCCGGCAGATCGCAAGTGCAAGGCCGATAAGATTGGCGATGGCGAGCAGCCGCAGATAGCCGCGCGCGCGCTCCTGGGTCAGCCAGCTGCCGCTTTGCAGACGCGGCCAGATTGTGAGGTTTTGAACTGTCATCGGGTTGTGCTACCCCGCGCGCAAGAGGATTAGAAGATGGCAGTTAGTGGGTTTCTGGCCGAGGCGAAGGCGCGCGGCTTTGTGTTCCAGTGCACCGACGAGGAGGCGCTCGACGCCGCCTGCGCCGCGGGGCCGATTGCGGGTTATGCCGGGTTCGATCTGACAGCCGAGAGCCTGCATGTCGGCCATATGATCCCCATCATGCTGCTGCGCCTGTTCCAGAAGCACGGGCACCGCCCGGTGGCGCTGATGGGCGGGGGGACGACGCGGATCGGTGACCCCTCCTTCCGCGAGGAGGCGCGCCAGCTGCTCTCCGACGAGCAGATCGCCAAAAACCTCATCGGCATCCGCGCGAACATCGAGGCGTTCATAACCTTTGGCGACGGCCCGAATGATGCCGTGCTGGTCAATAATGCCGACTGGCTGGACCGGCTGAGCTATATCGAGCTGCTGCGCGAAGTGGGCGTGCATTTCTCCATCAACCGCATGCTCTCGTTCGATTCCGTGCGCTCGCGGCTGGAGCGTGAGCAGGGGCTCACCTTCCTGGAGTTCAACTACTCCATTCTGCAAAGCTATGATTTTCGCGCGCTGAGCCGCCAATACGGCGTGGTTTTGCAGATGGGCGGCTCCGACCAATGGGGCAATATCGTCTCCGGCGTTGATCTGGTGCGCCGGACCGACCAGAAGGGTGTGTTTGGCCTCACGACCCCGCTCATCACCACGGCCTCGGGCGCGAAAATGGGCAAGTCGGCGGCGGGCGCGGTGTGGCTCTCGGCCGAAAAGCTCAGCCCGTATCATTACTGGCAGTTCTGGCGCAACACCGAGGATGCGGATGTTGGCCGCTTCCTGAAGCTGTTCACCGATCTGCCGCTGGATGAAATCGCGCGGCTGGAAGCGCTGGGCGGGGCGGAGCTGAACGGCGCCAAGGTGATTTTGGCGACCGAGGCTACCGCGCTGGCGCATGGCCGCGCGGTAGCGGTGGATGCGGCGGTAACGGCGCATAAAATCTTCAGCCAGGGCGGCGTGGCCGAAGGGTTGCCGCGCGTGGAGATCCCCGCGGCGGAGTTTGGTACCGGGCTGGCGGCGTTCACGCTGTTTGCCCGCGCGGGGCTGGCCGCCAGCAATGGCGAGGCGCGGCGGCTGATACGCGGCGGCGGCGCGCGGCTGAATGATGAGGTGGTGGCCGACGAGGCGCAGGTGATCGCACCGGCGGCCGAGATGAAGCTCTCCGCCGGCAAGAAGCACCATGTTCTGGTGAAGTTGACCTGAGCTGCTGATTTTTCCGGCATCCTGCCCCGCGGGGTGCCGGAACTGTTCATTGAAAAATCAACTTCGTCTGCGCGCGCCGGATTGAACGATTCAGGCGGCATCTCCTACATTGCCAAACTTGTTTTTGCGTGGTGAGTGGCATTTATAAGCCCAAGGAGATCGCATGTCCGTTCATGCCGCGATTACACATCGTACATCCTACAAATATGACCGCCCCGTGGCCCTGGGCCCGCAGACGATCCGCCTGCGTCCCGCCCCGCATGCGCGCACGCCGATCCTCTCATACGCCCTGAAAGTCTCGCCGCAGCCGCATTTTCTTAACTGGCAGCAGGACCCGCAAGGCAATTTCATGGCCCGGGTGGTGTTCCCCGAGCGGGTGACGAGTTTTGAGGTGGTGGTGGATTTGGTGGCCGACATGGCGACCATCAACCCGTTCGATTTTTTCCTGGAGCCGGAAGCGGAGACGTATCCGTTTAAGTACGATGAAATTCTCGCCGAGGAGCTGGCGCCGTTCCGCGTGCTGCGCAATCCGGGCAAAAAACTCCAGGCGCTCATCGGCGCGGTCCACGCCGAACATGGCAACAAAGAGCTGCGCATGGTGGACATGCTGGTGCTCATCAACCGGATGATTGCCGAGCGCATCTCCTATGTGGTGCGCATGGAGCCTGGCGTTTGGAGCCCCGAGCAGACCTTGACCAAAGCGAAAGGCTCCTGCCGGGATTCCGCCTGGCTGCTGGTGAATCTACTGCGCCACCTGGGCTTCGCGGCGCGGTTTGTTTCGGGCTATCTCATCCAGCTGACCGCCGATGTGAAGCCGGTTGATGGCGGCGCCGAGGGCCCCACCGCCGACTTCACCGATCTGCACGCCTGGGCGGAGGTGTATCTGCCGGGAGCGGGGTGGATCGGGCTGGATGCGACCTCGGGGCTGATGGCAGGCGAGGGGCATATCCCGCTGGCCGCCACACCCTCGCCAAGCTCGGCCGCGGCGATTTCGGGGCTGGTGGGCGCGTGCGAAACGGAATTTGAGTTCGACATGAAGGTGACCCGCGTGGCCGAGACGCCACGCGTGACCAAGCCTTACACCCCGCGCGTGTGGCAGGATATTCTGGCCCAAGGCCAGGCGGTGGATGCGGCATTGGCGCGCGGCGATGTGCGCCTCACCATGGGCGGCGAGCCGACATTTGTGGCTGCCTCCGATTTTGAGGCGCCGGAGTGGAATATCGATGCTTTGGGGCCAACCAAGCGCCAATTCGCCGGACGGCTGATCCGCAAGCTCACCCCGCTGTGGAGTAAGGGCGCGGCGCTCACCTATAACATGGGCAAGCATTATCCGGGCGAGCAGCTGCCACGCTGGGCGATTCATGCGCATTGGCGCGCGGATGGCGAGCCGGTGTGGAAAAACCCGGCACTGCTGGCCAGCGATGATGACAAGGACGACGCGGCGGCGGCGGATGCGGCGGCCTTTACCACCGCGCTGGCTGAGCGGTTGCAGGTGAACCCGGCGCTGGTGAACCAGGCGTATGAGGATATCCATTATTATCTGTGGCGCGAGAAGCGACTGCCCGCGAATGTGGTGGCCATGGAGTCCAGGCTGGGCGACGAGCTGGAACGCGCGCGGCTGGCGAAGGTGTTCGGCCAGGGGTTGGCGGCACCCGTGGGCAGCGTGCTGCCGCTGCGCCGGGTGGTCATGGCGGGTGAGCGCGCCTGGCAGAGCGGCAAATGGTTTTTCCGCGATGATGTGATGTTCCTGATCCCCGGTGATTCGCCCGTGGGGCTGCGCCTGCCGCTGGAGAGTCTGCCCTGGGCGGACCCGGCGCATAGGGAGGTTGAGTTCGAGACCGACCCGTTCGCCCCGCGCAAGAAATTGCCCAAACGTGACTCCATGCAGCTGACGCGCGAGGGTTATGGCGGCAGCGGCATCGAGGGGTTCCGCCCCGTGCCGCAAGATGCGCCGGTGGTGGGGCGCGAGGAGCCGGGGCTGGTGCGCACCGCGCTGGCGGTGGAGGCGCGCGATGGGATTTTGCATGTTTTTTACCCGCCGCTTTACGATGTGAGCGACTGGCTGGAGCTGACCGCCGCGGTGGAGGAAACCGCCGCCGCCATGGGCCGCAAGGTGGTGCTGGAAGGCTACCTGCCGCCCGAGGATGATCGGGTGATCAATTTTTCCGTCACACCGGACCCTGGCGTAATCGAGACGAATATTCACCCCGCCGCCAACTGGGGTGAGATCGTGGAGCGTACCGAACAGCTCTATGAGGTGGCGCGCGAAGTGGGGCTGATGACCGAAAAGTTCATGCTCGATGGCAGGCATGTCGGCACCGGGGGTGGCAACCATGTGGTGATGGGCGGCGCCACGCCCGCTGACAGCCCGTTTCTGCGTAGGCCGGATCTGCTGAAATCCATGCTGGGATTCTGGCATAACCACCCGAGCTTAAGCTTTTTGTTCAGCGGGTTGTTCATAGGGCCTTCGAGCCAGCATCCGCGCATCGACGAGGCGCGTGAAGACTCGCTGAACGAGCTGGAGATCGCGTTTCAGCAGGTGAGCAGCGCAACTTATACCCCGCCCTGGCTGGTGGACCGGCTGTTTCGCAACATTCTCGCGGATATGACCGGCAACGGCCATCGCACGGAATTTTGCATCGACAAGATGTATGCCCCCAATGGCGGCTCCGGGCGGCGCGGGCTGGTGGAATTCCGCGCCTTTGAGATGCCGCCGCACGCGCAGATGTCAGCCGCGCAGGTGTTGCTGATGCGCTCGGCCATCGCCGCATTCTGGAACAAACCTTATGAGCGGCGGCTGGTTCGCTGGGGCACGCGGCTGCATGATGAATTTCTGCTGCCGCATTACGCCGAGGCCGATTTCAAGGATGCGCTGGCCGAGCTTGAGGCTTTAGGGTTCGGGCTGGACCCGCAATGGTTTGCGCCGCATCTGGAATTCCGTTTCCCGCAGGTGGGCGAGATCGCGCTGCGTGACATGCGCGTGGAGCTGCGCCACGCGCTGGAGCCGTGGCATGTTCTGGGCGAGGAACAAACCTCCGGTGGCACCGCGCGCTATGTTGATAGCTCCGCCGAGCGGTTGCAGGCGAAGGTCTCCGGCTGGGTGGATGAGCGTTACGCCCTGGCCTGCAACGGTGCCGCGCTGCCGTTGCAAAAAACCGAAGTGCCGGGTGAATATGTGGCCGGTGTGCGCTTCAAGGCCTGGCAGCCTTATTCGGCGCTGCACCCCACCATCCCGGCGCAGGTGCCGCTGGTGTTTGATGTGTACGATAAATGGTCCGGCCGCAGCATTGGCGGCATGAGCCATCATGTCGCGCATCCGGGCGGGCGGGCCTATGATGATTTCCCCGTGAACGCGAATGCGGCGGAAGCACGGCGGCGCTCGCGCTTCTTCCCCTTTGGCCATACGCCAGGGCCGATGCTCGCGCCGCGCGAGGTGCGCGCGGTTGAGTATCCGCGCACGCTGGATCTGCGCCGCAATGCTTAAAAACCTGATCCGCCGACTCCAGCGCTACGTCTTTGCCGAATTGTTCAACGAGCTGGCGGCAATCAGGCTGGAGCTGGCGCGGCGCAACGAGGTGCTGGAAGGCGCGCTGCTGGCGATTGCGCTGGAAAACGAGCGTCAGGAGGTTTCTAAAATCTCCAGCAGCGAGGCGGCATAACGCGCCATGGCGTGCGCCGCGCAGTAGGCGTGGCGTTCGGCTTCGGTGTCATCATGCGCGCTCAGCCGCTCAATGAGCGCGGCGGCGATTTCAGTTGGGTCGAGCATGTCTGAAACGGTTTTGATGTAGCTGGGCGCTGCGATGTTGTCCGCAAGGTCATGGCTGGCCACGCTGGGCAGCCCAGCGGCTATGCAATCCTGCAAGGCGCCGGAGATATTGCCGGGCAGCCCCTCGCGCAGTTGCAACGCGCAATCAGCGGCCAGCAGATAGTCGCGGTAATCGCGTTCGGGCACAAAGCTTTGGCCGAACGCCACCCGGCCGCGAAGCCCCAGTTTTGCGGCCAATGTCTCGAATGCCGGGGTGTCGGGCGTGGGTTCGCCCACAAAAACCAGCCGCGCGCCGGGCAGCAGCGCCAGGGCATGCAGCGCGGCGGGGATGGCCTTGTTGCGGCTGATGAAGCCGAAGCTGACAATGAGCGTCTGCCCTGGCGCAATCCCCAGCGCCGCGCGCGCCTGCGCCCGGGCTGCCGCCGTGCGCGGGGCAAATTCGCGCTGGAGGGCGAAGGGCAGATGTTTTGCCGCCACGCCAAAGCGCGCCGCCACCTCAGCCACCGGCTGCGGGCTGTGAAAGATGAGCGGCCGCGCGGCGCGTGCGAGTTCACCCAGAAAGCAGGCTTCGCGCTGGCGTTCATCCCTGGCCCAGGCGATAATCTCGCGCGGCGCCACGTTGCGCCCCAGCTCCCGGCTGGCTTGGGCAGCGGCGGGTTTGGGGCCGTTGCGGGTCGCAAGGCCCAGCAGGCGCGAGTCGTGGCAGAGCACGGCGCTGCCCCATTTCACCGCCAGATCATAAATTTCACCATGCAGCGGCGCATTGCCGAGCACGCTGAGCACACGGTCATATCGCGGCGAGGTGTGAGCAATCGCGCAAGCCTGGGTGGTGGGGACGAGCGTGACATCGGCCAGCGGCACCAGCGCGCGCGCCGTGGCGGCGGCGTAACGGGCGATGCCGGATTTTTCCGGGGGCAGGGGGGTGAGCATGGCGATGCGGGGTTTTCCGCGCCGCAAAATGGCCGGCGCTTGCGGCGTCAACACCTGCCAGAGCCTGGCGGCGATGGCCTTGCCGCTGAAAGGGCGCCAGATGTCCGCCTGCGCGGAAATAATTACCGCCCGCCGCCCCGCATTATGTGCCAGCGTTTCCAGAATCCCAGTCAGCCCCGCTGCATCCTCCGGCGCGAAACGCTCCCCCGCCGCAACACCCAAGGCGCGGTGGGCCGCGATGTCCGAGGCGATGGAGGGCACACCCGCAGCGGCAGCCTCGATGACGGGCAGAGAAAACCCTTCCGCCCGTGAGGGGGTGACGACGCAGAGCGCCCGCGCATAGAGCGCGCGCATCTGCGCCTCGCTCACCCGGCCGGGAAGTTCTACCCGCGTGATGGCGCGCAGGCGCGCTGCCGTCTCCGCCCGGCAACTGCCACTGATCACCAGGGGAATACGGCGTAATATCGCGCTGGCGGCATGGGCGCGGGCCAGCACCTCGGGGTTTTTGCGGGCATCGTCCCCGCCGACCATGAGGATATGGCGCGGCGGCAGCGGCGTAATGCCCTCCGCCCAGGGCGGCAATGCCACGCCGGTTATCTGCGCGCGCACCGGGCCATAGAGGCCACGCAGGCGCTCAGCGGTGGCCTCCGAATTCGGAAAAAACACATCATAGCGCTCCAGCCATGCCATCGCGGCGAAATAGTCCAGCCGGTTGAGCGGGTGGGTGAGGTAGTTCTCCTGGTCGTCATAGGGGATGAAATCATGCACGCACACCGCCTTGGTGATGCCCGGGGCGTGCAGCAGGCGCGCCAGAAAATGCTGGTCAGGGCTCATCGGCGAGGGGTTGAGCAACACCGCCCCCGGCGATAGGCCCGGCAGGTAGGCATGGGGTGAGAGCGCCGCCGCCTGCGCGGCCATATCAGCGGGCAGCGGCGGCAGCGCGGGGTCGTACAGGCCGATGAACGGCTCCGGCGCATGGGCGATGAGGTTGCGCGCATGGTTGCCGATGCCGCGTTCGCTATAGTTGCGGTCTTGCAAGCAGCGCATGTCGATAATGAGGCGGGGCGGCATTGGCGTTGCGGGCTTTCCGGTTATAGAGCGGAGATTATGGCAATTTATCCCAAACGCATAACCGGCCTGCGCCTGAACCTGAACCATGACGAAACGCAGCTGCGCGCCGCGGTTTGCGCGGCTTTCGGCGTGGCCGATGCGCAGCTGCTGGGTATGCAGGTGTTCCGCCGCGCCTTCGATGCACGCAAAAAGAGCGGCATCACGCTGGTCTACACCATCGATGCCGAGCTGTCCGTGCCCGTGGCTTACGGCGAGCCGGTGCCCGATGTTGCGTATAAATTTGTCACCCAGGCTAAGGCGCCGCCCGCCCGGCGCCCCGTGGTCATCGGCACCGGGCCGTGCGGCATTTTCGCGGCGCTGGTGCTGGCGCAGATGGGCTTCGCGCCCATCATTCTGGAGCGTGGCAAGGTGGTGCGCCAGCGCACGAAGGACACCTGGGGCCTGTGGCGGCGCGGCGTGCTCAACCCGGAATCCAACGTGCAGTTCGGCGAGGGCGGGGCGGGCACGTTCTCGGATGGCAAGCTCTATTCGCAGATCAAGGACCCGCGCCATCTTGGCCGCAAGGTGCTCACCGAGTTCGTGAAGGCCGGCGCGCCGGAAGAGATTCTCTATGTCGCCAAACCGCATATCGGCACCTTCCGCCTGGTCGGCATGGTTGAGACGATGCGGGCGGGCATCGAGGCGCTGGGCGGTGAATACCGCTTTGGCTGCAAGGTGACTGATATCGAGATCACCGAAGGGCAGGTGCGTGCGGTGGTGCTGGAATCGGGCGAGCGGATCGAGACCGGCCATGTCGTGCTGGCGGTGGGCCATTCCGCGCGTGATACCTTCGCGATGCTGCACCAGCGCGGCGTGTTCATGGAAGCGAAGCCGTTTTCGGTCGGGTTTCGCATTGAGCATCCGCAATCGATGATCGACCAGCACCGCTTTGGCGCCTTCGCGGGCAACCCGATTCTGGGCGCGGCGGATTACAAGCTGGTACATCACGCGGGCAACGGCCGCTCGGTTTATAGCTTCTGCATGTGCCCCGGCGGCACGGTGGTGGCCGCCACCTCCGAGCCAGGGCGCGTGGTGACCAACGGCATGAGCCAGTATTCACGCAACGAGCGCAACGCCAATGCGGGCATCGTGGTCGGCATCACCCCGGCTGACTACCCCGGCGATGTGCTGGCCGGTGTGGAATTTCAGCGCCGCTGGGAGTCGGCCGCCTATGCCGCGGGCGGCGGCACTTACGCGGCGCCGGGACAGCTGGTGGGGGATTTCATCGCCGGGCGGGCTTCAACGGCGTTTGGCGAGGTGTTGCCCTCCTACAAACCGGGCGTTCACCTCACGGACCTCGCCCCCACCCTGCCTGATTACGCCATCGCCGCCATCCGCGAGGCGCTGCCAGCGTTTGAGAAACAGATACGCGGGTTTTCCCGGCCCGATGCGGTGCTGACCGGGGTGGAAACCCGCACCTCCTCGCCAGTGCGCATCACCCGCGGGCAGGATTTCTGCTCGCTCAGCACGCGCGGACTCTATCCAGCGGGCGAGGGGGCAGGCTATGCGGGGGGCATTCTCTCCGCCGGTGTGGATGGCATCAAGGTCGCCGAGGCGGTCGGGCTGAGCCTGACGGGCGGATGAAACATATTTCCTATCGGCAAACCATGGTATAGAGGGGATATAATTGCCCGTCACGCCACAGGAGCAGGAAAATGCTGTCGCAAAAATGCAAATATGCGTTGCAGGCGCTGTTGGTGTTGGCGCGCGGGAACAGCGATGAGCTGCTGTTGGTGAGCGACATTGCCGAGCGTGAAAATCTGCCGAAAAAATTTCTGGAGGCGATTCTGCTAGAGCTCAACCGCAATGGCCTGGTACGCAGCCGCCGCGGCCGTGGCGGCGGCTACGCCCTGGCCAAACCGGCTGATCTGATCACCTTTGGCCAGGTCGTGCGGATCATGGACGGGCCTTTGGCCCTACTCTCCTGCGTCAGCGTGAATTATTACCGTAAATGCGACGACTGCCGCGACGAGCAGACCTGCGAAATCCGCCGGGTCATGCGCCGGGTGCGCGATGCCGTGGCGCATGAGCTGGATGGCACCTCGCTGGCGCAGGCGCTGGCCGAAGGCAAGGCCCGCACTGTGCTGGAGGGTTGAGCAAGCCCGCCGCTCAGGCGGCTTTGGCGAGTTTCACTGAAAGCGGCACATGGTCCGAGGGCTGCGGCTTGGCACGTTCATCCTTATGGATGATCACATCCGTCAGCCGTTCCGCCAGACGCGGCGAGAGCAGCTGAAAATCAATCCGCAGCCCGGCGTTGCGGTCCCACGCGCTGGCCTGATAATCCCAGAAGGTATAGAGGGTCTCGCTCGGGTAGAGCGCGCGGGTGGCGTCGGTCAGCCCGGTCCAAATCAGCGCGTTGAAGGCTGCGCGCGTCTCCGGGCGGAGCAGCGCATCGCCCGCCGGCAGGGCGCGGGGGGCGAAATCAGCATCGGTTGGGCAGACGTTATAATCCCCGGCCAGGACAAAGTCGGTATCCGCGTCCATGAGGCTCTCTGAATGCGCGCGCAGCGCCTCCATCCAGGCCAGCTTGTAGGCATAGCCTTCATCCCCGCCGGAATTGCCATTGGGCAGGTAGAGATTGCCAACCGTAATGCCTTGGGTGCGTACCTCGATGAAACGCGCATGCGTGTCGGACTCCGGCATGCCCGGCAGCCTGGGGTGCAAAACCTCGACCGGGACGCGGTGCAGCACAGCGACACCGTTATAGGATTTCTGGCCGACGACCACGGCATCATAGCCTAGGTTTTTAAAGGCCATGCGCGGAAACTGATGCTCCTCGCATTTGATCTCCTGGAGCAGCAACAGGTCCGGCTGCTCGCGCGCCAGAAAATCCGCCACATGCGACTCGCGCGTGCGCACCGAGTTCACGTTCCAGGTGGTGATCTTAATCAACTGAAAACGACGTGCCGCAGCCGCAGGAGGATTTGGCGATCGGGTTTTTCACCGCAAAATGCGCGCCCATCAGGGAGTCCTTGAACTCCAACTCCGCCCCAGCGAGCAATTCCAAGCTGCTGGGGTCGACGAACACGGTCGCGCCCTGCGCCTGGATCACCAGATCGTCAGGATGCTGCTCGGCCGTTAGGTCGAACTTATACTGAAAGCCCGAGCAGCCGCCGGCCACCACTTCCACGCGCAGGGCTTTTTGCGCTGGTTCGCTTTGCAGAATTTCCGCCACTCGCGCGGCGGCGGCCGGAGAAAGCCGGAAAGTTTCAAGTGTTTCGCTCATGCCTGCTTATATAGTGCGTCCGGGCCTTGGAGGTAAGGGTGGGGATGGGTTAAGGCTGAACGTATGATGTTAGCCCCTTATGCGGTGCAGGCGGCGCGCTCGCGCGGTCGGCAATTCGCTGAAATCCACTCCGATGATCGCAGCCCCTACCAGCGCGACCGCGACCGCGTGGTCCACTGCTCAGCCTTCCGCAAGCTGCAATACAAAACCCAGGTGTTCGTCACCCGCGAGGGCGATTTCTACCGCACCCGGCTGACCCACAGCCTGGAGGTGGCGCAGATCGCGCGCAGCATCGCGCGCAAGCTGGGGCTGGATGAAGACCTGACCGAGTGCCTCGCCCTGGCGCATGATCTGGGGCATCCGCCCTTCGGCCATGCGGGCGAACGCGGGCTGAACGAGGCGCTGGAAGCCTTCGGCGGGTTTGACCATAACGCGCAGAGCCTGCGTGTCGTCACCCTGCTGGAGCATCGCTACGCCGCGTTTGACGGGCTGAATTTGAGCTGGGAGACCCTGGAGGGCCTGGCCAAGCACAACGGCCCGCTGCGCAGCCCCCCGGCCTATATCGCCTCGTTTGACGTGAAATACCCGCTCGACCTGTTGCGCCAGACCTCCGCCGAGGCGCAGGTGGCGGCCTTCGCCGATGACATCGCCTACAACACGCATGACATGGACGACGGCCTGCGCGCCGGGCTGTTCGGCTTTGCCGATATTGCCCATCTGCCGCTGATCGGGGGCGCCTTGCGCGAATCCCAGGCGCTGACAAACGAGACCAACCGCGTGCGCCATGAGCTGAGCCGGCGCATGATCAACGCCCTGGTGCACGATGTGCTGCGCGAAAGTGCCGCCCGGCTGGCGGCGCTGGCCCCGGTGGATGCCGACGCGATCCGCGATGCCGCAACCCCGGTGATCGGCTTTTCCCCCGCCCTGGCGGCGGCGCACCGCGAAATCAAGGCATTCCTGTTCGAGCGGATGTACCGGCACTGGCGCGTCAACCGTATGACCCACAAAGCCCGGGTGGTGACCACGGAGCTGGGCAGGCTGCTGCTGGAGCGCCCGTATCTGCTGCCTGACGACTGGCGGGTGCGCGCGGGCGAGCCGGGCAGCGCGCAGGCCGCCACCGTGGTGCGCGACTATGTGGCGGGCATGACCGACCGCTACGCATTGGACGAATACGCAAGATTGACCAACCCGGCAGTGCCGGCCTGAAAGAGTGATGATGACCGAGAACATGTTCGCCCAGGCCCGCGCCTGGGTTCTGGAAGACCTTGCGGCTCTGCTGCCAGGCTTGCCCGGAGAGATTTTAGCCCGCATCGAGGTGACGCCGACCAAGGACGCCGCCCATGGCGACATGGCGAGCAACGCGGCGATGGTGGCAGCCAAACCGGCGGGCAAAAACCCGCGCGAGATCGCCGCCGCCCTGGCTTCCAGCCTGGGCATGCGCCCCGGCATCGCCAAGGCGGAGCCGGCCGGGCCGGGGTTTCTCAACCTCACGCTGGAGCCCGCTTTGCTGCTAGCGCAGGTGCCGGTGATCCTGGCGGCGGGCGAGGGGTACGGCCAAGGTGCGGGGCGCGGGCGCGTCAACGTGGAATATGTCTCCGCCAACCCCACCGGGCCGCTGCATGTCGGCCATTGCCGCGGCGCTGTGGTGGGCGATGCGCTGGCGAACCTGCTGGCCAAGGCGGGGTATGCGGTCACCAAGGAATTCTACGTCAACGACGCGGGGGCGCAGGTCATCGCGCTCGGCCGTTCGGTCTATGTCCGCTATCTGGAGGCGTTGGGCCTCTCGCCGCAGGCCTATATCGATACCGTTTCCGGCGGCATGCAATATGGCGGCGCGTATCTCATTCCCATCGGCGCCGCGCTGGCGGAAAAATATGGCGATGAGTTCGCCGAAACGCCGGAAGCCCATTGGCTGGATATTTTCCGGGACTTCGCCGTGGCGGAGATGCTGAAGCTGGTGCGCGAGGATCTGGCGGCGCTGGGCGTGGTGCATGATGTGTTCTCCTCCGAGCGCGCAATGGTGGAAGCTGGCGGCGTGGAGCGTGCTTTGCGCCAGTTGCAGGATCGCGGGCTGATCTATGAGGGCGTGCTGGAGCCGCCCAAGGGCAAAACGCCGGAGGACTGGGAGCCGCGCGAGCAGACGCTCTTCCGCTCCACTGAATTTGGCGACGACGTTGACCGTCCGGTGATGAAATCTGACGGCAGCAACACCTATTTCGCCAATGATGTCGCCTACCACGCGGACAAGATGGCGCGCGGCTTCAGCGCGATGATCGACGTGTGGGGCGCCGACCACGGCGGCTATGTGCGGCGCATGCAGGCGGCGGTGAAAGCCCTGGCGGGCGATACCCCGGCCCGGCTGGATGTGCTGCTGTGCCAGATCGTGCGCGTGATGAAGGACGGCGCCCCGGTGCGCATGAGCAAGCGGGCGGGGACCTTCGTGGAACTGCGCGACCTGATCGACGAGGTCGGCCCGGACGCGGTGCGCTTCATCATGCTCATGCGCAAATCCGACGCGCAGATGGATTTCGACCTCAACGCCGCGGTGGCGCAGACGCGCGATAATCCGGTGTTCTACGTGCAATACGCCCATGCGCGCTGCCGTTCGGTGCTTCGCGCGGCGGGAGCCGTGGATGCGCGGGCTGAGCTGTCATCGCTCACCGCCCCGGAAGAACTGGCTCTGATCCGCCGGCTCATCAGCTGGCCGCGCATGGTCGAGCAGGCGGCGGAAGCCCGTGAGCCGCACCGGATTGCGTTTTATCTGTATGAATTGGCGGGAGATTTCCATGCGTTGTGGAACGCCGGGCGCGACAATGCCGCCCTGCGCTTCATCCAGGCTGAATCCCCCGTGGAAACGGCGGCGCGGATTGCCCTTGTCGCGGCCACGGCCACCGTGCTGCGCTCAGGGTTAGCGGTGCTAGGTGTCACCCCGGTTGAGGAGATGAGATAGGCTTGAGCGATCCCGGCGACGACGAATTCATCTACCAGACCCACCGGCCCGGGCAGCCGATGGACCAGGCCGTCCGCAAGATGGTGCTGGGCGCGGGCGGTGTTTCCGTATTGCTGATTCTGGTGGCGCTGCTGTGGGGCGGTGTGCGCGCCACGGGTTTTGGCCCGCCGCCTGTCATCGGCCCGCCGCCGGGGCCGCTGCGGGTCGCGCCGCTTGATCCTGGCGGCCTCACAGTGCCGGGGGCCGACCAGCAGATCATGTCTGGCGATGCCTCCGGCGCGCCGCCGCAGTTGGCGCCCGCCACCCCGCCACCCGATGTCGCGCAGCTGGACCAAGCCGCAGGCATCAACCAGCCGCCGCCATCACCCGCGCCAACGCCCGCATCACCGCCCGCATCAACGCCTTCTGTGCCAACACCCACGGCAACGCCCGCATCAACGCCCGCGCCAGCCGGTCCCGCGCAGGTGCAACTCGCCGCCACGGCTGATGAAGCAGGCGCGCAAAGCGTATGGGATGGGCTGAAGCGCAAAATGCCTGATGTTCTGGCCGGTAAATCGCCTGTCATTCTTCCCGCCGTGGTCAACGGCAAGAGCGTTTGGCGCCTGCGGGTGGACGGGTTTTCCACCCCCGCAGCGGCGCAGGCATTTTGCACCGCCGTGGCGGCAAAAGGGGCGGCCTGCACCGTCGCGCCGTTTTGAAGCCGGCGATCCTCGGCATTTCGGGCTTGCATCTCCTGCCCGGCGAACGGGTGCTGTTGCGCGCGCATCGCCCCCGGGGGGTCATCCTGTTCAGCCGCAACATTCAAGACACGCATCAGCTCTCGGAACTTACGGGGCAATTGCGTGAAGCACTGCCGCCCGGCGCGGTCCTGATGGTTGACCAGGAGGGCGGCCGCGTCGCCCGGCTGCGCCCGCCGCACTGGCCAGCGCTGTCCGCCGCCGGGACGCTGAAAACTCCCGAGGCTGCTTACACCCACGGTCTCGCGCTTGGCCAAATGGTGCGCGCCGCCGGTTTTGATGTTGCCGCCGCCCCGGTGCTGGACCTTCGCCACCCCGGCGCCAGCGATATCATCGGCGACCGCGCCCTCTCGCACGACCCGCAGGTGGTGGCGCAACTGGGTGCGGAAATGGCGCGCGGCATTATCGCCGCGGGGATCATCCCGGTGATGAAGCACATACCCGGCCACGGCCGCGCGCTGGTGGACAGCCATCTCGCCCTGCCGCGCGTGGAGGCGGCCGATCTGAGCGCCGATTTTTATCCTTTCGCGCGGAATAACAACCTGCCCTGGGCGATGACGGCGCATGTCATCTACGAACATCTCGACCCGCAAAACCCGGCCACGATCTCCCCCACGGTGATCCGTGATATCATCCGCGGGGAAATCGGTTTCTCCGGCACGCTGGTGAGCGACGATCTGGCGATGCACGCGCTCTCCGGCAGCCCGGCTGAGCGTGCGCTGGCGGCGCTGGCGGCGGGGTGCGATATCGCGCTCTACTGCCCCGGGGACATGGCGGGAAACACCCAAATTCTGGAAGCTCTGGGCGCATGAGCACCGGCACTCTGGAGGTCATCCTCGCGCTGGTCATTTCCGTAGTGCTGCATGAGCTGGCGCATGGCGCGGTGGCGCGGCTGCTGGGCGACACCACGGCCGAGCGGGCAGGGCGGCTCACGCTCAACCCGCTGAAACATATCGACCCGTTCGGCAGCATCCTCTTCCCGCTGATTCTGGCGGTGGGCCAGCTCACCACCATCGGCCATGTCGCCTTCATGTATGGCTGGGCGAGGCCCGTGCCGGTCAACCCCATGGAGTTGCGGCTGAACGGCGCGCGCCATCCGCGCCAGTTGATGGCGGTGGTGGCCGCCGCCGGCCCCCTCATGAACTTCGCCCTGGCGGTGCTCGGCGGCTTTTTGCTCAACGCCGGGCACAGCGTTGATTTTCTGGTTTATTTTATTGAAATCAACCTTGTTCTCGGCCTTTTTAACCTGTTTCCCATGCCGCCGATGGATGGCGGGCGCATTGCCGTCGGCGTGCTGCCGCTGCCCGCCGCGCGCTGGCTGGCGGGGTTTGAGAGGCAGGGTATCATACTGGTTTTGCTGGTCATATTCATCCTGCCCCTGGTGCTGGCGCAGTTCGGCCTGCGGTTTGACCCGTTTCAGGAAGCCATGGGCCGCATCCTACCCTGGGCGGAACAGATTATCCTGCAAATAACGGGGCATGGCAGTGGAAACTGAGTCGCTTGTTCTGCAGCTTGAGGGTTTTGAAGGCCCGCTGGATTTGCTGCTGGAGCTGGCGCGCGCGCAAAAGGTAGATCTGGCGAAAATCTCCATCCTGGCGCTGGTCGAGCAATTTCTCGCCGTGATCGAGGGCGCGCGGAAAATCCGCCTGGAGCTGGCGGCTGATTGGCTGGTAATGGCCGCCTGGCTCACCTGGCTGAAGTCGCGCCTGCTGGTCCCGGCCCTGGGTGAGCCGGAGGACGCGGAGAACGCGGCCGAGACGCTGGCGAGCCGCCTGCGTGATCTCCAGGCCGTGCGCGCCGCCGCCGCTTGGATGGGCCAGCGCCCGCAGCTCGGGTGGGATTTCTTCCATCGCGGCACGCCCGAGGAATTCACCGAGACTGACCGTTCAGGCCTGCGCCTGGAGCTGAGCGGGCTGCTCAGCGCCTATCTTGCCGCGCGCCGCCGCGCTGGGGCAAAATTGCAGTACAAACCCCGGCCGATGGTGTATTTCTCGGTGCAGAACGCGCTGGAGCGCCTGGCCCGGCTGGTCGGCTCGCTGCCGGACTGGTCGAGCCTGGAACAATTTCTGCCCGAAGGGCTGGAGGACGGCATTCCCCGCCGCGCCGCCATCTCCGCGACACTGATCGCAGGGTTGGAAATGGCCAAGGGCGGCAGTTTGCAATTGCGTCAGGACCAAATTTTTGGCCCAATTCTGTTGCGTAATACGGGCGAGAGTGAGGCCGTTGATGATTGAGACAGACCAAAACCAGGCGTTGCGTCTGGCCGAGGCGGTGGTGTTCGCCGCCACCCAGCCGGTGACCCCCCGTGTTCTGGCAAACCTGCTGCCCGAGGATGCGGATGTGGACGCGGTGATGGCCGCGCTGGCCGCGCTTTATGCGCCGCGCGGGGTTAATCTGGTGCAGGTGGCGGGGGGCTGGCTGTTCCGCACCGCGCCGGACATCGCGCCAGCCTTGCGCAAGGTGGTGGAGCTGCCGCGCCGGCTGCCGCGTGTGGCGATGGAGACGCTGGCCATCGTCGCCTACCACCAGCCCGTTACCCGCACCGAAATCGAGGAGATCCGCGGCGCCTCGCTCTCCCAGACCACGCTGGACCTGTTGCTGGAGAACGGCTTGGTCACGCCCAAGGGGCGGCGCGAGACCCCAGGCCGGCCCACGCTCTGGGGCACCACGCCCGCCTTTCTGGCGCAATTCGGCCTCAACAGTCTGCGCGATCTGCCCCGGCGCGAGGAATTGCTCATCGACCCCTCCGGCCCGTCCACCGCGGCGGCGGAGGCTGGAGCCGGCGCATGATCCTGAAGCTGACCCGCGAATCCCTGTTGGACGGCACTTTGCGGGCCTACCAGGAGTCGCAGGCGTTGATCTGCCCGAACGATACTCCTCAGCGTACCGACGCCGAAATGGCCGCGCTGCTCGACGCCAGCCTCGCCCGGCACGACCCTGGCCAGGATTTGTGGGTGTTCGGCTATGGCTCGCTCATCTGGAACCCGGCGTTCGAGTATGCCGAGGCCCGCCCGGCGCATCTGCACGGCTGGCATCGGCGATTCTGCCTCAAAATGTTCATGGGCCGCGGCACGCGCGAGACTCCGGGGCTGGTCCTGGCGCTGGACCACGGCGGCGCCTGCCGGGGGCTGGCGTTTCGCATCAAAGCCCCCGTGGTGCGCCAGGAGCTGGAAATTTTATGGCAGCGCGAGATGTTCGGCGGCGCCTATCATGCGCGCTGGGTGATGCTGCGGGCCGGGGAAGCGCGCTTTCCCGCGCTTACTTTCGTCGTCAACGCCGCCCATCCGCGCTACATAAAAGAGCTGAGCGTGGCGCAAACGGCGGCGATGATCGCCGCCGCGAAGGGCGATCTGGGCACCTGCCGGGAGTATCTGGAGAACACCATGGCGCATCTGCACGCGCTCGGGCTGGGTGATGCCGGGCTGGCCCGCGTCGCCGCAGCTTTGCCCAACCCTTAAGGCTCTGCTAGCAAGCGAATAATGTTCGGATTTTCCTGGGGCGAGATTGGTCTGATAATGGCGGTGGCACTGGTTGCCATCGGGCCGAAGGATTTGCCTGTGGCGATCCGCACTGTCACCAGCCTGATCAAGAAGGCGCGCGGCATGGCGGCCGAATTCCAGGGCCATGTTGATGAAATGATGCGCGAGGCCAATCTGGCCGATGTGAAGGGCGAGCTGAGCAGGCTCCGCAATTTTGACTTCAAGAGCGCCGCGGAACAAACGGTTGACCCCGATGGCACGCTGCGCGGGGAGCTGGCCAAGGCCACGGGCGATGTGGCGGCGCCGGCCTATGTGCCGCCCGCCCCGGTGGTGGAAGAAACGCCCGAGTCGCCGGCCTTCATCCCGCCGGACGCGGCGCGCAAAAAGCCGGTTCCGGCCTTTATTCCGCCGGGCACGAAACGCTGGGGGTATTAAGTGGCCGAGATGGAAACGCCAGCCGTGGGGCCGGATGACGAGATCAACGATCGGGAAATGCCGCTGATGGAGCACCTGACCGAGCTGCGCAAGCGGCTGATGTGGTCAGGGATCACCTTCATCATCGCGTTCATCGTTTGCTACCATTTCGCCGCGCGGATCTATGAATTTCTGGCGGCCCCGCTGGCGCACGCGCTGGAGGCGCGCGGCGAGAAGCCGGAGCTGATCTACACCGCGCTGTTCGAGGCGTTTTTCACCTATGTGAAGGTCTCGGTGTTTGCCGCCGCGTTCATCTCTTTTCCCATGATCGCGGGGCAGCTTTGGCTGTTCGTGGCGCCGGGGCTCTACAAGCGCGAGAAGCGGGCGATGCTGCCGTTTCTCATCGTCACGCCCATTTTGTTCTTCATGGGCGGCGCGTTGGCCTATTATGTGTTCTTCCCCGTCGCGTGGAAATTCTTCCTCAGCTTCCAGACCAGCGGCGGCAATGGCGATGTACAGATCGCCCTGCTGGCCAAGGTGAGCGATTATCTGAACGTGGTGATGAAGCTGATTTTCGCCTTCGGCCTCAGCTTCGAGCTGCCGGTGCTGCTCACCCTGCTCGGGCGCGTGGGCATCGTGAACGCCACCGCTTTAAAAAAATACCGCCGCTACGCTTACGTCGGCTGTTTCATCGTGGCCGCCATCATGGCGCCGCCGGATGTGCCCTCGCAATGTTTAATGGCCGGGTTGTTGATTTTTTTGTTCGAGATTTCGCTTTTCGCCGTGAAGATGGTGGAGCCGAAAGTGCCGCTGGAGGCAGACCATGCATGATATAAAGGCGATCACCCAGGACCCTGCGGCGTTTGACGCGGCACTGGCCCGGCGTGGGATTTTGCCGCTCTCGGGCGAGTTGATCGCGCTGGACGGCGAGCGCCGCGCGGCCGTGGCGCAGTTGCAGGAGCTTCAGGCCGGCCGCAACGCGCTGGCCAAACACATCGGCGAGGCCAAGCGCGCCAAGCAGGACACCAGCGTCCTGGAAGCCGAAGGCGGCGCCCTGCGCGGCCAGATGGAGACGCTGGAGGCCGAGGTTCCGCGCCTGGACCTGCTGATCCGCGAGACCTTATCCGCCATCCCCAATGTGCTCGACGCCGCCGTGCCGGAAGGCCGCGATGAGAACGCCAACATTGAGGTGAAAACCTGGGGCAAGAAGCCGGCGTTTGCCTTCACGGCGCGGGAGCATTTCGAAATCGGCGAGGCCCTCGGGCTGATGGATTTCCAAGGCGCCGCCCGGCTGGCCGGCTCGCGCTTCACCGTGCTGCGTGGCACCCTGGCCCGGCTGGAGCGCGCGCTTGGCCAGTTCATGCTCGACACTCACACCACGCAAAACGGCTACACTGAAACCGTGGTGCCGCTGCTGGTCAACGACAGCGCGATGTTCGGCACCGGCCAGTTGCCCAAATTCGCCGAGGATCTGTTCAAAACCACCGACGGCCGCTGGCTGATCCCCACCGCCGAGGTCTCGCTGACCAATCTGGCGGCCGGTGAAATTCTCCCCGCCGCGCAATTGCCCATCCGCGTGACCGCGCTCACCCCCTGTTTCCGCTCCGAGGCAGGCTCCGCCGGGCGCGATGTGCGCGGCATGCTGCGCCAGCACCAGTTCGCGAAAGTGGAGCTGGTCAGCATCACCCGGCCCGAGGAGTCCGAGGCCGAGCATGAGCGCATGACCGCCTGCGCCGAACATATATTGGAAGCCCTGGAGCTGCCCTACCGCCGCATGCTGCTCTGCGCCGGGGATACAGGGTTCTCCGCGGTGAAGACCTACGATCTGGAAGTCTGGCTGCCGGGGCAGGGGATGTACCGCGAGATTTCCTCCTGCTCCAACACCCGCGCCTTCCAGGCCCGGCGGATGAACGCGCGTTACCGCATACCCGAGGGTAAGCCGGATTTCGTGCACACGCTCAACGGCTCGGGCGTCGCGGTGGGCCGCGCGCTCATCGCGGTGCTGGAGAACCACCAGAACGAGGATGGCTCGGTGAGCGTGCCCGCCGTGCTGCGCCCCTACATGGGCGGGCTGGAGCGCATCGCCGCGCTCTAACGCAATCCAAGACCGGGTTACTCTTTGTCATCAACCCGCAAACTCTTCGCCGGGACAAGCGCATTGTAACGGGCTATAGACCCTACGAGTTTGGTGGGGAGAGAGTAGCGTGGTTAACCCTGTGGCAGCGCCCGAGCGCGGCAAAAAACGCTGGATTTTCGCGGCGCTCGCGCTCCTTCTCGCTGGCTTCATCTGGTATCGCCACGCGGGCACCGGCGCCGGCACGCATAAGCCAGGGCCGCAGGCTGTCGGTGTTGCCAAGGCTGTCAGCGGGGCGATGCCCGTGGTGCTCGACGAGCTTGGCACCGTCACCCCCACCGCGACCATCACCGTGCTGCCGCAGCTCAGCGGCTATCTCACCCAGATCGCCTTCACCGAGGGCGAAAACGTCACCAAGGGCCAGTTCCTTGCCGAGATCGACCCCCGCCCTTACCAGATTCAGCTTGAGCAATATCAGGCCGCGCTGGCGAAGGACACGGCGGCCCTCGGCCAGGCGAAATCAGACCTCGCGCGCTACCAGATTCTGGCCCGCCAGGACTCCATCTCCGCGCAGCAGGTGAGCGACCAGACCTTTCTCGTCGCGCAGGACACCGCCGCCACCAAATCCGATCAGGCGAATATCGACCAGGCACGCCTCAACCTCGCTTACTGCCACATCACCTCACCGGTAGCCGGCAAAGTTGGCCTGCGGCTGGTGGACCCCGGCAATTACGTCACCCCCGCCAGCAGCACCGGCATCGCCGTGGTCACCACCATGTCGCCAACCACGGTGATCTTCTCCGTGGCTCAGGCGGATCTAGCGCCGGTGCTGGTGCGGCTGGGGCAGGGGGCCACACTCCCCGCCACCGCCTACGCCAGCGATGACACCACCAGGCTGGAAAAGGGCGTCCTCACCGCGGTTGACAACCAGATGGACACCGCCACCGGCATGGTGAAGCTGCGCGCCAAATTCGCCAACACCGATGGCGCGCTCTTTCCCAATGAGTTCGTCAACATCCATCTGCTGGTGAACACCTTGCAAAACGCCACGCTGGTGCCAAGCCAGGCCGTGCAGACCGGCGCACCGGGCACATATGTCTATGTCGTCAACGCTGATGACACCGTGCGCGTGCAGCCCGTCACCACCGGGCCCTCTGATGGCACCAACACCGTCATCACCAAGGGCATCACCCCCGGCGAGTTGGTGGTGACTGACGGCGTGGACCGCCTGAGCGGCGGCGCCAAGGTGAGCGTGGCCGCGACCGCCGCCCCGTGAATCCCTCCAAAGTTTTCATCCTGCGGCCGGTGGCGACTTCGCTGCTGATGCTCGCCTTTGTCCTGGCCGGGCTGGTCGCGTTTAAATACCTGCCCGTCTCGGCGCTGCCTGATGTCACCTACCCCACCATCCAGGTGCAAACTTTCTACCCCGGCGCCTCGCCGCAGGTGATGACCTCTTCCATCACCGCGCCGCTGGAGCGCCAGCTCGGCCAGATGGAAGGGCTGAACCAGATGTCCTCGGCCAGCTCCGCCGGGGCTTCGGTCATCACCTTGCAGTTCAACCTCTCGCTGAGCCTCGATATCGCCGAGCAGGAGGTGCAGGCGGCGATCAACGCAGCGGGCAACCTGCTGCCCGCCGATCTTCCCGCCCCGCCGGTCTACGCCAAGGTGAACCCGGCCGACGCCCCGGTGCTCACCCTGGCGATCACCTCCAAAACCATGAAGCTGACGGATGTGGAAGCACTCGCCAACTCACGTCTGGCGGCGCGCATCTCGGAGGTTCCCGGCGTCGGCCTGGTGACGGTGAGCGGCGGCAACACCCCCTCGGTGCGTATCGAGGTCAACCCGCGGGCGCTCGCCGCCTACGGCATCAGCCTGGACAATATCCGCACCCTCATCGGCAATCTCAACGTCAACACCCCCAAAGGCAGCTTCTCCGGCCCCACGCAGAGCTACACCATCAACGATAACGACCAGATCACCCGCGCCGCCGAATATCAGAAGATCGTGGTGGCGTATAAAAATGGCACCCCGGTTTATCTGGGCGATGTCGCCAAGATCATCGCCGCCCCGGAGAACGCCGAGCTGGGCGCCTGGGCTAACCGCACGCCCGCCATCATCCTCAACGTGCAGCGCCAGCCCAACGCCAATGTCATCGCCACGGTGGATGCCATCAAGCGTGAGCTGCCCAGCCTTACCGCGGGGCTTCCGGCGGCGATGGTGGTCAGCGTCATGAGCGACGGCACAACCTCCATCCGCGCCTCGGTCAACGATGCCGAGTTCGAGCTGACCTTGAGCATCGGCCTCGTCATCGCCGTCATCTTCGTGTTCCTGCGCAATCTGCGGGCCACCATCATCCCCAGCATCTCCGTGCCGGTCTCGCTCATCGGCACGCTGGCCTTCATGTATCTGAGCCATTTCTCCATCGACAATCTCTCCCTGATGGCGCTGATCGTGGCGACCGGCTTCGTGGTGGATGACTCCATCGTGATGATCGAGAATATCTCGCGCTACATTGAAATGGGCGAGCCGCCGTTGCAGGCGGCGCTGAAGGGCGCCGGCCAGATCGGCTTCACCATCATCTCGCTCACCGTCTCGCTCATCGCGGTGCTCATCCCGCTGCTGTTCATGGGCGATGTCGTGGGGCGGCTGTTCTCTGAGTTCGCGGTAACTTTGGCGATCACCATCATCATCTCCGCCGTGGTCTCGCTCACCCTGGTGCCGATGCTCTGCGCGCGCCTGCTGCACAAAAAGGGCGAGGACACACCTTCACGTTTCGAGGCATGGAACGAGCGCCAGTTCAACCGCCTGCTCGCCGCCTACGGGCGCGGGCTGGAGCGCGTGCTGGCCCATGCGCGCCTCACCCTGGGGGTGGCCATCGCCACGCTGGTGCTCACCATCGCGCTCTATGCGTTCATTCCCAAGGGTTTTTTCCCGGTGCAGGATACCGGCGTCATCGCGGGCATTTCCCAAGCGGCGCAAACCACCTCCTACGCCGCCATGGCCCAGCACCAGCAGGCGCTGGCCGATGCGCTCCTGAAAGACAAAGACGTTGTCAGCCTCACCTCCTATATCGGCGTTGACGGCACCAACATCACGCTCAACCAGGGGCGCTTTCTCATCAACCTGAAGCCCAAGGGCGCGCGCAGCGCTCCGGCCGCGCAGATCATCGCGCGGTTGAGCCGCGAGGCCGCCGCCGTGCCGGGCATTTCGCTCTATCTGCAACCGGTGCAAAGCCTCACGCTCAACACCATGGTCTCTCCGGCGCAGTATCAATTCGTGCTGCAAAGCCCCTCGCAGGCCGCTTTTGCCCGCTACATCCCCCCGCTCATGGCCAAACTGCGCGCGCTGCCGCAGCTCACCGATGTCGCAAGCCAGCTCCAGGCCGCGGGCAACTCCGTTTTCATTAACATAGACCGCACCAACGCCGCCCGCTTTGGCATCACCCCCGCCACCGTGGACAGCGCCTTGTACGACGCGTTCGGCCAGCGGATCATCTCCACCATCTTTACCCAGACTGACCAATACCGCGTAATTCTCACGGTGAACCCCGCGCAGATGACGAGCATCGCCTCGCTGGGCAATATCTACCTGCCGTCCTCCACCGCCACCGGCGGCCAGGTGCCGCTCTCGGCCATCGCCACCTTCACCAGCCAGCCCGAGCCTCTGGTGCTGGAGCATCTCGGCCAGTTTCCCGCCAGCACCATCTCCTTCAACCTCGCCCCCGGCGCCTCGCTCGGCGGCGCGGTGAAAGCGATCACGCGGGCGGAAAAATCCCTCAACCTCCCGCCCTCGGTCACGATGACTTTCACCGGCGCCGCCGAGGCGTTCCAAAGCTCGCTCAACAACGAGGTGTTCCTGCTGCTGGCGGCGCTCATCGCCGTTTATATTGTGCTTGGCGTGCTCTATGAGAGTTTCATCCACCCGGTCACCATCATCTCCACGCTGCCCTCGGCCGGCGTGGGGGCGCTGGTGTTCCTCTGGCTGGCGGGCGATGGGCTGGATGTCATCGGCATCATCGGCATCGTGCTGCTTATCGGCATCGTGAAGAAAAACGCGATCATGATGATCGACTTCGCCCTGCACGCCGAACGCAATGAGGGCAAATCCCCGCGCGAGGCGATTTTTGAAGCCTGCATGCTGCGCTTTCGCCCCATTCTCATGACAACTCTGGCCGCCATGTTCTCCGGGCTGCCGCTCATGCTGGCGGGCGGCATGGGCTCGGAGCTGCGCCAGCCGCTGGGCCTGGCCATCATCGGCGGCCTCGCGGTCAGCCAGGTACTCACTTTGTTCACCACGCCGGTCGTCTATCTGGCGTTTGACAATCTCTCCCGCCGCCTGAAACCGGCATGAACCTCTCTTCCATCTTCATCCGCCGGCCGGTCGCCACCACGCTGCTCACCCTCGGCATTGCGCTTTCCGGGGCGCTTGCCTTCTTCAAGCTTCCTGTCGCGCCGCTGCCGCCGATCTCCTTTCCCACCATCCAGGTCCAGGCCAACATGGCCGGCGCCAGCCCGGACACCATGGCCGCCACCGTGGCCGAACCGCTGGAACGCCACCTGGGCACCATCGCCGATGTCACCGAGATGACCTCGCAATCCGGCGTCGGCGTCACGCGCATCGTCCTGCAATTCGGGCTGAACCGCAGCGTCAACGGCGCGGCGCGCGATGTAGAGGCCGCCATCCAGGCTTCGCGGGCAGATCTGCCAAGCACCCTGCGCGCCAACCCGCAATACGAGAAGTTCAATCCCGCCGACGCGCCGATCATGGTCCTGGCGCTCACCTCCAAAACCATGACCCCTGGCCAGCTCTACGACGCCGCCGATACCGTGTTGCAACAGCAGTTCTCGCAGATCGACGGCGTAGGCAATGTCGAACTCGGCGGCTCCGCGCTGCCCGCGGTCCGGGTGGAATTGCAACCAGGGCCGCTTGCGCGCTACGGCATCGGGCTGGAGGATGTGCGCGCCGCCCTGGCGGCCGCGAACGCCAACGCGCCAAAGGGATATTTTGACGCCGGCGGCATGCGCTACCAGATTTACACCAACGACCAGGCCAGCGTGGCCGCGCAATACCGCAACCTCGTCATCGCTTACCGCAACGGCCAGGCGGTGCGGCTCTCGGATGTCGCGCAGGTCACCAACTCGGTGGAGAACCTGCACAATGCCGGGCTCTACAACGGCCAGCATGCCGTGCTCGTCATCATCCATCCCAGCCCAGACGCCAATGTCATCCGCACCGTGGACCAGCTGCGCGCCATGCTCCCCACCCTGCGCGCGGCGCTGCCCCCAGCCATCCATTTCGGCATCGCGCTGGACCGCTCGCAATCCATCCGCGCCGCGCTGGCCGATACTGAGCGCACCCTCTTCATTGCGGTGCTGCTGGTGGTCGCGGTGGTGTTCGTCTTTCTGCGCTCGCCGCGCGCAACTCTCATCCCCGGCATCGCCGTGCCCATCTCCATCATTGGCACCTTCGGGCCGATGTACCTGCTCGGCTTCTCCATCGATAATCTCTCCCTCATGGCGCTCACCATCGCCACTGGCTTCGTGGTGGATGACGCGGTCGTGGTGGTGGAGAACACCATGCGCCACCTGGAAGAGGGCATGGCCCCGCATGAGGCCGCCCTGCGCGGCAGCGCCGAGGTCAGCTTCACCGTGCTGTCCATGAGCCTCTCGCTCATCGCGGTGTTCACACCCATTCTGCTCATGCCCGGCCTGCTTGGCCGCCTGTTTCAGGAATTCGCAGAGACCCTCTCGATCACCATCCTCATCTCGCTGCTCGTCTCGCTCACCGCCACGCCAATGCTCTGCGCCATGTTTTTGCGCTTGGAGCCGCCGGGCAAAACGCCAAACCGGCTGCTGCGCTGGCTGGAGAACGCCTTCAACGCCACGCTGGAGGGTTATGCCCGCTCGCTGCGCTGGGCCTTGCGCCACGCCAGGCTGGTCGGCGCCGTTCTGGTGCTCACCATCTTCCTCAACGTGCTCCTCTTCATCGTGGTGCCAAAGGGGTTTTTCCCCGAGCAGGACACAGGGTTGCTGATCGGCACGGTGCAGGCCGACCAGAGCATCTCCTTCCCGCTGATGAAGCAGAAACTCACAGAGCTGGAGGCCATCGTGCAGCATGACCCCGGCGTTGCCTCGGTCGCCGGCTTCACCGGCGGGCGCGCCACCAACAGCGGCTTTCTTTTCATCACCCTCAAACCCATGGCCCAGCGCCATGCCTCGGCCACCGCCATCGTGGCGCTGCTGCGCAAACCGCTGGCGCGCATCCCCGGCGTGCAAACCTTTCTGGTCGCGGCGCAGGATCTGCGCGTCGGCGGGCGCTCCAGCAATGCCGAATACCAATACACGCTCAAAAGCGATGCCCCTGATGCGTTGAACATCTGGATTCCCAAAATTATCGCGGCGCTGAAGCAGCAGAAAGACTTGGCGGATGTCAGCTCCGATCTGCAGCAAGGCGGGCTGGAGACCAACATCATCATCAACCGCGCGCAGGCCGCGCGCATGAACATCACCCCCAGCGAAATTGACAGCACCCTTTATGATGCCTTCGGCCAGCGCGCCGTCTCCACCATTTATAACGAGCTGAACCAGTATCAGGTGGTGATGGAGCTGGCGCCGCAATACCAGAGCACCCCGGCTGATCTTTCGCGCATCTACATTTCCACCTCCGGCGGCGTGGCCAGCGGCACATCGCAGACCAACGCCCCCGTCGGCACCGTGCTCGCCAGCACGAAGGCCGCCAGCGCCAGCGGCACGGTGGCCAGCGTGGCGCTGGATTCAGCCACCAACGCCGCCATCAACGCCATTGCCGCCAGCGGCAGGTCCGCCGCCTCGGCGGGCAGCGCCGTCAGCACCCATGCTGAAACCATGGTGCCGCTCTCCGCCATCGCCAGCTATGCGCGCGGCTCCACCGCCATTGCCGTGAACCATGATGGCGGGCGCGTCGCCGCCACCATCTCCTTCAACCTGCCCGCCGGCGTGGCGCTGGGCACCGCGGCTGCCACCATCACCCGCACCATGAGCAATCTGGACGTGCCGCTCACCATCACCGGCAATTTCGCAGGCACCGCCGCCGCTTTCCAGTCCACCGCCAGCGCCGAGCCACTGATCATCCTGGCGGCCCTGGCCGCGGTTTATATTGTGCTGGGCATCCTCTACGAGAGCACGATGCATCCGCTCACCATCCTCTCCACCATTCCCTCCGCCGGGGTGGGCGCCACCCTGTTCCTGCTGGTGCTCAACGTGCCGCTCACCATCATCGCGCTCATCGGCGTTATACTGCTCATCGGCATCGTGAAAAAAAACGCCATCCTGATGATCGACTTCGCCCTGCAATTGGAGCGCGGCCAGGGCCTCTCGCCCGAGGATGCGATCTATCAGGCCGCCACCTTGCGCTTCCGCCCGATCATGATGACAACCTTCGCCGCCGTGCTGGGCGCCTTGCCGCTCGCCATCGGCCTTGGCCAGGGCGCCTCGCTGCGCCAGCCCTTGGGCCTCACCATCATTGGCGGCCTCATCGTCAGCCAGGCGCTCACCCTTTATACCACCCCCGTCATTTATTTATGGCTGGACCGGCTCGCCACCCGCCTGCGAGGCCGGCCAGACACCGCCGTGCCGCGCGCGGGCAGCATTGTGGAGGCGCGATGAAACCGATGACCAGCAAATGGGCGTTCAGCCTCCTCGGCCTTCTTGGCCTCTCCGGCTGCATGGTGGGGCCGGACTACCACCGCCCGCAACTGGCCATGCCCGCCAGCTACCAAGCCGCCGCTGGCTGGGTGCGCGCCGCCCCGGCTGATGGCGCCCCCAAAGGCAACTGGTGGCAGGCCTTTGGCGATCCGCAGCTCAACCGGCTGGAACCCCAGGTAGCGGTGCGCAACGCAACCCTGCTGGCTGATTATGATGCCTACCGGCAATCGCTGGAGATCGTGCAGGAGGCTCGCGGCGGGTTGTTCCCCAGCCTCGGCCTCACCGGCAGCGCGACGCGGGCCAAGCAGAGCACCAGCGGCCTTGGCGCCGGGCCGCGCACCTCCGGCACATTTGAGGGCAGCGCCGCCTGGACGCCTGACATCTGGGGCAAGATACGCCGCCAGGTGCAGGGGGATGTGGCGGCAGCCCAGATCAGCGCCGCGGACCTTGCCAACGCTACCTTGAGCGCCCAGGCCGCGCTGGCGGCTGATTATGTGGATCTGCGCGCCGCCGACGCCGCAACCGCGCTCTACCAGGCCACCGTCGCCGCCGACACGCGCAGCCTGCAAATCGCCCAGAACCAGGCGGCGGCGGGTGTTGCCCCTCCCTCCGATGTCATCACCGCCCGCGCCCAGCTTGACGCCGCCCAAGCCCAGCTCATCAACGCCGGGGTGACGCGCGCGCAATATGAGCACGCCATCGCCGTGCTGGCCGGGCAAACGCCCGAGTCTTTCAGCCTGCCCCCCGCCGCGCAGATCACCATGGTGCCCGTGGCCCCGCCCGGCGTTCCCAGCACCTTGCTCCAGCGCCGACCCGACATCGCCGCCGCCGAACGCGCCATGGCCGAGGCCAACGCCAAAATCGGCATCGCGGAGGGCGCCTATTACCCTGATTTAAGCCTCTCCGCGCTGGGCGGTTACGCGGCGGACCCCATCGGCGGGCTGTTCTCGGTCAGCAACAGCCTGTGGTCGCTGGGGGCCAATCTATCCGCCACCCTGTTCGCGGGCGGCACCCGCAGCGCCAGCGTGCGCGCGGCGGAATTCGCCTATGACCAAAGCGTGCAGACCTACAGGCAAACCGTGCTGAGCGCCCTGCAGGCGGTGGAGAACGATCTCTCAGGCTTGCGGATTCTCGCGGCGCAGGCGCAGGTTGAAGCCCGCGCCGTGGCCGACGCGCAAAGTGCCCTGCGCATCGCCCTCAACCAGTACCAGGCCGGCACCGTGAACTACACCACGGTGGTGAGCGCCCAGCTTATCCTGCTGGGCGACCAGCAAGCTGAGCTTGCCGTGCAGCAAAACCGCCTGCTGGCCAGCGTTGCCCTGTTCCAGGACCTGGGCGGCGGATTTCAGGCATCTGTCCTGCCCGGGGCGGGGGCAATCCAGGCCCGTCTCCCCTTCGCGCCTTAATTCATTGTTTGTGGTCCGGGCAAAACTGGCGTATAGGGTGGCCACGGCGCTTTTCGTTTCTTGTTGTTGCGTGCTTTCTCTGCTTTTGCGGTCCGACGCTTCCCCAACAATCTGAAGAGTATTTTGGCCTGCATGTTGCGGGTCGCTGTTTGTTAGGAGATGCGACATGGCATCAGGTACAGTGAAGTGGTTTAACGCAACCAAGGGTTATGGTTTCATCCAGCCCGACGACGGCTCCAAGGATGTGTTCGTGCACATTTCGGCTGTTGAGCGTTCCAGCCTTGGCACCCTCAACGAGGGCCAGAAGATTCGCTACGAGATTCAGGCTGGCCAGCAGGGCAAGCTCTCGGCGGAAAATCTGCAGGCCGGCTAATCGCCGCTTGCCGGAGGAATGGGGCGGTGCAGTTTGCACCGCCTTTTTTTTGCCCGGCGCACAGGCTTCTCAACGCCCCCCATCCTTATTATAGTGGCTGGTGTTGTAACTGATTTTCAAGGACTTTTGGCTACACCTCCGGCGCACCGCCGCCACCCGCCCTCTCGCTGTTCCCGCTTGATCCTGGTCAATGCGGCTTTCTTCTATGTCGTTAACACTTCGCGCCAGAAGCCTGGTGCAGGGAAATGAATATGAATGAAATAGCCGGATATAACGAGCCCGCCCGCCCGCTGGACCTTGTGGCCTTTCTCAGTGACCCGGACAGCCGCGACCTTGTGCAGTCCTTGGTGTTCGACCTTGAGTTGAAGAACGCCGTGGTCCGGCAAGGCAGCATCGGCGACGCGCTCGGCTTCGTCAAAACCCTTCCATCCTGGCCGCACCAGATCCTGGTTGACATATCCGATTCCTCCGAGCCGCTGAACGACATGACCCGCGTCGCCAACCTCGCCGAGCCAGGCACGCGCATCATCGTCGCGGGCGACCGTAATGATGTCGGCCTGTTCCGTGATCTCATGCAGCTCGGCGTCGCTGATTATCTGCTAAAGCCCCTCACCGCGGCCATGCTGCGCCGCGGCCTTAACCTTGGCGCGCATGCCAGCGAGCCGGCCCGCGCCCCGCGTGCCGGTAAGACCATCGCCGTGCTCGGCGCGCGCGGTGGCGTTGGCGCCACCACATTGGCATGCAGCCTGGCCTGGCATCTGGCCTATGGATTTTCACGCCGGACCGTGGTGGTTGATCTGGACGTCTACAACGGCGCGGTGAACCTGGTGTTCAACCTGCCGCCCAGCCATGGTCTCGTGGCGGCGTTGCAGAACATCGCCGGGCTGGACCATCTGGGGCTGGAAAAAGTCCTCGCCCTGCGCGGGCCGCGGCTGTTCACGCTCACCGCTGATAACGGCCTCATGGCCGCCGATCCCATCACGCCGGATAGTTTGAAGGAGTTGCTTACCGTATTGGTCGAGCATTTCCACTTTGTTGTTCTGGATGCCGCCTCGCGCAGCGGCGCGGTGGTCAACACCGTGCTGGACCAGTCCGGCTTCCTCATCATGCTGGCTGATCCGACGATCCTCGCCGTGCGCAATGCCGCGCGGATCATGCGCGGGCATGAAGCCGCCAGCACCGGCCAGCGCAGCATTCTGGCCATAAACAACCTGTGCCCGAAAACCCTGGAAACCCTAACCGCCAGCGCCATGGAATCGGCCCTGGGCCGCGCCATTGACCACACGCTGCCCTACACCACCGGGTTGACCAAGGGCCAGAACCTGGGCCGGCCGCAGGAATTCCTGCCCGCGGCTTACAGCAAGGCCGTGCTGGATATCGCCACAGATATCACCGGCGGCGGCCCCGAGAAACAGGGTGAACACCCTCCCTCCGTCTGGAAGCGCATTTTCAGCAACTGAACCCGGCCCCGCGCAAGGGGCCGCATCTGTTTTGAACACTCATACCAGCCCGCCAAGAGCTTGACTCTCTGGGTTTGGTGGCGGGCTGGTATAAGCT
>NZ_JAQTZC010000069.1 GCF_028687955.1 Acidocella sp.
CTTTTCAAAATAAAACCCGGCTTTATGATCATTGCTCTTTCGAGTCGTTCCGTTTTTGCCACAACGATCCCAAAAATGACCGGCATCGTATCAAACACAGCCGCCGCAGCCCCGCCATGCTTGACAGTACCGGCACCAAGCCAGCATCACCCTGAAATGAACGACCGGCCAACCGAATCGGGTCTGCGATGAACGATCCTTCGCCCGAGCGGCCGGGCAAACTTGTCAGCCTGGAAGTCGCGCGCTTTGCTGCGGCTCTGTGTGTCGGGACCGACCATATCGTCAGTTTCGCCGCTTCGCTCAGCCCAAAGCCGGTTCTGGGCGGATTCGACCTGCCACCGATCACTTCGGTATTGTTCTTTTTCGTACTCAGTGGTTTCGTCATCTACACCGCGCACCGCCAGGACTTCGGGCAGCCAAACCGGCTGCAGCGGTTCATCTGGCGGCGGTTCTGGCGCATCTACCCGGTTTACTGGCTATCCCTGGCCATTCCGCTGTTTTTTTTATGGCCCACCTGCAGCCCTGGATACCTGGCGAAAATCTTCACCCTCGCCCCGTTCACCTACAACAACAGTTTCCGTGAACTTATTCCGCCGGCCTGGAGTCTGCGTTTTGAAATCGCATTCTACCTGATGTTCGCGCTGGCGCTGCTCCCGCGCGTGGGGCGCTATATCCTCGGCGCATGGATATGTATCACCGCCTGGCATGTGTACCAGCCGATGAAGCCCATGGGCTTCATCCTGCGGTTGCCCCACGCGGTGGCATGGCATTTTTTTGGCCCGCACGAGCTCATGTTCTTTGCCGGGCTGGGGGCGGGCGCCGCCTTTTTCCGGCTTCGGTTGCACCACCGCTGGTTATGGTCGCTCCTGGCGGGCGCGAGCTTCGCCCTCGTGTTGCTCGCGAGGCTGGACGACTGGGGATTTCTCTACCCAAGCCTGGACCGCACCCCCCTGGTGGCCGGCAGCTTTGCCATCATCATTTTTTGCCTGGCCGCGCTCGAGCGTGGCGGGCACCTGCGCCTGAACCATCGTCTGGCGTGGTTCGGCGCCATGTCCTATCCATTCTATATAATCCACCCATCCGTTCTGTTTCTGGGTATCGACTTCTTTTACTATCACCCCGGCGACAAGCAGATGTTCAGCCCGCTTACCATATTCACAGGTTTCATGGTTGCATCTCTTACCGCGAGCGTGCTGGTCACATTTTTATACGACCGACCGTTGCAGCGCCTGTCCCGCCGGATGCTGTAGGGAGGTATTTAAAAGACACACCGGCCCATCTAGATTTTGCGACAACCTCGTCCGGCTGGCAGAAACCCTTGGGTCCCATCGGATCGCCCCTACTCGCCAGACATTTCCCGCCGCCTGCGGTCCAACTCCTCGTTATAGCGGCGCAAGGCGTATTGCTCGGTCAACAGCCCCAGAACATTGCGGGTATCCGGCCCGTCCAGCACGGCCAGCGCATCGGCCTCGGCCGCCTCAAAAGTTGCCAGTGCTTCCTTCACAGTCATCGCGGGCAGTAGAAAATGTTCCTGATGGTGTAGAATATCGCGCACCGAGCGTCCCTCGCCGGTGATGGCAAACGCCTCCGCCGGGTAGGCAATACCGGCATAGGCCGAATCTGCATCCGTCACGATCACGCGCTGGGTTGACCCCAGCGGCACCTCGGCGCGAAATACCATCAGGGTCATGCCATCATGCACCATCGCCGTGGCGCGGCGCATCATCCGCCCGACAGTGAGGGACTGAATCCAGCCGACATCAACAGCACTGCGGATCTGCTCGCCGCGCAGATGGAAGCGCCAGGTGGCGAAAGAATAGCCAAACAGCCGGCGCACGGTGATGGCCGAGACGATGGAAGCCGCCAGCACCGCCATGGTGACACCAAAGTTTTGCGTGCTCTCCAGCGCCAGAAAGGTCATGGTCATCGGCCCGCCGACAATTGCCACAGCCAGAGCACTCATGCCCACCACGGCATAGAAGCCACTTGGCATGGGGGTGACAAAAGGCAACACAGTGAGCACGCCTGCGAATACCTTGCCAAACAGGGCGCCTAAAAACAGCGAGGCGAAAAACAGGCCGCCGCGGAAGCCCGAGCCGATGGAGAATGCCGAGGCAACCGATTTTATCAGCAAAATCCCAAGCACGACGAGGAACGGATAGGCGATATTGATGTCGGCATGCAGGGCGGAATGGCCCGAGGACAAGGTTTTGGGCGAAATACAGCCGAGCAGGCCAGTCACGGCGCCGCCCAGAACGGGGCGCGCCCATAGCGGGATCCCCGAACGGCGGAACAAGCCCTCAATGGCGGTGACACCGCGCATGACCGCAATGCCGGCCAAGCCACAAGCAATTCCCTCCACCAGCACCGCGGCATAAGCGGCATTGGGCACATCCGCGGGCAGGGTTACCAGCAAGGGCGGGGTGCCGCCTGAGATGATCTGCACCGTGAGCGTACCCGCTAGGGCGGCGATCACCACGAAAGGCAGGGTCGCGATGGAGTATATGCCGATGATGAGCTCGATGCCGTAAAAAGCGCCGCACAACGGCGCGTTGAAGGCGCCGCCGATGGCCGCGGCCGTGCCGCAGCCGACCAGCACCCGCAAATCATTGCGCCGCAGCCGGAAACTGCGCCCCAGCCGGGAGGCGATGCCCGCACCCAGCTGGGCATAGCCAGCCTCCATGCCAACCGAGGCGCCCACGCCGTTGGACCAGGCGGTCTGCGCCGCGACGATCAGGCTGTCATTCAGCGAAACCCGCCCGCCGTAGAGCGCGTTGGCCTCCACCGGGTCCACCAGGTTACGCGGGCGCAGCCGGGCCAGCGCCCACATGCTGACACCCAGCACCGTGCCGCCCAGCACCGGCACCAGAAAGGCCCGCAGCGGCGCGACATGCAGGGATTCCGAGAGCCCTTGCCCCGACGGCAGCGCAAACAGCCGCTCATGCATGATTTGCGTGATGCCGTTGATGATGACGACGCCCACGCCACTGAGCACGCCCACGGCTGTAGAGAGAATCGCCAGCCAAATCTCATCGGCGCGCACCAGCGCGCGCAGCATCTGCGGCGCGTGCAGTACCCGTTCACCAAGCGGCCGGAGGGACAATGGTTTCGTTGTTTGCTGGCTCACATCCCCCTGTTGCCACGGTCCAGCCTCGGCTAACAAGCGCCATGCCGGATGAAATTTTACCACCCCCGCTCCGCGAGGTCATAAAAACCTACGATCTGCGGGCGGATAAATCGCTGGGGCAGCATTTTCTGCTGGACACGGACCTGTTGACCAGCATCGCCGCCATGGCGGCGCCGCTGGAGGGGGTCAATGTCATCGAGATCGGGCCGGGGCCGGGCGGGCTGACCCGCGCGCTGCTGGCCACCAAGGCGCGCCACGTCACCGCCATTGAATACGACCCGCGCGCGGTGGCGGCGATCAAAGCTTTGGCGGAAACCGCACAGGGCAGGCTCACGATTCTTCACGCCGACGCAATGAAGGCAGACCTGCCAGCACTGGTGCCGGCCCCGCGCGCCATCGCCGCCAATCTGCCGTACAATATCGGCACGCCGCTGCTGATCTCATGGCTGATGCAGGCGGCGCAATATCAGTCGTTCACGCTGATGTTCCAGCTCGAGGTGGCCGAACGCCTCTGCGCCGCGCCCAGCACCCCGGCCTACGGGCGGATCTCCGTGTTGGCGCAATGGCTGTGCGATGTGGATATCGTCATGCACATCCCGGCTAGTGCTTTCGCGCCGCCGCCAAAGGTGGACTCCGCCCTCATCCGGCTGGTGCCCAAACCAAGCCAGCCGGCGCGGGAGCAAATTCAGGCCATGGAAAAATTAACCGCCGCCGCCTTTGGCCAGCGGCGCAAGATGCTGCGCGGTGCGCTGAAGGGTCTTGGCGGCAGTGATCTCCTGCAAGCCGCGGGGATAGACCCCGCCCGGCGCGCCGAAACACTCAGCGTGCAGGAATTCGAGCGGTTGATGCTGGTTCTCATACGTAAATAATACCAGTCAGCCTTAAGGCTGACTGGTATGCGCGCGGGGCCGGTGGGGCGGCCGCGCGCAAAATCAAGAGCTTATACCAGCCCGCCACCAAACCAAGAGAGTCAAGCTCTTGGCGGGCGGCTATAAGGCCAGGAAAACTCCCTGGCCTTGCCTGTCCTTGAGGGGGCAGCCGAAAGCCGCGGCTATTGCAGGTTGCGGTTCGGACCTTCGGTGCTGACCGGCCGAACGCTGGGCGCTTCCGCGACTTCGTTCCCCTGGCCACTGGCCGCGATGACAGTGGCGCTGGCCGGCTTGTCGTAAATAAAGCCATAGGCCGGGTAGGCGGCGCCCCAAGTGCTGCTGTCACCCAGCTCAACCTGAACCTCGGACCAGTTGTTATCCGGAGAAACGTCCTGCACGGTCACGTCATTGGTAATCGTGCCGGGGACCCAATTAGCCTGGGTCACGAGGATGGTGCGGCTGTTGATCACATCGGTAACAACGGCGACATGGCCAAGCGGCATACGGCCGATGGCACGGAAATTAAGGACGGCGCCCTCAACCGGGGTGCTGCCGCGCTCGTAACGGCCGGCCGCCTCCGCCCACCAGAGGAAGGCATTGCCGGTCAGCTCGATATGCGACACTTCCCGCGCATAGGGAACGCATTGCAGGCCGGAATGGCGATACCGCGCCATGCGGTAATGCGCCTCATGGGTGTAGTGCGCTACCGGATGGATATAATGCGCCTCATGGGTGTAGTGCGCCACCGGATGGATGTAATGCTTTTCGTGCGCGTAGTGCGCCACCGGGTAGATGTAATGCGCCTCATGGGTGTAGTGCGCGTGATATTCCGAGGTTTTCCGGTAACCGGCGGCTTGCACATGCGGGGTGTGGGCATGGTGAGTGCTGGCAAGACGGACATGGCCGCGCAGGGGGGCGTGAGCGGCATAATGATGGGTGGATGCCTGTGCCGCGGCGGCGCTGAAGTATGCAGCCCCTGCCAGTCCGGCGCCCAGCAACGCCCGCCGGGCCTTTGCTCCAAACCCTCCAGCTTTGCTTCCACCTGCCATCAAATGCTCTGCCCCAGACTACCGTTGCGCCAATTTGGCATGCCAATGGGCTAAGGGTGGAATGCGTTCAACGCAATACGCATTTGCGACAAAAATACAACATAGTGACAAAATCGCCATTTACAGATCATGCACACAAACAAGTTAAGACTACATTCCTATTTGAGTTTCTTGTTGTGCTTTTTACTCTCAGGAAATTCAGCCGCCCTTTCCAGGGCGGCCGCGACTCGCAAAATTGAAGCCTAACCGCCTCAATATTAAAACAAAAAACCTTTTTCCGCTTAGAGCCTGATTGGTTTAAGTGTGATCAGGCTCTGGTTATTTTTCTGAGGGCGATTCACGCTTTCGGCTCGCTCGGCTGAGCGAACCTCAAACGATCGCACTCTAGCGGCAGGCGGTGATCATAATCTCAACAAGATAACCGGGATCCGCCAGAACCGCCTGCACGCAGGCGCGCACGGGGGCGGCGCCCTCAGGCAGCCATGCCGTCCAGACATTATTCATGGCTTCGCGGTCCCCCATATCCTTGAGCCAGATATGCGCCTGAAGCAGGCGGGTTTTATCCGTGCCGTGAATTTCCAGCAGAGAATCGATCTGCGCCAGAACATCCTTGGTCTGGGCCGTGATGTCCTGGGCCGGATCGGAAGCGACCACTCCCTGGGTGTAGACAAAGCCATGGTACTCAACCGCCTTGGACAGGACGGCGCTGGCATCGGTGCGGATAATACGGCTCATGAGAATAATCCTCTTACAAAAATTCAAGGGTTGACGATATGCGGGATAACGGCCGGCGCGCCGTTCAAATCATCCGGGCCGCCGCCGCCGCCGTTCTGTTCGCAATCGCTGATCTGGCTTTCGCGTTCATGCTCGGCGCCAAGTTTTTCACCGTCGAACGCATGCGTCGGCATCGCGCCGTACATCAACCCGTTTTGCGACGGGCGGGCCTGCTCATCGAGCGTGCTGGCGTTATAGGCGGCATCGGCCTGGGCTGTGCAGGCCGCGTCGTCGGCCTGCTGGGCCTGGCTTTCCGGCTGGACCGGCGCGCAGGCGGCGAGCGCGCCGCAGGCCAGAACCGCCATCAGAAATTTCATCATGTATTTGCACCCCTGGCTTGTGTGGGGGGCAATAGAGCGCGCAGGGCCGTTTCGTCAAAACCCCCCGCTTCATTGAGCGGCACCAGGGCGGCAGCGCGCAGCAACTGCGGATGGATGTCAACGCCCTCTCCGCCCAGAACCAGCCAAGGGCGCGTCCACGCGGCATCAGCCAGCAGCGCCACCAGGCCCAGCAACCGCAGGCAAACGGAAACACCGTGCGGCGTGTCCAGCCCGGCGGTATGCTCAACCGCCACGGCCCAGGCCGCCGCGTCTGGGTCAGCCAGCACCAGCTCCACCGGCGGGGCGGGCGGTGCTGTAAAACGGAGCCCGCGCGCCGGGGCCCTTTTCAGCCCGTCATGTGCGGCTTCCAGCGCCTGCTCCAGGTCACGCTTGCTCACCGCCGGGAGCGAGGATGCCGGCTGGTCAAGCTGGTGCAACACCTCGCCGGCTGGGCCGGTCAGCGTTTTAACCGGCAAGGTCGAGCATGATCTTGCCGATATGCATGCTGCTTTCCATCAGCGCATGGGCGGCGGGGGCCTCCTCCAGGGAGAACACCTTGTCGATGACGGGGGCAACCTTGCCTGCCTCCAGCCACGGCCAGACCTTGCGCTTCAGCGTGGCGGCGATGGCCGCTTTTTCCTCCGCGGTGCGCGGGCGCATGGTCGAGCCGGTATAGGTGAGCCGCTTGGTCATGACCGGCAGCAGGTCCAGCCCCTCCGCCTTGCTGCCCTGCATGAAGGCAACCTGCAAAAGCCGCCCGCGCAGCGCCAGGCATTTGAAATTACGCTGGGTATAAGGGGCGCCCACAATGTCGAGCACCACATCGACGCCGTGATTCTCGGTCAGGGTGGCGATGACCTTCACAAAATCCTGGGTGCGATAGTTGATCGCGGTGGCGCCGAACGCCTCAATGGCCGCGCATTTTTCCGCCGAGCCGGCGGTGGCGAAAACCTTCGCGCCGCTCGCCAGGGCAAGCTGGATGGCGGTGAGGCCGATGCCCGAGGTGCCGCCATGCACCAGCAACGTCTCGCCCGCGCTCAGATGCCCCATGTCAAACAAATTGGCCCAGACGGTGAAATAATTCTCTGGCAGGGCGGCGGCCTGCAGCGCGGTGAAGCCGTATGGCCAGGGCAGGCATTGCCCGGCGGGCACCGCGACGTATTCGGCATAACCACCGCCGTTACACAAAGCTGTTACCTTGTGGCCAGGATAGAATCCGCTGGCCATCGCCCCCAGCGCCACAACCTCGCCAGCGGCCTCCAGCCCCAGAATCGGGCTGGCGCCGGGCGGCGGCGGGTACAACCCCTTGCGCTGCTGCACATCCGGCCGGTTAACCCCCGCGGCGGCGACGCGGATCAACAGCTCATCCGGCCCGGGCACGGGCAGCGCGCAGCGGCCAATACGCATGACCTCCGGTCCACCGGGCGCGTTGATTTCAATATAACGCATGCTGTCGGGTAGTTGGTTCATCTGCATCACCTTGCCGGGTTTGGTGCCAAATGCGAGTTTAGCGGCGATGTCACATCCCACCCGCCGATTTCTGCTCGCCAGCCTCTCTACCAGCCTCATGGCAGGCCGCGCCAGAGCCGCCGCGCCGAAGGCCCAGCCCCCTACCCCGGCGACCGCCGGCGTGGTGCTGCCGCTCTCGGGGGATCTCTCGCTGATCGGCGATGAATGTCTGCGCGGCATCCATCTCGCCGCCAGCGCGCTAAACGCCGCAGGCGGCATTGCGGGGCACAAAGTGGCGCTGGTGGCGGCCGATGCCGTGGATCAGAGCCATGCAGCGGCGGCGGTGAATCAGGTGATCACCGGCGGCCATGCCGGAGTCGTACTCGGCACCGGCGCCTCGGCACTGTCTTACGCCGGCTCGGCCGCGGCCGAGCTGGCGCAGGTGCCCTATATCGAACTCAACGCCCCAGCCGTTGGCATTACAGCGCGCGGGTTCAAATTCCTGCTCCGCACGGGACCTACGACCAGCATGATCGGCGCGCTGGCGGTGAGCACGATCCAGAGCCGGTTCAAGGGCCGCAAAATCGGCCTGCTGTTCAATACCGGCGCCACCGGCGGGGCGATCGCGGCGGCGGCGATCGCGGCGCTCGACACCGCGAAAATTCCCGTGCTGCTGGCTATTGGCTACCCTGAGGACGTGACCGATTTGTACGACCCGGTCGGCCGGTTCATGCGCGCGGGGGTGGATCTGGTACTGCACGCGGGCGGCCCGTCCGATGTGCTCGGCTTCTACCTCGCCATGCAGGCGCAAAGCTGGCGGCCGCAAACCGTAATCGGCTGCGGCAACGGCTACACGCTGCGCGAAACAGCGGATGCGCTGGGCAGCGTCTTCGATGGCACGCTGGTCATCAGCGCGCCCTACTACCCGGCGGCGGCGGCACAGATCGCCCAGGCATATCAGGCAAAATATGGCATCCCGCCGCGCAGCGCCGACAGCCTGACCGCCTATGCCGGCGCGAAGCTGGTGTTCGATACGCTGAACGCGCAAGGCGGCAGCGCGGACAAATTGCTCGACGTTCTGCGCAAGGTGGATATCCCGGCCGGCGGCCTGGCCAACGGGTTTGGCGTGGCGTTTGATTCCAGCGGGCAGAATACGCGCAGCTTTGTCACGCTACAGTGCTGGCATGGCGCGCAGATCGCGCCGGCATGATGGCGCCCCGGCAACTGGCGCTGCTCCTGGCTTGCCTGGCGCTGGCGGCCTGCGCCGGGCCGCGCATGGCCTCTCCCAGCCATTTTGGCACCCCCACGCCGCTCACCTGCGTGCCTTATGCGCGCGAGGTCTCGGGCATTCAGCTCGATGGCGACGCCTATGAATGGTGGGACGAGGCCGATGGCGTGTATCCGCGCAGCCAGAGGCCCGCGCGCGGCGCTGTTTTGGTGTTCGCGCCGCATGGCCGCATGGATGTGGGGCATCTGGCGGTGGTGACCGCGGTGCGCGGGCGGCGCAAGATTCTGGTCACTCAATCCAACTGGCTGCCGCACCGCATCGAGCACGGCCAGCCGGTGGTCGATGTTTCCGCGCATAATAACTGGACGCGCGTGCGGGTGTGGTATGAGCCGGCGCACGCATTCGGCCGCAGGGTGTATCCCACCTATGGGTTTATCCTGCCGCATTAATCAGATAGGGCCTTAACTCATGATGCGCGGTGCCTTTACGGTCGGGATGTGGACGATGGCGAGCCGCGTCCTGGGCTTCGCCCGGGATATTCTCATCGCCGCGATTCTTGGCACCGGGCCGGTGGCCGATGCGTTCTTCGTGGCGCTGCGGCTGCCCAATCTGTTCCGGCGGCTGTTTGGCGAGGGGGCGTTCAACGCCGCGTTCGTGCCCTCCATCTCCGGCATCCTGCACACCGAGGGCGTGGCGGCCGCCGCGGGGTTTGCCGAGGAGGCGACCGCAGTGATGATCTTCTGGCTGGGCGGCATTACGCTCGCGGGCGAAATCTTCACGCCCTGGCTTTTGTATGCGCTCGCCCCGGGGTTTGCCGGCAACCACGCCAAGTTCACGCTGGCGGTGGCGCTGACGCGGATCATGTTCCCATACCTGTTCCTCATCTGCCTCACGGCGCTGTTCTCGGGCGTGTTGAACGCCATGAACCGCTTTGCCGCCGCCGCCGCCGCGCCGGTGCTCTTCAATGTGTTTTCCATCGCTTTCATGCTGGGGTTGAGCCGCTATGCGCCCAATCCAGGCTATGCGCTGGCCTGGGGGGTCACCGCTTCGGGCGTGGCGCAGCTTTTTCTGCTCATCTGGGCGGCGCGCCGGGTGGGAATGCGCATCACCGTGCCGCGTCCAAAGCTGACACCGCGCATGCGGACTTTGTTCCGCCGCATGACGCCAGGGCTGGTGGGAGCGGGGGTGACGCAGCTCAATGTCTCCATCGACATTATCATCGGCACCTTGCTGCCGGCGGGGTCGGTCTCTGTACTGTACTACGCCGACCGGGTGAACCAGTTGCCACTGGGGGTGATCGGCACCGCCGCCGGAACGGCGCTGCTCCCCGCGATTACCCGGCATATCGCCCTGCGCGAGGAGGGCGCGGCGTTGAACGCGCTCAACCGCGCGCTGGAAGGGGTGCTGATGCTCACCCTGCCCGCCGCCATCGGGCTTTCGCTCGCCGGGCGGCAGGTGATGGATGTGCTCTTCGTACGAGGCGCGTTTTCGCAGCATACCGCACTGCTGGCCGGGAACTCCCTGGCGGCCTTCGCGCTCGGCCTGCCGGTGTTCGCGCTGGTGAAGGTGCTCACCCCCGGTTTTTTCGCGCGCGGGGATACCGTGACGCCGCTGAAGATCGGCGTGGCCGCAGTGGCGCTCAACCTGTGCATGAACCTGCTGTTCATGCACCCGCTCAAGGCCGTGGGCCCGGCGCTGGCCACCAGCCTGTCCTCCGCCTTCAACGCCGCCGTGCTGCTGTTTCTGCTGCACCGGCGCGGGCATTTCGCGCTGGATGCCGCCGCGCGGCGCCGGTTGCCGCGCCTGCTGCTGGCCGGGGCCGTCATGGCCGGCGCGCTGTGGGCGATGAAGGTTTTTGTCCTCCCCCACGGCAAGGCAACCATTCCGCAGTTTTTGCTGCTCACCCTGGCGGGCGGCATTGCCTATGGCGGTTCGGGGATTTTGCTGCGCGCGTTTGATCTCTCAGAGCTGGCGGCGCTGCTGCGGCGCCGGCGGCGCAAAACGGGACAAGGTTGACCGGGGCAAAAAACCGCGCGACGTAGCCGCCATGGCACGCATATTCTCCGGCATTCAGCCCACTGGCATCGCGCATCTCGGCAACTACCTGGGCGCCGTGCAAAACTGGGTCAAACTACAGGACAGCAACGAATGCGTGTTCTGCCTCGTGGACCTGCATGCCATCACGGTGGCGCAGAATCCTGTTCTGCTGCGCGACCAGACGCGGCTGAACGCGGCGATATTGATCGCCTGCGGCATAGACCCGGATAAGCACATCCTCTTCCACCAATCCGCCGTACATGCGCACGCGCGCCTGGCCTGGATTTTCAACTGTGTCGCGCGCTTCGGCTGGCTCAGCCGCATGACCCAGTTCAAGGACAAGGCAGGCAAGGACCGCGAGGCGGTTTCCACAGGGCTGTTCGTGTACCCGAATTTGATGGCCGCCGATATCCATGCCTACCACGCCACGCAGGTGCCGGTGGGCGATGACCAGCGCCAGCATCTGGAGCTGGCCAACGACATCGCCGAGAAATTCAACCATGATTTCGGCGTGGAATTTTTCCCGCGCATCGAGCCGCTGATTTTGCCCGAGACCGCGCGGGTGATGAGCCTGCGCGA
>NZ_JAQTZC010000070.1 GCF_028687955.1 Acidocella sp.
ACGAACTCTATCAGCAGGTCCTTGGCGTCCACCTGCTCGCCGGGGCGCACCAGGATGGATTTGACCACCCCATCACGCGGGGCGGTGAGTTGGGCTTCCATTTTCATCGCCTCGATGGCGAGCAGGGGTTCACCCTGGGTGACTTGATCGCCCTCGCGCACCAAGATGGCAGCGATGGAGCCCGGCATGGGGGCGCCGAGCTGCCTTGTGTCGGCATCGTCGGCCTTGCGGCGGGCCGGGCGCGCGGCGATGGCGTTGCGGTTAGGCACGCTGATGACGCGGGGCTGGCCGTTGAGCTCGAAGAAGACGCGCACGTTGCCGTCCTCGTCGGTGGCGCCCAGGGTTTGCAGGCTCACGATCATGGTTTTGCCGGCCTCCAGGGTGACCGAAATTTCGTCACCCGGCTTCATGCCGTAGAAATAAACCGGTGTGGGCAGCACGGAGACCGGGCCGTAGGTGCGCATGGAGGCGTTGAAGTTGGTGAAGACCTCCGGGTACATCAGGTAGGAGGCAAGGATCTGATCGGTGAACTCGATCCCGCAGCGCTCGGTTGCGGTTTTGCGCACGGCCTCGATGTCCGCCGCGGGGATGAGCGAACCGGGGCGCACGGTGACCGGCGTTTTGTCCTTCAGCACCTTTTTCTGCAACGCCTCGGGCCAGCCGCCAGGGGGTTGGCCGAGGTCGCCATGCAGCATTTCGATAACCGATTGCGGGAAGGAGATTTCCTTCGCCGGGTCGGCCACGTCCTTCGCCGAGAGATTCTGGCTGACCATCATCAGCGCCATGTCGCCCACCACTTTGGAGGAGGGCGTGACCTTCACGATGTCACCGAAGAGGTCGTTGGCGTCGCGGTAGGCGCGGGAGACCTCGTGCCAACGGGTCTCCAGGCCCAGCGAGCGGGCTTGTTCGCGCAGGTTAGTGAACTGGCCACCCGGCATCTCGTGCAGGTAGACTTCCGAGGCGCCGGATTGCAGGTCGCTCTCAAACGCGGCGTATTGGCCGCGCACGGCCTCCCAGTAGAAGCTTATGCGGCGGATCGCGCCGGGGTCGAGGCCGGTGTCGCGCTCGGTATGGCGCAAGGATTCAACCAGCGAGCCAAGGCAGGGCTGCGAGGTAAGGCCGGACATCGGGTCCATCGCGGCATCAAAAGCGTCCACCCCGGCGGTGACGGCGGCGAACACGGTGGCACCGGAGATGCCGGAAGTGTCATGCGTGTGCAGGTGGATCGGCAGGCCGGTGTTTTCCTTTAGGGCCTTGACCAGCACGCTGGCGGCGGCGGGCTTGAGCAGGCCGGCCATGTCCTTGATCGCAAGAATGTGGCAACCGGCGGCCTCCAGCTGTTTGGCCAGATCGACGTAGTAGTTGAGGGAGTATTTGGCGCGGTTAGGGTCCAGGATGTCACCCGTGTAGCAGAGCGCGCCTTCGGCCAGCTTGCCTGATTCCACCACGGCGTCGATCGCGACGCGCATGTTCTCCACCCAGTTCAGGCAGTCAAACACCCGGAACAGGTCGATGCCGCCTTCGGCCGCCTGTTTGACGAAGAATTTGACGACATTATCGGGGTAGTTGGTGTAGCCGACGCCGTTGGCGCCGCGCAGCAGCATTTGCAGCAGCAGGTTGGGGGTGAGCTCACGGATGCCGCGCAGGCGCTCCCACGGGCCTTCCTGCAGGAAGCGCATGGAAACATCGAAAGTGGCGCCGCCCCAGCATTCCAGCGAGAAGAGCTGCGGCAGGGCGACCGAATAGGCCTTGGCGGCGGTGATAATGTCATACGAGCGCATGCGCGTGGCCAGCAGCGACTGATGCGCGTCGCGCATGGTCGTGTCTGTCACCAGAGCGCGCTTTTGCTCAAGCATCCACCTGGAGAAGCCTTGGGGGCCGAGCTGATCGAGCATCTGCTTGGTGCCGGGGGCGCGCTCATGGCCAAAGCGCGGAACCTCGGGCGTGCGGGCATGCGCGGCGGGCAGCGGCTTGCCGCGGGTTTCCGGGTGGCCGTTGACGGTGACATCCGCGATGTAGCGCAGCAGCTTGGTCGCGCGGTCCCGGCGCTTGCGGACCTGGAAAAGCTCGGGCGTGTTGTCAATAAAGCGGGTGGTGTAGCGGTTGGCGATGAAATCGGGGTGGTTGAGCAGGGCTTCGAGGAAGGTGAGGTTGGTGGCAACGCCGCGGATGCGGTATTCGCGCAGGGCGCGGTCCATGCGGGCGACGGCTTCCTCGGGCGTTGGCGCCCAGGCGGTGACCTTTTCGAGCAGGGCGTCATAAAACCGGGTGACGACCGCGCCGGCGTAGGCGGTGCCGCCATCCGCGCGGATGCCAAAGCCGAAGGCACCGCGATAGGCGGTGATGCGGCCGTAATCGGGGATGAAGTTGTTCTCGGGGTTCTCGGTGGTGATGCGGCATTGCAGGGCGTGGCCGCTGAGGTGGATGTTTTGCTGCTCGGGCACGCCGGTTTCGGGCAGGTTGCCGATATGGCCGCCCTCGGCGATGTGGATCTGGGCCTTGACGATGTCGATGCCGGTGACGACCTCCGTGACGGTGTGCTCGACCTGGACGCGGGGGTTGACCTCGATGAAGTAGAACTTGCCGGTGTCCATATCCATCAGGAATTCGACGGTGCCGGCGTTGCAGTATTGGGTGGCGCGGCCAATGGCGAGCGCGGCGTTGCAGATTTCGGCCCGCTCGGACTCGTTCAGGTAGGGGGCCGGGGCGCGCTCGATGACCTTCTGGTGGCGGCGCTGGATGGAGCAGTCGCGCTCAAAGAGATGCACGAGGTTGCCGTGGGAATCTCCCAGCAGCTGGACCTCGACATGGCGGGCGCGGCGGACCAGTTTTTCCAGATAGACTTCATCGTTGCCGAAGGCGGCCTTGGCCTCGCGCCGGGCGGCCTGGACGGATTCCAGCAGGGTGTCCTCGGACTCGATGGGGCGCATGCCGCGCCCGCCGCCGCCCCATGAGGCCTTGAGCATGACCGGGTAGCCAACTTCAGCGGCCAGGCGTTTGATTTCCGCCGCATCCTCCGGCAACGGGTTGGTGGCGGGCATGACCGGCACGCCGACCGAGATGGCGAGGTTGCGGGCGGCGACCTTGTTGCCGAGGCGGCGCATGGTGTCCGGTGAGGGGCCGATGAAGACGATGCCCTCGGCGGCGCAGGCGTCGGCGAAATCGGGGTTTTCGGAGAGAAAGCCGTAGCCGGGGTGGATGGCGTCGGCGTTTGCCTGCTTGGCAACGCGGATGACTTCCTCGATAGAGAGATAGGCCTCGATGGGGCCCATGCCGCGGCCGATCAGATACGCCTCATCCGCCTTGAACCGGTGCAGGGAGAGTTTATCGTGCTCCGGGTAAATGGCGATGGTCTGAATACCAAGCTCAGCCGCCGCGCGCATGACGCGGATGGCGATTTCAGACCGGTTGGCGACCAGAAGGCGTTTGAAATGCTTCACAGATGTATCTCTCCGTCATGCCGACATAGTACCCGGCTAGGCCGGTTTGCATGGTCGTATCCTAAATGATGACCGTTGAGCAATGCCACCAGCCGGGAGACAGGCGAAATTATGCCTTTTTTTACAGCAAAACACTATGCTGGTTTATTTTTAGGCGGCGTTGCCCCGGCACAAAAAAGGCAGGCTATGAAGCCCGCCTTTTTTAGCGGCATTCGGCTTGACTTTAGTGATCCAGCGATTGCACGATTTCCTCGGTCATCTTTTTGGCGTCGCCGAAGAGCATCATGGTGTTGTCACGGAAGAAGAGTTCGTTGTCGACGCCGGAGTAGCCCGAAGCCATGGAGCGCTTGACGAACAGCACGGTCTTGGCCTTGTCGACCTCGAGGATCGGCATGCCGAAGATCGGGCTGGCCGGGTTGGTTTTGGCCGCCGGGTTCGTTACGTCGTTGGCGCCGATGACATACACCACGTCAGCCGAGGCGAACTCGTTGTTGATGGTTTCCAGCTCGAACACATCGTCATAGGAGACGCCGGCTTCGGCCAGCAGCACGTTCATGTGGCCGGGCATGCGGCCCGCCACCGGGTGGATGGCGTATTTGACCACGATGTTGTCGGCCTTCAGCACGTCCGCCATTTCACGCAGGGCATGCTGGGCCTGGGACACCGCCATGCCGTAGCCGGGCACGATGATGACCTTGGAGGCGTTCTTCATGATGAAGGCGGCATCCTCGGCGGAACCGATTTTCACCGATTTGTCGCCCGAGTTGGTGCCGGCCACGGCCTCGGGGCCGGCGTTGCCGAAGCCGCCCAGCAGCACGTTGAAAATGCTGCGGTTCATGCCCTTGCACATGATATAGGACAGAATGGCGCCCGAGGCGCCGACCAGCGCGCCAGTGACGATGAGTGCCATGTTGCCAATGGTGAAGCCGATGCCGGCGGCGGCCCAGCCGGAGTAGGAGTTCAGCATCGAGACCACGACCGGCATGTCCGCGCCGCCGATGGGGATGATGAGCAGGAAGCCCATGAGCAGCGCCAGGATGGCGACCGCCGCGAACAGGATTTTGCTGCCGCCAGAGACAATGAACAGCAAGGTGAGGACGAACAGCAGAATGCCGAGACCCAGGTTGAGCTTGTGCTGGCCGCGGAAGGTGATCGGCGTGCCCGACATCAACGCCTGCAGCTTGGCGAAGGCGATGAGCGAGCCAGTGAAGGTGACGGCGCCGATGGCCAGGCCGAGCGACATTTCCACCAGGCTTTCCAGATGGATATGCCCGGTAGTGCCGATGCCGAAGCTCTGCGGCGCGTTTAGCGCCGAGGCGGCGACGAACACGGCGGCCAGACCGACCAGGGAGTGGAAGGCGGCGACGAGCTGGGGCAGCGCGGTCATTTTAATGCGCAGCGCCGCGACGGTGCCGATGGCGCCGCCGATGGCGACGCCGAGCACGATGAGCGCCACGCCGCCCAGCGACATGCCGCTGTGCACCAGGGTCGCCAAAATGGCGATGCCCATGCCGATGATGCCGAGCCTGTTGCCCCGGCGCGAGGTGGTTGGATGCGAGAGGCCGCGCAACGCCAAGATAAATAATACCGCGGCGACCAGATAAGCGAAGGAGGTAAGCGACTGGTTCATCTGGCGGGCGCCTTATTTTTTACGGAACATCGAGAGCATGCGGTTGGTCACCACAAAGCCGCCGAAAATATTGATACTGACCAGCACCACGGCCAGGAAGCCGAATATATGGGCAACGGAGCTGCCTTGCAGGCCGGTTGCCAGCATGGCGCCGACGATGATGACCGAGGAGATGGCGTTGGTGACGGCCATGAGGGGCGAGTGCAGGGCCGGGGTGACGTTCCACACCACATAGTAGCCCACGAAGATCGCCAGCACGAAAATGCTGAACAGATACACAAAGGGGGCGGCGGGTGGCGTATTCTGCGCCGCGATGGCGGCGACGCCGGCGGCATTTTGCGCGAGAATCGAGGCTTGATGCGCGAGGTCTGCCGCTTGTGCGGCTAAGTCGGCTGGTGTCATGTTTGGTTCCCCCCTTTAAGCGGCTGCGGGAATGAAATTCGCGTGAACGACCTGGCCACCCTTGGTCAGCAGCACAGCTTTGATGATGTCGTCGGTCTCGGTGAGCTTGGGCGCTTTTGCATCCTCGTCCCAAAACGTCGTGATAAATGTGAGCAGGTTGCGCGCGTAGAGCTGGCTGGCGGCGACGGCGATGCGCGAGGGCCAATTGCGGTGGCCGATGATGGTGACGCCGTTGGCGGTGGTGATGGTCTCACCCGGCACGGTATCGGCGCAATTGCCGCCTGAATCGGCGGCGAGGTCTATGATGATGCTGCCCGCGCGCATGGCGGCGACCATTTCGGAGGTGACGATCACCGGCGCCTTGCGGCCCTGCACCAGCGCGGTGCAGACGATGATGTCGTTCTTGGCGACGGTGGCGGCCATGAGGTCCGCCTGTTTTTTGCGGAATTCCTCGGACATCTGCCCTGCATAGGGGCCGGTCTGCTTGGCTGACTCCTCGTCATCGACGCCGATATAGGTGGCGCCGAGGGATTTGATTTCTTCCTTGGCCGCGGGGCGGACATCCGTGCCGGAGACGATGCCGCCGAGGCGGCGCGCGGTGGCGATGGCCTGCAGCCCGGCGACGCCGGCGCCGATGACCAGCACGCGGGCGGGCGGAACGGTGCCGGCGGCGGTCATCATCATCGGGAAGCCGCGCGCGAAGGCGTTGGCAGCCTCGATGAGGGCGCGGTAGCCGGAGAGGTTGGCCTGGCTGGAGAGCACGTCCATGCTCTGGGCGCGGGTGATGCGGGGCATCATCTCCATCGCCACGCCGTCAATCTTCGCGGCGGCCAGGGCTGGGACCAGCTCTGGATTGCCGAAGGTGTTCATGATGCAGACCAGCAGGGTGCCTGGCTCCACCAGGGAACGGACTTCCGGCTCGGGCGCCTGCACGGCGAAGAGAATTCCAGCGCCTTTCAGGGCGGCCGCGGCATCAGGGGTGATTTGCGCCCCGGCAGCCGCGAATTCCTCATCGGCGATCGCCGCTTGCAACCCGGCGCCGGCCTCGATGGCGACGCTGAGGCCAAGAGCAATCAGCTTTTTGACTGTATCCGGTGTCGCCGCCACGCGGGCTTCGCCCGCGCGACGTTCTTTCAAAACAGCTAGACGCATGGGCCATTCCCTAAAAAACGCTATCGATTGCAGCACACCATGATGGAGGCTGCGTAATTATTCAAGAGTATACGCGCCGGGCCCGCGCGTTACCACACATGCCCCTGCCGGAAGTGTGATGTGCGGGCGGCGTCGCGCGGCGTCGCGCGGCGGGGTGCGGCGGGATTCAGAGAATGATGACCGCGACGTGGCCCTTTTCGGCGGAAAAGCCAAGATAGCGATAGCGCAGCCCGGTTGCGGCGATGAACTCCTGGAACGCCTTGTATTCATGCGCGCGCCAGCCTGGGTAGTTGAAATATTCATCGAACACGATGACCGTGCCGCTGCCGATGCGCGGACGCAGCTGCTCGAAGATGACGGTTGTGCTGATGTAGATGTCGCAATCGACATGGATGAGGGCGCATTGGGCCGGATTTGCCGCCAGGAAGGGCGGCAGGGTTTTGTCAAACCAGCCGACATGCAGGATGGCGTTGGCCGGGACTTTTGGCAGCTTTCCACGCAGGGTGAAGGCGCCGGCGGCCTCCTTGGTGCCGCCCCAGTCGCCGGGCAGGCCCTCGAAACTGTCAAACCCATGAACATTGCCGGGGCGCAGGCTGGCGAGGTGGCGCAAAGAGGCGCCCTTCTCGACGCCGAACTCCAGCACCAGCCCCTCGGCCGGGGCGCGCGAGAGGGCGAATTTAAGCAGATCCAGCCGGTCGGGCAGGACCATCGCCTCGCTCATGTTGGCGACGATATAATCCACCGCCTCGCGCTTGGCGTGCAGGCGCAGGTCGATCCATAAATCGTTGGCGTAGAAGGAATGCAGTATCTTCCGGTAGGCGCGGGCGATGAAGCCCTCGCGCAGGCCGCGTTTAAAAATTGCCATCGACGCCCTCGGTCATGATTGTTGCACGCGCGCTGGTATTACTTGGCCTCCGGCACCCCGGCAATGCGCAGGGCCTCCTGCTGGCGGGCGGTGAGCTGGACGGGATCGAAATCATCGACCGTCTCATGGAACAGCCGGCTCCAGTTCAGCTCGGCGCGCAGGCGCATGAAAACCGAGCCGAGGCCGATGGCTGAGCGGTCCATGAGGACGAATTCGCGCGGGGGGCGCACGCCGCCGGTGCGTTGCAGGCCCTCATGAACTTTTTGTGCCACCGAACGGCCGAACTGGGTGTCACCGTTTTCCTCGATGGGGCGGACGCGGTCCTCGACCAGCGGGCCGTAGAGAAATTGCGCCCAGCCGTTGAGGATGGTGATCTGCTCATCGGTGATGCCCTTGAAGCCCCAGATGTCATAGGCGTGGCGGGCGCGCGCGGAGTCGGAGTCGCGCACGGCGGCGTAGAGCTCCAGCACGCCGCCGACGAATTTGGCCGGAAAGACGCGGATGGAGCCATAATCCAGCAGATTGAGGCCGCCGGACTCGGAGACCTGGTAGTTGCCCAGATGCGGGTCTCCATGGATGACGCCGTAACGGTAGAAAGGAATGTACCAGGCGCGAAAGAGCGCGGTGGCCAGAGCGTTGCGCTGCTCCAGGCTGGGGTTGCCCTCCAGCCAGGTGCTCAGCCCCACGCCGTTCAGCCATTTCATGGTGAGCAGGCGCGGCGTGGTGTATTGCGCCACCGGCTCGGGGACGTTCACGCCCGGGACGCCCGCCAGCATGGCGCGGTAGAGGCACATCTGCGCGGCCTCGCGCTTGTAGTCCAGCTCCTCGCGCAGGCGCTCGCAGAGTTCGACGTAGATGTCGTCCTGGATGATGGCGTTATCCATGCGCCGGTAGAGCGCCATGGCCATTTTCACCTGGCGCAGGTCGGCTTCGACGATGTTGGGCATGTCCGGGTACTGCAGCTTGCAGGCGACCTGGGCGCCATCCGGCAGGGTGGCCTTGTGGACCTGGCCGAGGCTGGCGGCGGCGGCGGCCTCGTGGCCGAAGGTTGTGAATTTTTTCTCCCAATCCGGCCCCAGCTCGCTCTGCATGCGCCGGCGCACGAAGGCCCAGCCCATCGGCGGCGCGTTGGCCTGCAGCTCGGCCAGCTGGGCGGCGTATTCAGGCGGCAGGGCGTCGGGCACGGTGGAGAGGAACTGCGCCACCTTCATCATCGGGCCCTTGAGACCGCCGAGCACGGCTTTTAAATCCTGGGCGTGACGGGCCTGGTCGGTTTTAATGCCGAGCACACGCTCCCCCGCAATGCGCGCGGCGATGCCGCCGACGGCGCCCGAGGTGCGGGCGAAGCGGCTGATGTCACCCAGTATGTTGCCTTCGCGTTCCGCCATTACGCTTCCAGCTCATCAATGAAGCCGGAAATAACGTCCAGGCCTTTTTGCCAGAATGCGGGGTGGGTGGCGTCCAGCCCGAAGGGGGCGAGCAGCTCCTTATGGCGCAGGGTGCCGCCGGCTTTCAGCATTTCAGTGTATTTTGCGGCGAAGGCGGCTTTGTCCGCGCTCTCCTGGTAGACGGCGTAGAGCGCGTTCACCAGGCAATCGCCGAAGGCATAGGCATAGACGTAAAACGGCGAATGGATGAAATGCGGGACATAGGCCCAGAAGAGGCGGTATTCCTCGGCAAAGGTGAAGGCCGGGCCGAGGCTCTCGGTCTGTACTTCCAGCCAGATTTCACCGATGCGGGCGGGGAGCAGCTCGCCGGTGCGGCGCTCGGCATGCACCTTGAGCTCGAATTCGTAGAAGGCGATCTGGCGGACGACGGTGTTGAGCATGTCCTCCACCTTGCCGGCCAGCATGAGGCGGCGGCGCTGGGGGTCTGACTCGGCATCCAGCAGGGAGCGGAAGGTGAGCATCTCGCCGAAGACGCTGGCGGTTTCGGCCAAAGTGAGGGGCGTGCCGGACATCAGATAGCCTTGATCCGCCGCCAGGCGCTGGTGCGCGCCGTGGCCAAGCTCGTGCGCCAGGGTCATCACATCGCGCGTGCGGCCGTGATAGTTCATCAGCACATAGGGATGCGCGGCGGGAACGGTGGGATGAGCAAAGGCGCCGCCGGATTTGCCTGGGCGGGGGGCGGCGTCGATCCAGTTCCGCTCGAAAAACGGCTCGATCTGCGCGGCCAGCGCGGGGTTGAAGCGGGCGTAGGCGGCAAGCACCATCTCCTTTGCCTCGGGCCAGGGGATGGCGCGGTCATCATCGCCGGGGAGCGGGGCGTTGCGGTCCCAGTATTCGAGCTTGTCCAGCCCCAGCCATTTGGCCTTCATGACGTAATAGCGGTGCGCGAGGCGGGCATAGGAGGATTTTACCGCTGTGGTCAGGGCTTCGACCACCTCGTCCTCGACCATGTTGGCGCGGTTGCGGTAGGAGGCGGGGGTTGGATAGTGGCGCCAGTTGTCGTCAATCTCCTTGTCCTTCGCCAGCGTGTTGGTGATGAGGGCAAAGAGTTTTTCCGTCCGGCCCATCGCCTCGCCAACCGCCTTGCCGGCGGCCTGGCGGGTGGCGCGCTCGGCGTCTGAGAGCTTGTTCAGGGCGGCGGAGAGGGTGAGGTCTTCGCCGTTGACCGGCACGCGCATGGCGGCGGTGGTCTCATCGAACAGGCGGCTCCAAGCGGCATGGCCGGTGACGTCTTTTTCCATCAGCAGCTTTTCCAGCTCGGCGGAGAGCTGGTGCGGCAGGAAGACCCGCAGGTCGCGCAGCCAGGGGGCGTAGCGGGCCAAGGCAGGGTCCTGCTGTTTGGCGGCCAGATCGGCCTCGGGGAGGAGGTTGAGCTCCAGGGTGAAGAACAGCAGGGAGGTGTTGATGAGCGTCACTCGCTCGGAGATGGTTTGGTAGAATTTGCCGTGGGCGGGGTTGTTGGAGTCAGCCGAGAACAGCAGCTGGGCGAAGGAAGCGGCGCGGCCGAGGGATTCGGAGATGCGCTCGTACTCATGCACCGCGGCGGCCAGCTCCGCGCCGGAGAGGCCGGCGAGGCGGGTTTTGTAGCGGGACTCGAAGGCGGCCGCGGCGTCCTGGGCGCTTTGCAAATCGGCGGCGATGCGCGGATCGTCCAGCCCGGCGTAGAGATCACCAAGGTTCCAGGCCGGGAGTGTGCCGCCGGGTGCTGAGAAACCTTCGGGGTGCCGGGCGATCTGTGTTGGGTGCATATATATCCGCTCCTGATGTTGCCCGCAGATGTAGGCGCTAATGGGCCGCTGGCAAAGGTGGAGCGGGGGCGCAGCGTGCCCGCCTTGGCGATAATCGCTCGACGCGCGGGAGAATCGCGGTTAGACCTGGATGGACCAACTCATCCCCGGCCAGGAGATTTTATGCCCGCACCCGCCCTCAAACGCGACGCCGGACGTATTGGCCTCTTATTCGCCAGCCTGGGAGGGATGATAGGGTCCGGATGGCTTTTCGGGGCGATGAACGCGGCGAAAATCGCCGGGCCGGCCTCGCTCATTGCCTGGGTGATCGGCGGCGGGGCGGTGCTCCTGCTGGCTTTTGTGTTTGCAGAGCTATCCACCATGTTCCCGCAGCCGGGCGCGGTGATCGTGTTCCCGTATCTCTGTTTTGGCCGGCTCTCGGCGCAAGTGATGACCTGGATCAATTTTCTCGCCTATATTTCCGTCCCGCCGGTCGAGGCGGTTTCAGTGATCAATTACAGCAATAATTTTTTCTCCGGCCTGGTGGATCCGGCGAGCGGCATGCTCACCATGAAAGGCTTCGCGGCGGCGGCGGCGCTGATGGTGCTGTTCCTCTGGATCAACCTGCTGGCGATCAGGCTCGTGCTGAAGATCAATAACGCGATTACCTGGTGGAAGCTGCTGGTGCCGGCGGGGACCGTGGTTGCGCTGATGTTCG
>NZ_JAQTZC010000071.1 GCF_028687955.1 Acidocella sp.
GCCACCGGCACCGGCTCACCCGGCTCCACATGGCGATACACCGCGCGCGCCAGCGGCGGCGCCTCCACCACCGGAATCCCAAACCCCCGCCCCCGGCTGATAATTTCCGCCGCCAGCAGTCCCACGCCCTTGGCCAGCAACAGCGGCGCACGGTCCACCCCCCGGCGGTAGCGTATAGCCACGGCATAATGCGTCGGGTTCACCACGATCACCGAGGCTTCCGGGATTTTCTGCATCTGCCTTGCCCGCGCCAGCTTGCGCGCCAGCATCCGCTGCCGGCCGCGCACCTCCGGGTTGCCCGCCGAGTCCTTCATCTCCTCGCGGATTTCATTGTCAGACATCCGCAGCTTCTGCCGGTGCAGCCAATATTGCAGCCCCATATCCCCCGCCGCCAACACGGTGATCACGGCGCAGATCGCCAAGATCACCTGCAAGCAGAGCGCCACCACCGGCCCAGCGCCAGGGCGGGGGCTGGCCGCCAGCGCCGCCAGCGCCGGTTCGCGCGCCAGGATCATCTGTGTACCCACCCCGCCGATGACGATGAACTTTAACAAGGCCTTGAAGGTCTCGCTTGTGCCGGATTTGGAGAATAACTGTCCCAATCCATGCGCCGGCATCAGCTTGGAGAGATCGGGCCTGAGCAATTCCAGGCTGAACACCCAGCCGCCGGAAAGCACGCTGGCCACCACGGCCACCCCCGCGATCAGCAGCAGCAGCGGCCCGATCTGCGCCCCCACCGTCAGGCTCCAGCCCGCCGCCGCCTCTGGCCGCGCCGTTCCCGCCGCCGCCAGCCAGGCCGCCACATCCCCCTGCAACCGCTCGCCGATCCCGGCCGCCGCTCCCAGCGCCAGCATGGTCACAATCACCACCACCGCCGCTTTCGGTAAATCCGTCGAGCGGGCGACATCCCCGCGCTCCGCCGCCTGTTGCAGCCGCCGTTTGGTTGGGCCGTGCTGCTTTTCGCCGCTGCCCTCAGCCATGGCGGCCGAGCATATCGTTCAGCACGCCGGTGCCCACCCGCAGCAGCTGTTCCATGTCATGGCCGAGGTACAACACCGCCCCCGAGAACACCCACAACCCGGCCAGAATCAGCAGGGGAAAGCCAATGGTCAGCAGGTTCATCTGCGGCGCGAATACGGAGGTCAGTCCCACGGTCAGATTCACGCATAACGATACGGCCAGCACCGGCATCGCCAGGATCACGGCGGAGCTCAAGAGCGTGCCCCCTAACGCCGCCAGCGCGCTCCAGCTGCCGCTGCCGCCAACACCCACGCCATGCTGAAACGAATGCGCCAGCGCCGCAAACAGCCATAGCGGCCCGCCCGCCGCCATGTAACCCAGCATCGCGGCCCAGAGCATGATATCGTAGAGTACTGGCGTCATCCCCGGGGACTCCCGGAACTGCAACTCCGCAAAGCTCAGCCCCATGGCCAGGCCGGCAATTTCGCCCGCGCCCGCCACGGCGGAAACCACAATCTGCATAACCATGCCGAGCATCGCGCCAAAGGCGATCTGGGCCAGCCCGGTATAAATCGCGATTAGCGGATCGCCAGGGAAGGGGGGCAATCCCGGCAGCCAGAGCGCCAGCGCCGCCGCCATCGCCGCCGCCAATGCCGCCTTCACCATGCCGGGGATCAGCGGCGAGCCATAAACCGGCGCGGTGAGCAGCAGCCCTGTGATCCGCAGAAACGGCCATAAAAAATGGCCCAGCCAGAGCATCACCTGCGCTTCGCTCAGGACCATGTCTGATGCACCAGCCCCGGCGCATGGGTGATGAGCGTTATCGCGAAATGCTCGAACACGCCCAACGCGCCAAATCCACCAAACAGCCCGATCGCGATCATCGCGAATATCTTTGGCAACAGGCTGAAGGTCGTATCCTCGATCTGGAACGCTGATTGAAAAATCGCCGTCACCAGGCCGATCGCCAGCAACACCATAACAATCGGCGTCACCGCATCCAGCTCCACCGCCAGCGCCAGATGCAGCAGTTGCAGATAAAGCGGCATTACGGCGGCAGCACGAAACTGTTCGCCAGCGTGCCCAGCACCAGCACCCAGCCATGAATCGAGACGAACATCAACAGCTTCAACGGCAGTGAGATCAGCGTCGGCGAAACCATGATCATGCCAAGCGACATCAACACCGATGCCACCGCCAGATCGATCAGCACAAAGGGCACATAAATCAGAAAACTGATCTGGAACGCCGTCTCCAGCTCCGATGTCGCGAACGCCGGCACCAATACCGTCATCGGCACATCCTTTGGCGTTGCATAATGCCCGCCGCTCAAATCCACGAACAAATGCAGCGGCGCCTTGCGTGTCTGCGCCAGCATGAAATTCTGCTCCGGCCCCTTCGCCGCCGCCACCGCCTGATTAAAGCTGATCTGCCCGGCCAGATACGGGTCAATCGCCAGGGTCTGCTCCTGTTGTATCACCCCACGCATCACAAACACGCTCAGCGCCAGCGCCAGCGCCGACAGCACCATGTTCGGCGGCGTTGTCTGCAATCCCATTGCCTGGCGCATCACCGACAATACAATGATAATCCGCGTAAAGCCGGTCATCAGCAGCAATATGCCCGGCAAGAAGGCCAAGCCGGTAATCACCAGCAGCGTCTGCACATCCAGCGAGTAGGAGGCGCCGCCGCTGCCCGTCACCTCTTTCATCAGCGTCAGCCCCGTGGGCATCGCCGCATGCACTGGCGCGGCGGCCAGGCCCAGAGTCAGGGCGAACAGCCCTCTATTCATGCCCGTCAATCCGGCCAATGGCCGAGATCCCCCCACGGCTGACGCCGAGCAGAAACCTGTGCCCCTCCACCTCGGCGATCACCAGCGTATTATGCCCGCCAAGACCGCGCACGGCGGCAATATGAATGGGTGACTGCCCCACCGCCCGCCGCCCCCATGCCGTGCCGCGCAACCGGCGCAACAGAAACGTGGCGACCAGCAGTACGCCAAAAATCACGCTGATCGAAAGCAGCGACGATGCCACGAGCTGAATGCTAGGGCTTTCCAACACCCTAGTCCTGCACGACAAGATTAGTGATATACGCGGCAGTGAACGGATTCACGGGCTTAAAATCCGTGTTTTTTTCGAGCACCTGATTTGAGATCGCCAGGCAGTTCGCCGTAAGCTTCGTCCGTGTTGCCGGGTCCTGCAGTGTTTTCTGCGTCTCGTTCATCACCAGGTTGATGACATCCGCCTTGACGATCGGCAGCAGCGAGGTGAAAGCCGCCACCGCATCAGGGTCAGTGGTCGCGAACTGAATTCCAAACTGCACATAAGAAGTCGCGGGCTGCCCCACATCGGCGGGGATGCTCACCACCATATTATCAAGCTCCGCGAACAGTAGCGGCTTAGGCGGCACAACCTGTTTCACGTCAGCCGTCTTGTTCTTCCCGTGGTGCAGAAAAATCACCGCCCCGCCAATCCCCCCGCCGAGCACTACGAGCGCGATGCCGCCAAAGATCAGAATTTTCTTGAGGTTCATGGAATCTCCCGCAAATATACAAAATTAAACCGCTGTCAGCAGCGATTCGAACATCGTATGCGCGGCGCTGATCGCCTGCGCCGCTGCCTGATACGCTTGTTGGTAATTGGTCAGCGTCACCGCCTGCTGGTCCGTGCTCACGCCCGCCACCGTCTGCAAATTCGTCGTTGCGGTGGTCACCTGCCCGGCCGTCGCGGTGCTCAGCTGCTGCGCCGCCTGTGCATTGGCGCCGAGCGAGGTGCCAAACCCCACAACGGCCTGCTGCATTGTGCCTGACGCCGTGGTGCCAGCGGCGGTCCATTGTGCGGCCATGCGCGTGGCATTGCTGCCGCTGTTGCTGCCCCCTGGCGTCAGCGTGAGCGTATCGCCCGCTGCCGGCGTTCCGTTTATAGGCAATTGCCAATACTGCCCCGAAGCCGCCCCCGCCGGATACGCGATCGCCAGCACCTCCCCCGTGCTTCCCAGCGTTCCATTGGTAATTGCCGTGCCTGGGCTGGCCGTGGTTGCTACCGTATAGGCCGTGGCGGAAGTAAAATTCACCTGCAAGTTCTGCCCGAAATAACTGGCGGGAATTACCGCGGCGCCGCTCGCGGGCGTGCTGCTTACCGTATCAACCCCAGCGCTCACATTGCCGCCATTGCTGTTCAGTATCGCGCCACTACTCTGCAAAACCCCAGGCGTCGCCGCATACGGGTCCGCCGCGGCAATATCGTTCGGGGTGGTGGCGCTCACCGCAATCCCGCTTGCCGCATTCGGCGCGGGGTTGAGTATGAACTTGTCGCCGTTCGCGGGTGTCCCGCTGATCGCAAGAGTCATCCCGGCAAAACCTGGCGGCGTGCCGGTTGGTGTATAGCTCTGCCCGCTCGCCTGGTTTGTCGCGGTCCAGGCGCCGCCGCTGTAGCTCAGCAAAAATGGTCCGCCGTCAATCGGCAACGCGCGGGCGTTGTTGATCTGCGCCGTTATGCTGGCGCTGCCGGCATTGGCGGCATTCGCGGTCATGCTCGGTGCCGGCACGGAGAATAGCGCGCCCCCCTGCGTGCCCGTCGGCGTCAATCCCTGTGCCTGCGCGGTGTTCACCGTATTGGCAAATATCGCCGCAATGGTGCCAAGGCTCTGCAACGCCGCGCCACCGGCCTGATATGTATTGATACTCGCGCCAATCGCGCCATCGGCCGCGCTCGCACTCACCTGGGTATTGCTGTTTCCCGCGGTCAGGCTTGGAACCGGTGAGCTATTGTTCACTTGTAGAGTCTGCGCCCCGCTCTGGTCGAGCAGCACGGTGCCGCCGGTTGTCACAATCACAGAACCATTCGCCTGCGGCAGCGCGTTCACTGAAATCAAACTGGAGAGCGAGTTCAGCGCCGCCTGCTGCTGGTCAAGCAGGCTGGGGCTGTTAGGGGCGCTGATCAGGCTTTTGTTGATAACCGCCAACTGTCCCAGCAGATTGTTCGCTGAGGTCACGCTCTGCTGCAACACCGCCCCCGCGCCACTCACCGCCCCGTTAATAACCCCGGCAGCGCTCTGGAAAGATCCAACAACCGTCTGGGCATCGTCCAGAACCGTCTGGCGCTGTGCCGCGCTGGCCGGGCTGGCGGCCAGTGTACCGATATCCTGAAAAAACTGGTTGATTGATGTCTGTACATTGCCGTTATTGGTCAGCGCGTTGGAAATCGCGGTGAGTGATGATGCCTGGTTGCTTGCCGCTTGCGAGGCGCTGTTGGCCGTGCGCAGCAGCCCGGCGGCAAATCCGCTGGCGGCGCGCAATATCTGCGGCGCCTGCACGCCGTTGCCCGGCTGCCCCGGGGTGCTAACGGCGGTGGTGGAATTTACGGTCTCCGCCGTATATCCCGGGGTCGTCACATTCGCCAGATTGTTGGAAACAGTGCTGATCTCGGCTTCAAATAATTTCAGCCCGCTCAGCGCCGTGTTCATCGCGCCGGTAATTCCGCTCATAACGCACCTGCCTTGCTCTGCTCTGGCGGCGCATTCCCCGCGCCCTGGGCCGCCCCGCCGACGGCCTGCAACACCTGCGCCATCAACGGAGATTGCGAAATACTAATGATTTTCGCCGCGTAATTCGTATCCGTCGCATAGCCGTCATGTTGCAGCGCCCCGGCAAATCCGGCCACGGTATTCTGCCCCACCGCAGCCTGAAACCCCGATTGTATCTGGCCGACATAATCCGAAATGCTGGCGCTCAGGCTTGTATAATCACGAAACGTGGAAGTCTGGGGCACCAGCACGCCATCCACCATCTCATGCGTCGCCCGGCTGGTTCCCGTCTCGCCATCCACGGCCTTTATCCCGAACAGATTATGCCCCGGCGCGGCCGCTCCCCAGCCGGTTTCCAGCACGCTCTGCGCCAGCAGCGCCACCGGCGGCACGCCAAGCTGCTGCGCAGCGGCCTGAATCTGCGGCCATACGGCCTTGGCAAAACTTTTCGCCTGGCTGAGCAAGTCTCCGGCCTGGCGGGTCTGCGCGGAAGCCGCCTGTGCGGCCTCCGGCATCGCCTGTATGTCAGGCGCGGCGGCTGTCACCGGCAGCGCGGGCATCGTCCCCGGTGCGCTGCTCCCGCCGCCACCCACCTGGCGCGCCGCCGCTGCCGCCAACGCGGTATCATATTTGCCAAAATCATTCTGCGCGACATTCCAAAGGAACATGCTCTGGAAATTATCGCCCCCGGTCCCAAGCGTGTCAGCGCTCATTCCGCTCTTGTTCAATTCCGAGAGCATCTCATACCAAAGCATCCCGGTCATATGCTTCACAGCCTCACTCAGCCCCGGCTGCGGCGTGGTGGTGTTCAGGCTGCTTTGCCCGAGGTTTGTTACCAGCGCCATCATATCACCTTGATCGTGCCGTTGATCGCGCCGGCCTGCTTGAGCGCCTCGATGATCGCGATCAGATCCGAGGGTGTTGCCCCCACCGCGTTCAGCGCGGCGGCCACATCCTGCAAGGTCGCCGCGCGCGGCAGGTTGATAACATCGGCCTTGGGCTGCTTGGCGCTCACCGCCGTATTCTGCACCGCCACGGTGGAGCCGTTGCTGAACGGCCCCGGCTGGCTCACCCCGGTGGTGGTCTGGATGTTCACGGTCAAATCGCCATGGCTCACCACCGCTGGCCCCAGCGTCACCCCGGCATTCATCACAATCGTGCCGCTCTGCGCATCCACGATGATCGTGGGCGCCTGCGCCGGCGGCGTAATCGGCAGCGAGAGCACCCCGGCCATGAAGCGCATCGGGTCTCGCCCCTGTGCGGTCAGGTCAATTTCTCCCGGCGAGGTCGCATTCGCCGTTCCGCTGCCGTAGCGGGCGTTAATCACATCGGTAATCTGCTGCGCGGTCTGGAAGCTCGGCGTATCCAGCAGCAGCGCGCTCATGCCGTTAACATTGTAATCCGCCGGGATCGTGTTGGCCAAAATCGCCCCCCCCGGCAGCGATCCCACCGTCGGCACATTCACGCTGGTCGAGGTTCCCCCCGCGCTGCTGGCAAATCCGCTCACCAGCAATGGCCCCTGCGCCTGCGCGTAAACAACGCCGTTTCCTCCGCGCATCGGCGTCGGCAACAAAACGCCACCCGCGAGCGAGGCCGCATTGCCCACCGCTGAAACCGTGACATCAACCCGCTGCCCCGCATGCGCAAACGCCGGCACCTCGGCCGTCACCATCACCGAGGCCACGTCGTTCGGCTGCATGGACGTCACATTTGGCAACGAAATTCCCATGTTGCGCAGCATGTTGAGGATGGATTGCTGCGTGTAAGGCACTTCCGTTGTCTGGTCGCCCGTTCCTGGCAGCCCCACCACAAGCCCATAGCCGTAAAGCTGGTTGGTCGGTGCGCCCGCAACCGTCACCAACTGGTCGATCGTCGTGCTGTCAGCCCGTGCCATCGCCGCGCAAAACACCGCCAGCATCAGCCCAAAACAGAATTGCCGCCCCGCGCGCCTCAAAACGGCGAGACCTTGGTGAGAATCTGCTGCAACCAAGGCACCTGATGCGCGCCATTAATCGGCCCGTTGCCAACATACTGCACGTTCATATCCGCCACGTTATTGGAGCTGATAGTGGTGTTGGCGGCAATATCATCCGGGCTGGCATAGCCGGTCACCACAATACTGGTGACATTGCCGTTGATATTCACATTCGTCCGCCCCGCCAGCGCCAGCGTGCCGTTGGGGTCCACATGCGTGATCACCGCCTCAACCTGGCCGGAGATATTGTCAGAGGCCGCCGCCGTTCCCGCGCCGGTATATTGCTGGTCAGAGGTCGCGCCGACCGAAGGCGAAAACGCGCTGCCGTTCAAATGCCCAAAGCTCAGCGGCACACCCATGAAGCTGGTCAGCGCATCGTTGAGCGTCCCAGTGCGCTTCAACGCAGCGTTATCCGTATTATCCGCCGTTGCGCTGGTCACGATGTTGATCGTCACCAGATCCCCCGGCCGCCAGTCCCGCCGCGGCTCATAGAGCGAGCCGGAAGTGGAGGCCGGAAACACTGAACCATCCATGGCCGCCTGCTGCGGCTCCACATTAATGGGAAACGCCGCCGGCTCCACCAGCGCCGCCGCCGTGGGCGGTTTGGTGGCGCAGCCCGCCAGCACGTACAGCCCCGCCAGCACAACGCCCCGCCCGAACATGCCGGCCATCCGCCTCATGCGCCCGCGGCAGCCTGGGCCAGATAGTTGAGCTGGTTGTCTATGGCCGATGCCGCCTGCGTGCCAAGCTGATAAGCCCGCTCGGCAGAGATCATATTCACCATCGCCTGCACCACATCCACATTGGAGGATTCCAGATAACTCTGGTTCACCGAGCCCAGCCCGTTGCTCTGCGGCGCCCCGGCAATCGCCGTGCCGCTTGATGTCGTGCTGGCGAACAAATTTCCACCCAAAGGCTGTAACCCCTGCGGGTTCACGAAATTCGCCAACTGAATCTGCCCCACCTGCGTCGCGGCGGAAGACCCGGGCGTGGTGATGGAAACCGTCCCATCCGTGCCAATGGTCACACTCGTCGCATTCGCGGGAATGGTGACGTTCGGCAAAACCTGATACCCGCTGGAATTCACCAGCTGGCCGTTCTGGTTCAACTGGAACGAGCCGTCGCGCGTATACGCCGTCTGGCCATTTGGCTGCAAAATCTGGAAATACCCGTTGCCATTGATCGCCAGATCCAGCGGATTGCCCGTGCTGGTCAGCGTTCCCTGCGTCAGCGTATCCTTGATGGACGCCACCTTCACCCCGGTGCCCACTTCCAGCCCGGATGGATAAACAGTCGTCCCGGTGGAATTCGCCCCCGGCTGAATCCCGTCCTGATACAGCAACGACTGGAACTCAGGCGTCTCCGACTTGAAGCCCGTGGTATTCACGTTCGAGAGGTTATCCGCGATCGTGTTCATCATCATCTGGCTGGCTTGCAGCCCCGTCGCGATGGTATCGAGTGCATGGTTCATCGGTCTGCTCCGCTGGCCTGCCACATCATCATGGCCCCGCCGGTTAAGTGATTTGCTGTCACGGCGCTCACCCCTGCGCCAACAGCGCATTAAGGTCCGCCGCGCTGTTGCCCTGGGATTTCATCAGATCCGTCTGCGTCTGATACGAGCGGCTGTCCGCGATCAGCTGCATCATGCTCTGGATCGAATTGACATTGCTGCCGTTCAGATAGCCCTGATGCAGCGAGCCATTGGTGGCGGTGCTCAGCGTCACCCCTGCCGGCGGGCTATAAAGCGTCCCGCTCAGCGGTGTCAGAGTCCCAGCCGGTGTGCCCACCAAGTTTATCTGCCCATAAACCTGCGCCGGTCCGCCGGGTGAACTCGCGGGCACGCCCGAAACAGTGCCATCCGTGCCGATTTCCAGCTTGGCCAGGTTCGGCAGGCTAATCGGCTGCCCACCCACGCCCAGCACCGGATTCCCGGCCGAATCGGTCAATATCCCGGCATTGGAGATGCTAAGCGACCCGTTGCGCGTTAACGCCGGGCCGCTGCCCGTCTGCACCTCCAGCCAGGCATTCCCGCCCAGCGCCACGTTCATCGGGTCGCCGGTATGTTGCAAGCTGCCCTGTGTCAGGCTTGGCCCTGGCGTCAGCACCACGGCATCCGCCCCGGTGGGGGCATTGCCGCCTTGGTAATTGGCAGCCTCCGTCACCGCCTGCACAGCGGCGTAGCCGGGCGTCTGCTGGTTGGCGAGGTTGGCCGAAAGCGCCTGCATCTGCGCGTTAATCGCCTGCAGCCCCGCCATGCTGGTGTAGAGAGATGGACCAGCCATGGCTTAAATCTGCACCAGCCGCTGGCTGTCCTGCTGCTCGGTCTGAATTACCGATGTATTGGCTTGATACGCCTGCTGGTACTGGATCAGCGACACCAGCAGCGAGGAGGTGGACGCATTGGAAGCCTCCAGATTTCCCCCGCTCAGCGTCCCCGCCAGCCCGGTGCCGGGTGTGCCGACAACTGGCTGCCCGGAGGTTGCCGATGCCGAGAACAGGTTCCCCGTAATCGGCGTCAGCCCTTCCTGATTTATAAAATTCGCCAGCGCCAGCGAACCCGAACTTACCGTCTGCCCGTTGGTATAGGTTGACTGCACCGCCCCGTTCGCCGCCAGCGTGGAACCGCTGTAGCTGCCAGGCGCGTAGCCGTTATTGGTGATCCCGGCCACCGAGAAACTCTGCGCCGCCAGCGTGGTGCCGGTCAGGTTAAAGGCAATGGAGGAATCGGCCGCACCATTGCCCCAGTTCACATTCAGCGTCGCCGGACTGCCGCTGCTCAGCGCCCCGGCCGAGGTAAAATTCAGAGTGGTCAGCGTCTGCGGTGTTCCGGCATTGGTGCCATTGGCAAGCTGCGGCTGCGCATACACGGTCCAGCTGGGCACCGCGCCGGCCGTTGCCGCCGGATTTTGTGCGAAATACAGTCCAATCCGGTTGGCATTGCCCAGCGAGTCATAACTCACCACCGAAGTTGATTGGTCGTAGGAAGCGCTGTCGCTGGCGCTGAAGGCCGTTCCCGCGGGAATCACCGGATCGCCGGAGTTCAAATTCAGCGTCAAACCCAGATTGCTCGTGGGATTCGCCCCCATGGACCCGGTGTTGATCGTAATCGGCCCCAGCGTGCTGCCCAGCGCGCCGCTGGCGGTCTGCGTATAGCCCAGCACATTCGAGCCGCTGGCGGTCACCAGCTGGCCCGAGGAATTAAGTTGAAATGCGCCGTCGCGGGTATATTGCTGCGTGCCGTTCGTCTGCACCACGAAATACCCGTTGCCCTGAATCGCCGCATTCAGCGGATTGCCGGTCGCGGTCAGTGCTCCTTGCGTCAGGTCGGATGAAATCCCCTCCAGCGCCGTGCCAATCCCCGGCGCCTTGCCCGCGCCGGCCGGATAAATATCCTGGAACAGCGCCGTCTGGCTTTTACTCACCAGTCGGCAATATAGGCGACACTTGGTGCTTTGAAGAATGAACGGATGAGGTCTGGCAAGCGGCGAATTTCGGCGAGCTGTGCTTCGACTTTATCGCGCAATTTTTCGCCTTTGCGTAGTGGATTTCTGGCAACGCCGGTTCGCTTCATATGGCTCCAGACCAATTCGTCCGGGTTTAGCTCCGGCGCGTAGCCAGGGAGGACGTGCATGGTCAGACGCCCTTTCGTTGAAGCCACATAATCTTTGACGAGCAAGGTCTTATGGGCGGGCAGGCCGTCAACCACCAAGTGCACGGGTCTTTTGCGGCCCCGCATCATTTTCTTCAGCAAAGTTACGAAAAGCGCGGCCGTGAGGCCACCCTGATAAGTGCAATACCAGAAGGCACCACGATCATTG
>NZ_JAQTZC010000121.1 GCF_028687955.1 Acidocella sp.
CTGTTGCAGGGCGATGTGTTCAGCAAGGAGCAGATTGAGAGCTACATAGAGATCAAGTGGAAGGAAGTGTACCGCTTCGAGCACACGCCGCACCCGGTTGAGTTCGAGATGTATTACTCCGCTTAATTTCGCGGGGCTTTTTGTAGGAAACGGCGCTTTCGGGCGCCGTTTTTTGTTGGCGGACGGTTCAGCCGGTGCGGGCGAAGGCGGCGGCGGAGATCTGTGCCGGGGTGAAGGCCAGCACCGCCTCGTCCGCCCCGGCCATGCCAAGCGGGCTCGTGTTGATGAGAAATGGCGCGACCGGGGCTTCCAGCGTGTCGATGGGCGGAATCACGGCTTCCTTGAAGGGCATGGAAATGGTGCCACCGCGAATGCTCAGGGCGCGGATGCCGCCAATGGCCGCGGGGAGGTTTTGGGTGGTGAAGGATTTGTAGACGGAATCCAGCCGTGGCGCCTCGTATAAATGATTTTGGAAGCGCGGGCTGAAATTGCCCGGGCGGGCTGAGAGCGACATGCAGAGTTTGGTGTCCCGGCCGATCGGTGGCTTCATCGCGAATCATCCTTTGTCATCTGAATAAACAGGTTTATTTATGCCGTTACCACGGTTGCGCAACGCGGAAATTTCCGTTTTTTGTGCTGGAGGGCAAAGCGGCTACATCTTTAAGGCAGAGCAACAGGCGGGAACGATGCCGGGTAGAATTTTTGTCATGGGACATAGCCATGCCTGCGCGCTGGAAGCGGCGCATAAGCGGCGTGTGCCGGGCGCGCAAGTACCGGAGATGCGCTTTGCGCTGCTCAACGATCCGCAATTTGAGCCGCCGATGGCCGAAGGCGGGTTGTGCCCGGCGCTCCTGGGGGAGCTGCGCGCGGCGGCGGCCGAGGTGCATGTTTCGGTGCTCGGCGGGAATGACCATTCGATCATCGGCATGTTGAACCATCCGCAGCGTTTTGACTTCGTGCTGCCGGAAGCGCCGGAACTGCCCGTGGACGAGATGTGCGAAATTCTGCCCGCCGGGCTGTTGCGCGGTGAGCTTGCCCGCCGCGTTGCGCCGCATCTGGCGGTGTTGGCGGCGTACCGGGCGGCGGTGCCGGGGCGGCTTGTTCATATCGAATCTCCCCCGCCGGTGCCCTCGGCGGCGCATATCCGAACCTATCCGGGGATTTTCAAGGATATGATCGTGGCATACGGCGTCTCTCCGGCGCTGCTGCGCTACAAGCTCTGGCGGCTGCATTCGGCGCTGTACCGGGAGGCGTGCGCGCGGCTGGGCGTTGCGTTCCTTGGCGTGCCGGCGGAGATGCAGGATGCTCAGGGCATGATGGTTGAGGCCGGGTGGAACCCGGACCCGACGCATGGCAACCCGGTTTATGGCGCGCATGTACTGGAAAAACTGGCGGCGAGCTTGGGCGAGCCGGCGCGATGAGCGGTAATCCGTATCAGAATCTGCCTGACCACGCCTTCTGGCGGCGCGCCGTGGCGCAGGTGGCGCCGGGCGCGGTTGATCCGGCGGTGCAGGCGCCGTTCATGATTGCGCCGGGGGATGCTGTTTTTGCCGCCGGGAGCTGTTTCGCCCAGCACATCGGGCCGATGCTGCGGGCGATCCAGTTCAATTTTCTCGTTGCCGAGGCGGCGCATCCGCTTGCTTCGGCGGCGTTGGCGCACAGCTTCAACTATGCTGTGTTCAGCGCGCGCACCGGCAATATTTATACGGCGCGGCAGCTCTTGCAGCTTTTCCGCCGTGCTTATGGCAATTTCAGCCCCGCCGAGGATGTCTGGGAGACGGACGGGCAGTTTATTGATCCGTTCAGGCCGCAGATCCAGCCGGGTGGGTTTTTGTCCAGGCGTGAGTTCGAGATCGACAGGGCGCGCCATTTTGCCGCGTTGCGCCGGGCGTTCGAGACGCTGGATGTGTTGGTGTTCACCCTGGGGCTTACCGAAGCGTGGCGCTCGCGGGCGGATGGGGCGGTTTTTCCGCTCTGTCCTGGGGTTGCGGGCGGGACGTTCGACGCGGCGCGGCATGAATTCCACAATTTCACCGTGGCGGAGGTCGTGGAGGATTTGAACTGTTTCATCGATGAGCTGCGCGGCGTCAACCATGGCTGCCGGGTGATTCTCACCGTTTCGCCGGTGCCGCTGGTGGCGACGGCGCGGGCGGATACGCATGTGCTGGCCGCGACGATTTACTCCAAATCCGTGCTGCGCGTGGCGGCGGAGATGGTGGCGCAGGGGCGGCCGGGGGTGGCGTATTTCCCGTCCTATGAGATTATCACGGGCCGGTTTGATGGCGGGAGCTATTTTGCCGGGGACCGGCGCAGCGTGACCGGGGTGGGCGTGGCGCATGTGATGCGGGTGTTCGCGCGCTGTTACGCGAATATCGTGGTGGCGCCCCCGCCCGAGGCGCCACCGCCCGAAACGCCCCCGCCCGGGACGCGCAGCGAGGCGTATATGCACCAGATGGAGGATTTGATGCGGGTGCATTGCGACGAGGTGGCCCTGGACCCGGGGTGAGGTTTTGCGCCGTTTGCCATGAGATCCGGTGCCGCTGCGAGAAACTCCTTGCCGCCAGCGCGGTATCGGCGTATGACGGCAAAAAACAAAACCCGAGTTTTCCAGGGTGGCCCTAACCGGCCGCCTTTTTTGTTGGATTTTTGCCTGAATGACCGCCAACCGCCCGAACCATACCGGCCTTGAGGGCCGCATCGCTGAGCTGATCGTGGAACCTCTGGAAGCCCAGGGG
>NZ_JAQTZC010000006.1 GCF_028687955.1 Acidocella sp.
ACCAATGGATGCCTTTCACCGCCAACCGGCAGTTTCTGGAGCAGCCCCGGCTGATCACGCGCGCCGAAGGCGTTTATTATTATAATACACGCGGTGATAAAATCTTTGACGGCTCATCAGGCCTCTATTGCATTCCCCTGGGCCACGGCCGCCGCGAAATCCGCGAAGCCGTCACCCGGCAGATGCAGGAGCTGGATTACGCCCCGCCGTTTCAATACGGCGTCCCGGTGGCCTTCCGTCTCGCCGCCGAGATGGCGGACATGCTCCCCCCCGGCCTCAACCGCGTTATCTTCTCCGGCTCCGGCTCGGAAGCCGTGGAAACCGCGCTGAAAATCGCCATCCAATACCATCGCGTCCGCGGTGAGGGGCAGCGCCAGCGCATCGTAGGCCGTGAGCGCGGCTACCACGGCGTCAACTTTGGCGGCTGGTCGGTCGGTGGCATGGTCAACAACCGCAAGAGCTTCGGCCTCGGCCTGCCGGGCGTCCTGCACATGCGCCACACCAAAATCCCCGAGAACCAGTACGAGATGGGCGAGGGCACCCATGGCGCCGACCTCGCCGATGACCTTCAGCGTTTTGTCGATCTCCACGGCGCGGACACTATCGCCGCCTGCATCGTCGAGCCCATCGCCGGTTCCACCGGCATCCTGGTCCCGCCCAAGGGCTACTTGCAACGCCTGCGCGATATCTGCACCAAACACGGCATCCTGCTGATCTTCGATGAAGTCATCACCGGTTTTGGCCGCACCGGGCAGAATTTCGCGGCGCAGACCTTTGGCGTCACACCTGATATCATGACCATGGCCAAGGCGCTCACCAACGGCTCGATCCCGATGGCCGCGACCGCCGTGCGCGAGGAAATCCAGCAGACGATCCTCGATGCCGCGCCTGATAACAACGTCGAACTCTACCACGGCTACACCTACTCCGGGCATCCCGCCGCCTGCGCGGCTGCCCTGGCCACGTTGAAAATCTACCGCGAGGAAGACACCTTCGCCCGCGTGCGCGATCTCGCCCCGGCGTTTCTGGAACAGATCGGCGCGTTTAAGGATCTGCCCTATGTCACCGATACGCGCGGCTACGGCCTGCTCAGCGCGGTGGAGCTGGAGCCGAAAGGCAAGCCCGGCGCGCGTGGCTTTAACATTCTCTGCAAGGCGTTCGAGGCCGGTCTGGTGCTGCGCGCGGCGGGCGATTCCATCGTCCTCGCCCCGCCATTTGCCGCCACGGCGGACGAGCTTTCGCAGATGATTGATATCATGGGAAAAGTCATCAAAGAGAGCTAGAGGAAGTATAGAATGTATCAGGACGTATTGCTGCATATCGCGGGGAGATGGCGCGCGGCCAGTGGCGGGCGCACGCTCGGCGTGGTCAACCCCGCGACGGAAGAGGTCATCGGCACGCTGGCGCATGCCGGGATTGCCGACCTTGACGAAGCGCTGGAATCCGCCGCCGCCGGTTTCGCCGTGTGGCGGAAAATCTCGGCCTATGAGCGCGGCAAGATCATGCGCAAGGCGGCCGATCTGGTGCGTGAGCGCAGCGAGTCCATCGCCCGGCTCATGACCACCGAGCAGGGCAAGCCGCTGGCCGAGGCGCGGATGGAAATTCTCGGCTCGGCGGATGTGATCGACTGGTTCGCCGAGGAAGGCCGGCGCGCCTATGGCCGTGTCATCCCCGCGCGCGCGGCTGGCATTTATCAGCTCTCATTGCGCGAGCCTGTCGGCGTTGTCGCGGGGTTCACGCCGTGGAACTTCCCAATGAGCCAGGCGGTGCGCAAAATCTCCGCCGCCCTGGCGGCGGGCTGCGCGTTCATCCTGAAAGGGCCTGAGGAAACCCCCGCGAGCTGCGCCGAGCTGGTGCGCGCCTTTGTTGATGCGGGAACCCCCGCCGGTGTGGTTCAGCTTGTCTTTGGCGTTCCGGCGGAAATCTCGGAATATCTCATTCCGCACCCGGTGGTGAGAAAGATCTCATTCACCGGCTCAACCGCGGTGGGCAAGCACCTGGCCGCCCTGGCCGGCGCGCATATGAAGCGCGCGACAATGGAGCTGGGCGGCCACGCCCCGGCGATTATTTTCAACGACGCTGATCTGGACGCCGCGGCCACCATTCTGGCCGCCAACAAGTTCCGCAACGCCGGACAGGTTTGCGTGGCGCCGACGCGCTTCATCGTGCAGAACGAGGTTTACCAGCCGTTCCTGCAAAAATTCGTCGCTAAATGCGAGGCCATCAAGCTTGGCAACGGTCTGGAGGATGGCACCACCATGGGCCCGCTCGCTAATGACCGCCGGATAGCGGCAATGGAATCGCTGCTCGCAGATGCCGTGGGCAAGGGCGCCAAAATCGCCACCGGCGGCAAGCGCGCAGGCAATAAGGGTTATTTCTTCGAGCCGACGGTGGTGACCGATATTCCCCTCGATGCCCGCGTGCTCAACGAGGAGCCGTTCGGCCCGCTGGCACTGTTCATGCCCTTCGCCATGTTTGACGACGCGATCGCCGAAGCCAACCGGCTGCCCTACGGCCTCGCGGCCTACGCCTACACCCGCTCCGCCACCACGGCGGCGGGCCTTGGCGCTGGCATCGAGTCCGGCATGGTGGGCATCAACCACCACGGCCTGGCCCTGCCCGAAACGCCGTTTGGCGGCATGAAAGACAGTGGTTACGGCTCGGAGGGCGGCGCCGAAGGGCTGGAGCCTTATCTGGTGACGAAGTTTGTAACCCAGGCGAGCGTTTAAGAGTCATCTGATACCAGCCCGCCAAGAGCTTGACTCTCTGGGTTTGGTGGCGGGCTGGTATAACTTTGGCATGCGATTTTTCTGGCGAGCAGAACCCAGCCGGTTGCACTGGCGATTGTTGCCTCGAAATCCTTGGCGAGGCGGCGGCGGCGGCCGAGCCAGGCGAAGGTTCTCTCGACCACCCATCGGCGTGAAAAAGTTCAACCCGGATTTCCCAGAGGGCTTCGCGGTATCGTGCCGATGCCCAGCCCTGGCGAGATGGTGGTGGTGCCGCCATTCCCCGGTTCTTGAGGCAACGCGGGCGTTTCGGCGAAAGCGGGCACGGACATCAAAAAGAGCGCCGCCGCGCAGGCCCTCAGGCGGCGGGGGCGGAAGTCTGCCATGCCAGCGTGCCGGGCTTGTGGCAGGCCGGACAGACCGCCGCCCAGTTTTCCTGGGGCGTATGGCAGGCGCTGCACACCCAGGCCGGTTTTGCCCCGCCGCCGGGGGGATTGCCCTCCAGGCTGGCCAGCACATCGCGCGCGCGGGCATCCGTGGCGCCTGCCGCAATCGCCGCCTGCACGTGGCGCCGGGCTTCCGCCGGGAGGGCGGCGTGGAGCGATGTTTGCGCCAGCAGCAGCTCGGACTCGGCATGGCCGGGGTTTTCCGCCGCCAGCTCCGCCGCCGCCTGCACCTGTTCGATCACACCGTTCACCGGCGCCAGATAGGCCTGCGCGATCAGCGGGTTCGGCGCCGCCGCCCAGCCCGCGCGCAATGTTTTGCTGGCGGCACGCGGCTTGCCCGCATCGCGCAACGCCTGCGCCAGGGCCACCACAGCCGGGGCCAGTTTGGGATCGGCCTTGACCGCCTGTTTGGCGAAGCTCAGGGCCTGGCCTTTGCCGGTGCTCGTCTGCGCCGCCGCCGTAGCCAGCGCCGCGACCTCGGCGGGCGCCTGCGTCAGCCCAAGCGCCGCGCGGAAATCCTGCTCGCGCAAGGCCAGCTCCAGCCGCCGGGCACGCACCCAGGCACTGCCGGGGTAGCGCACCTCCGCCGCCGCCGCATGGGATTTGGCTGCCTCATGGTCACCTTGTTCCAAATGATGCCGCAACAGGCCGCGATGGCCCAGAAAACCCATTTCCTCATGCTGGCTAAGTTGCCCGAATGCCGTCTGCGCCTCGGCGGCCTTGCCGGCAAGCCGCGCCGCCTCGGCGGTGATCAAGAGCACCAGCGGCGTGTCGCCCAACAGTTTTTTCGCCCGCCCGGCCTCGGCCCAGGCGGCCTTGGCGTCCTCGGCGGCGAGCGCCACCAGCCCGCGCTGCACCGCCACCTCGCCCAGCCTGTGCCGCCGCCCGCCGCGCCAGGCGCTAAGGCCCCCCGGCGCGCGGCGCAGTCCGCCCGCCACGCGCAGCAGCACCGTAAACAGCAAGGCGATGAGGAATAGCAGCAAAAGCGCGGCGGGGACCGAGGTTTCAACCGTATAGCTGCCAGAGGTTGCGCTTACGCTGCCGGGTAGCCCGCCGATCCACCACGCCAGCAGCAGAACAACCGCCGCGATGAGGATGAATTTGACCGCGCGCAGCATGGGCCTATGCCTGCCCGGCCACGGCGATCAGCGCCGCGCGCGCCGCCAGCAGGGCCTTTGCCTGGGCGAGCCAGCCGCCCATGGCCTGCTGCGTGGACTGGCTGAGCGTGCCCACCTGCGCGACCGCGCCGGCAAGGTCTCCCGCGTTCAGCAGCGTTTGCGCCTGGGCCAGCACGCCGGAAGCGGGGCTGCCGACGAGCACATGCGCGCCCTGGCGGATGGTGATGAAATTATCCAGCCGCAGCAGCGCGCGCACCCAGACGCCGCCCTGCGCGTTCCCGGCGATGCTGGCCGCCGCGGCCGCGGCGGCGGCAGCGGGAAAGCCAAGGCGCAGCGCCGCCACGGTGGGCGGCGGCGTGGTGGCGAACTGCGCCAGCGCGGGCGGGGCGTTGGCGATGGCGCCAAGCGGCATTCCGGCATCCAGCGCCATGCGCGCGGTTTCCAGCTGATTGAGCAAAGCGATGCGGGCGGTAAGCCTGGTTAAGTCCGTGGCGTTCACCTGCAACGTCGTCAGCGTGCCATGGTCAGCGGCGAGCTGGCCCTGCATGGCGTTCACCTGGGCACTCAGCGTCGCGAATTTCAGTGACAGATCCGCCTGGGTGGCGATGCTGTCCGGCCCCGGCTGGGCGCGGGCCGCCTGGGCGCGCAGATCCGCCACCTGCGCCTGCAACACGGCGACCGCCGTGCCCTGCCCGGCCAGGGATTGCTGGAGCTTCCATAAATACACCTCGCCGCCCGCCAGGATGCCAAAGCTGAGCAGCAAAAACACCGGCCAGAGCGAACGCCGCGGCTTTGGCGCCGCCGGTTTCGCGGTTGCGGCCTTGGGTTCGGTCTTGGTTTCGGTCTCGCTCATGATAACAATGCCATCAGATCCGCCTCGGTAGGTGCTAATGCGGCACGAATTGCGCGCCAGGGCAAGCCGCCCAGCGCGGCGGCCACCGCGGGGCTGAGCGCACAGGCGATGATTTGAGCGGTGCCGGGCGGGTTGAGGCGGATAAACGCGCGGGCCGACTCGGCGGAATAGAACAAGGCCGCGCCGATTTCCCCGCCCGCGAGCGCGGCGCGCGCGGCCTCGGGCAACATGCGCAGCGGCCGGGCGGCATAAACCGTGCGGCGCGTCACCGCAAACCCCGCCGTCCGCAACTGCCGCGCCAGCGCCTGCCCGTGGCGCTCGCCCACCGCCAGCACATGCAGCCCCGGCAAATGGCGTTCGCGGATCAATCGCAGCAGATCCGCCGCATCGCCGCTGGCGCTCTCCACGCGGGTAAACCCCGCCGCGCGCAATTTGCCGGCCGTGGCATCGCCCACGCAGAACACCGGCACGTTATGCAGCGCGGGCGGCAATGCGGGCACCGCCTGGCCGCTGGTGACAACCAGCGCCGCCGGATTTGCGGGCAGATGCGCGGGCCGCGGCGTGATGGCAAGGCACGGCGCCAGCACCGGCTCATGCCCCATGGCCACCAGCCGCGCCGCCGTGGCGCTCGCGCCCGGCTCCGGCCTGGTGACCAGGATTTTCACGGCAGGAAGATGTCTGACGGGCTGTCCGCCTTTAACTCCAGCCCCAGCTCACGGCCGATGCGCGCGGCATCCGCCACCGCGCCGGTGACGCTGCGCTTGAGCAGAAACGTGCCATCAGCCCGCGCCACCAGCCCGGTGATATGCAGGGTGGCGTCATCAATCAGCCGCGCATAGCCGCCAATCGGCGTGCGGCAGGAGCCGTCCAGCGCATCAAGCAGCGCGCGCTCGGCGGTGGCCACGGCTTTTGCCTCTGGGTCCTCGATGCTTGAGAGCAGAGACAGCAGCTCGGTATCGGCGGTGCGCACGGTGATGCCAACGATGCCCTGACAGGCGGAGGGGACCATGTGTTCCGGGCTGAGCACGATGCTGGCCTTGTCAGCGAGACCGAGGCGGCGCAGCCCGGCGTAAGCCAGCAAAGTGGCGTCAAACTCGCCGGTCTCCACCTTGGCCAGCCGCGTGCCGACGTTACCGCGCAACAGGGAGAATTCCAGATCCGGCCGGGCGTGCTTCAGCTGCGCCTGGCGGCGCACCGAGGCGGAGCCGACCCGCGCGCCATGGGGCAGGGCGGCGTAGGGGTCGGCGGCGTCCACCGCGGCATGGCTGGATGGCAAAATCAGCACATCGCGCGCGTCCTCGCGCTTGAGGGTGCAGGCCAAAGTGATGCCCTCGGGCAGGGTTGTTTCCAGGTCTTTCAGGCTGTGGACCGCGAAATCGATCCGGCCTTCCTGGAGCGACTCATGGATTTCCTTGGCGAAAAGCCCTTTCCCGCCGATCTCGGCAAGCGGGCGGTGCTGCACCGCGTCGCCCGTGGTGACGATGATATGCTCCTCGAACACCTCCATGCTGCGCAGCACCGGGCAGAACTGGCGCAGCAGCGCGAGGAAAGTCGCGGTCTGGGCGCGGGCGAGCGGGGAGCCACGGGTGCCGGCTTTGAGCGGCAGGTCCCGGCGGTGCGGTTTCATGAGGGGTGTTACGGTTTTCACGAGGGTGGTCTAGAGCGTGCGTCGAGGAAAGAAAAGTAGTGGCAATGAGTCAGATTGTATTAGGCATCGAGAGTTCCTGCGATGAAACCGCCGCCGCGGTGCTGGCGGCGGACGGGCGGATTCTCTCCGAGCTGGTGCTGAGCCAGATCGCCGACCATGCGCCTTGGGGCGGGGTGGTGCCGGAAATCGCCGCGCGGGCGCATCTGGCGGCGCTGGCGGAGATGGTGCGCGCGGCGTTGCGCGAGGCCGGGGTTGGCTATGCGGACCTCGACGCCATTGCCGCCACGGCGGGGCCGGGGCTGATCGGCGGGTTGCTGGTGGGCACCGGCTTTGCCAAGGGCGCGGCCATCGCGGCGGGCCGGCCTTATATCGCCATCAACCATCTGGAGGCGCATGCCCTCACCGCCCGGCTGCCGGGGTTGAGCGCCGCCCAGCCGCAATTTCCGTATCTGCTGCTGCTGCTCTCGGGCGGGCACAGCCAGTGCGTGGTGGTGGAGGGCGTGGGGCGCTACCGCAAGCTTGGCACCACGCTGGATGACGCGGTGGGCGAGGCGTTCGACAAGACCGCGAAGCTGCTCGGCCTGCCCTACCCCGGCGGCCCGGCGCTGGAAGCGCTGGCGCGCGAGGGCGATGCGAGCGCCTACCCCCTGCCCCGCCCGCTGCTGCACCGGGCTGGGTGCGATTTCTCCTTCTCCGGGCTGAAGACCGCCGTGGCGCAGCTGGTGGCGGCGCAAGGCAGCGCCGCCCTGCCCCGCTTGCTGGCTGCCAGCATCGCCGCCAGCTTTCAGGCCGCCGTCACCGATATTCTGGCTGACCGGCTGGCCAATGCCTTCGCGCTCCGCCCGGATGTCTCGGCTGTGATCATCGCCGGAGGCGTGGCCGCGAACACCGCGATTCGCACACGGCTGGACTCCCTCTGCGCCGCCCAGGGCAAAACCCTGATCGCGCCGCCGCTGCGCCTGTGCACCGATAATGCCGTGATGGTCGCCTGGGCGGGGGTTGAGCGCCTGCGCGCCGGACTGACCGACCCGCTCACCGCGCCCTGCAAACCACGCTGGCCGCTGGAAGAGCTGGCGCGGGAGGGCGTGCGATGAACTACCGCCACGCCTTCCATGCCGGGAATTTTGCCGATTGCGTGAAACATGCGCTGTTCATCCAGCTTTTGCGCGCGATGCAGCGCAAGGATAAGCCGCTGCTGGTGCTCGACACCCATGCCGGAATCGGCCGCTACGACCTCACAAGCGGCCCGGCGGAGAAAACCGGCGAATGGCGCGAGGGGATCGGCCGGGTGCTGGCCGCGCACGACCCGGCGCTGGCGGATTACACCGCGCTGATCAGGCAGCTTGGCCCCTACCCCGGCTCCCCCGCCATCGCCGCCGCGCTGCTGCGTCCGGCGGACCGGCTGGTGGTCTGCGAGCTGCACCCTGAGGATGCCGCCATGCTGCGGCGCAATTTCCGCAACGCGCCAGGCGTGGCGGTGCATGAGCGCGACGGCTATGAGGCCCTGCGCGCGTTTTTGCCGCCGCCGGAAAAACGCGGGCTGATCCTGATCGACCCGCCGTTCGAGCGCCCGGACGAATTCGCCACCCTGGCGAAGAACCTGCTGGCTGCCTACACCAAATTCCGCACCGGGGTTTATGCCGTGTGGTATCCCATTAAGCACCGCGCGCCGGTGCGGGCGTTTTTCGAGACGCTGCAACTGGGCGGCGTGCGCGATGTCATCGCCGCCGAACTGCTGCGCCGCCCGGCGCTGGACCCGGCGCGGCTCAACGGCTGCGGCGTGCTCGTCATCAACCCGCCCTATAGTTTTGCGCAGGCGGCGCTGCCGGTATTAGATGCCTTGAGGGTGATTCTGGGCGAACCAGGCAGCGCGGCGGGAATTGAGAGAATAACCGATGAATGAACAAATCGCCGTGATCGGCGCCGGGGCCTGGGGCACGGCGCTGGCGGTGCTGATGGCCCAGGCCGGCAAGAACGTTACGCTGTGGGCGCGCGATGCCGAGCGCGCGGACAATATGCGTGTCACCCGCCACAACATTCGCCTGCCCAGCGCGGTGCTGCCGGACAATCTGCGCATCACCGCGCAGGTTCCCGCCGCTGATATTTATGTGGTGGCGGTGCCGATGCAGCATCTGCGCGCGGCGCTGGCGAACCTGCCGGGCAACGCGCCGCTGGTGCTGTGCTGCAAGGGGCTGGAGAGCGCCAGCCTGCTGCTGGCGCCGGAGATCGTGACCGAGCGCCCCGCCGCCATGCTCAGCGGGCCGAATTTCGCGCATGAGGTCGCCGCCATGCTGCCCGCCGCCGCCGTGCTCGCCACGCCCGATGCGAGGTTGCGGGCAATGCTGATCGCCGCGCTGAAAACCGACACGCTGCGCCTGTATGGCAGCACGGATGCGCTGGGCGCCGCGCTCGGCGGGGCGGCGAAAAATGTCATCGCGATCGCCGCCGGCGTGGTGATGGGGGCGGGGCTTGGCGAGAACGCGCGCGCCGCGCTGATCACCCGGGGGCTGGCGGAGATCGCCCGGCTGGCCGCGGCACTGGGCGGCAAGGCGGAAACCATCGCCGGTCTCTCGGGTCTGGGCGACCTGTTGCTCACATGCACCGGGCCGGGCAGCCGAAATTTCTCGCTGGGGTTTTCGCTGGGCAAGGGCGAGCTGCTGGGGGAGATCCTTGGCCGGCGGACTGTTGTGACAGAGGGGGTTACCACCGCGCCCGCGCTGCTCGCGCGCGCCGCCGCCGCCGGGGTGGGCATGCCGATTACGGCCGCGGTGGCGAAGCTGCTGGCCGGGGGGGCCGGCATCGCCCAGACCATGGCCGAGCTGATGGGCCGGGCGCTGAAGGACGAATGATCAGGCGTTGATCAGGCGTTGCGGACCAGCAGCGCCAGGGCGGTGAGCAGCTGCGCGCCGTTGATCCATACAGATATGCGGTGCCCGCGCGCGAAACCGGCGGTGTCTCCCGCCAGACGCATCGCTTCAAGGTGCGGCATCCAGCCAAACAGCAGCCATACGGTTACCGCCATGAGGGCGAACAAGGCGCTGGCCGCGCCATATTGGCTGCGCAGCAAAAAGCCGCCCGCCGCGAGCGCGGATGTGGCGATGATATACGCATAATAAAACGGGAAAGCAGCGCGGATGAAATTCCCCGCCGCTTCCGCCGGTAGTTTGGTGAACACCAGCGGCGCCATGACGGCGCCGAAGAACAACATCCCGCCGGTTAGGGCCGCCAGACCCAGCGCCACCAGGATGTTGCCTGTGGTTGGCATTAGTAGCGGTAAAGCTCGTGCTTGAACGGCCCCTGCTGCGACAGGCCCAGATAATCGGCCTGCTTCGTGGTCAGCTGCGTCAGCTTGGCACCGACTTTGGCGAGATGCAGCGCCGCGACCTTTTCATCCAGATGGCGCGGCAGCACATACACCTTGTTCTCGTACTTGCCGGCCGGGGCGGTCCACAGCTCGATCTGCGCCAGCACCTGGTTGGTGAAGCTGGCCGACATCACGAAGCTCGGGTGGCCGGTCGCGTTGCCGAGGTTCACCAGCCGGCCCTCGGAGAGCACGATCAGGCGCTTGCCATCGGGGAACTCGATTTCGTCGACCTGCGGCTTCACATTGTCCCACTTCAGGTTCCGCAGCGCCTCGATCTGGATTTCGCTGTCAAAATGACCAATGTTGCAGACGATGGCGCGGTGCTTCATGGCGCGCATGTGCTCGATGGTGATGACATCGACATTGCCGGTGGCGGTGACGAAAATATCACCGCGCGGGGCGGCGTCGTCCATGGTGACGACCTCGTAGCCTTCCATCGCGGCCTGAAGCGCGCAGATCGGGTCGATCTCGGTGACCAGCACGCGGCAGCCGGCATTGCGCAAGCTGGCGGCGGAGCCCTTGCCGACATCGCCAAAGCCGGCGACCACGGCGACCTTGCCGGACATCATCACATCCGTGCCGCGGCGGATGCCATCCACCAGGCTCTCGCGGCAGCCGTAGAGATTGTCAAACTTCGACTTGGTGACGGAATCGTTCACGTTGATGGCGGGAACCAGCAGCTCGCCCGCGCGGGCCATGTCCCACAGGCGATGCACGCCGGTGGTGGTCTCCTCGGAGATGCCCTTCACATGGTTCAGCATGTCGGGGTATTTGTCATGCATCAGCTTGGTGACATCGCCGCCGTCATCGAGGATCATGTTCGGCACCCAGCCGTCCGGCCCGCGCACGGTCTGCTCGATGCACCACCAGAATTCTTCCTCGCTCATGCCCTTCCAGGCGAACACCGGCACACCGGTCGCGGCGATGGCGGCGGCGGCCTGGTCCTGGGTTGAGAAGATGTTGCACGACGACCAGCGCACCGAGGCGCCCAGCGCGGTCAGGGTCTCGATCAGCACGGCGGTCTGGATGGTCATGTGCAGGCAGCCGACGATGCGGGCACCTTTCAGGATCTGGTCCTTGCCAAACTCGGCGCGCAACGCCATCAACCCCGGCATTTCGTCCTGCGCCATCTCGATCTCCTTGCGGCCCCAGGCTGCCAGGGAGATGTCCTTAACCTTATAGTCAGCCGCCACGTTCACATCCGGCATCAGTTCATTCCTTCGATACAAAATTCCTGCGCTCCCTTATTCTGTTGGCCGCGCGCTGCCAACTGCCGCCCGCATCAAGTGCGCCGCGTCTTGTACATTGCTGCCGGGCGCCTTGGAGATTGCCACGGCGCCGCTGGCAGCGCAAAACTTGCTCCCATGGATCAGCCCCGTTACGCCGACGCAACACGCGCCACGCGCCACATGTTCATTCGCGACCTGATGCTCAACGCCTCCATCGGCGTGCATCCGCACGAACATAACGGCCGGCAGCGGGTGCGCATCAATATCGACCTTGCCGTTGCCGACGAAGGCGCCGCCAACCTCTCGCGCGCCGCCGTTGGGCAGGATGAGCTTGGCCGTGTCGTGGATTATGAGACAATTGTGAACAATGTGCGCGCCATGGCGACCGCCGGCCATGTGCAGCTGGTGGAGACGCTGGCCGAACGGTTGTGCGAGGTTTGCCTTCGTGACGAGCGGGTGCGCACCGCCCGGGTGCGTGTGGAAAAGCTGGATGTCTTCAAGGATGCGGCTTCAGCCGGCGTGGAGATCGAGCGGCGGAACGTTTAGTTGTCCACTTCCCAAAACTTACGTTGAGTCAAGGGGTTCCGGGCCGCAACTGTTTCATGTGCGTGACATGGCATTCTTATTTTTTTACTGCAAAATCATGATGTTAAATATTTTCCCGTCGAAATTATGGCGTTTTGCACGGTTTGATCATCTGCCTGCCGGGGCCTCACGCGTTACACCGTTTCCACAAAGTTATCCACAAGGTTATCATGACAAACGGGGATAAGGCCGATATTCCCACAGGCGTCGAAATTATCCTGAAGGCGCTGGAGACCATGCCGGGAAACCCCGGCGTGTACCGGATGCTGGATGCCAAGGGCGACGCGCTTTATGTCGGCAAGGCGCGGAACCTGAAGAAACGTGTCGTGTCCTACACGCAGCTCGCCCGCCTGCCTGAGCGTCTGCGCCGCATGGTGGCCGCGACCGCCACGATGGAGATCCTCACCACCCATACCGAGGCCGAGGCGCTGCTGCTGGAGGCCAATCTCATCAAGCGCCTGCAGCCGCGCTACAATATTCTGCTGCGCGACGATAAATCCTACCCCTGGCTGATGCTGAGCGAGGACCACCCATTTCCACAGATCGCCAAGCATCGCGGCGCGCAGGTGCGCCGGGGGAGTTATTGGGGGCCGTTTGCCTCGGTTTGGTCGGTCAACCAGACTGTGCAGGCGCTCCAACGCATCTTTTTGCTGCGGACCTGCGCCGACACCGTGTTCGCCAACCGCACCCGGCCCTGCCTGCTGTTCCAGATAAAGCGCTGCTGCGCGCCCTGCGTGGGCCGGGTGAGCGAGGCGGAGTACAAAACCCTGGTGGACCAGGCAAAGGCGTTTCTCTCTGGAAAATCAGGCGCGGTGCGCCAGGAGCTGGCCGCCGCCATGGAGGAGGCCGCCGGGCATCTGGAGTTTGAGCGCGCCGCCGCCATCCGCGACCGTATCCGCGGGCTTTCGCATATCCAGGGCACCGATGTCATCAACCCCGCCAGCCTGACGGATGCCGACGTGATCGCCCTGCACCAGGAGGCGGGGCAGAGCTGCATACAGGTGTTCTTCATCCGTGGCGGGCGCAACAACGGCAATCGCAGCTTCTTCCCCTCGCAGGCCAGGGATGCCGAGCCGGGCGCGGTGCTCAGCGCCTTTATCGCGCAGTTCTATGACGACAAGCCCGCCCCGCAACTCATCCTGCTCAGCCATGAGGCCGAGGAGCCGGCGCTGCTGGCTGAGGCCCTCTCGCTGAAGGCCGGGCGGAAAATTACCCTGCTGGTACCCCAGCGCGGTGAAAAACACGACGTGGTGCAACACGCCCAGACCAATGCGCGCGAGGCGCTGGAGCGCAAGCTCGCCGAGACCGCCGGCCAGGGCAAATTGCTCGCCGCCCTGGCGGAGCTGTTTGGCCTGCCCGAACCGCCAAAACGCATCGAGACCTATGACAACTCGCATATCATGGGCACCAATGCTTACGGCGTCATGGTCGTGGCCGGGCCGGAGGGATTCAACAAATCCGCCTATCGCAAATTCGCCATCAAATCCGCCATCACCCCCGGCGATGATTTTGGCATGATGCGTGAGGTGATGCGCCGGCGATTCACGCGCACCCTGGCCGAAGACCCCGGCCGCGAGAGCGAGAACTGGCCGGACCTGGTGCTGATTGACGGCGGCGCCGGACAGCTCTCGGCGGCCAGCGCGATCATGGCGGAACTTGGCCTCTCCGATATTCCCCTGGTGGGCATCGCCAAGGGGCCGGACCGCGACGCCGGGCGGGAATGGTTCTTCATGGCCGGGCGCGAGCCCTTCCAGCTGCCGCCGCGCGATGCGGTGCTCTACTTCCTGCAACGCCTGCGCGACGAGGCGCATCGCTTCGCCATCAGTACCCATCGCAACGCGCGCAGCAAAAAAATCACCACCTCGGAGCTGGATGATGTGCCCGGCGTGGGTGCCGCGCGCAAAAAAGCACTGCTGCTGCATTTCGGCGCGGCGCGCGATGTGCGCGGCGCCGGGCTGAAGGACCTGGAGGCCGTTCCCGGCATCAACCGCGCCACCGCGCGCGCGGTGTATGCTTATTTCCACCCCGGCGTGCGCATGGAGGAAACCTAGCGCGGCTACTGTGGAACTAAATCTCACAAATACAATAGACATGTTTTGTTACTTGTGCGATGAACCGGGCAAGACCGGATCAATTCATCAAACTGGGCGCCGCCGTCCAAGGTAATCCATTGCAGACTGTTACTGATGTGCCGCCGCAGGCACAGGCTGACCCCACATGCACGGACGAGCCGCGCCGCATTCGCCCCCCCAGCGCCTGGGGCTTGCTGCATGAACAGCTTGCCGCGCAGATCGCCCGGAATGATGCCCGCAAGGCCTTCCGGCTGGGCTGGCGGTTCGTGCGCTCGCCCATCGCGACGCTGCGCTGGCTGGGTGAGCTGGAGCGCATTCGCACGATCTGCCGCCTGGAGAAGATCCCCTATGACGTGGTTCGCAAAAGCGGACAGCGCTATCTGCACCATTCCCTGCCGCAGGCGGCCAAACACAATTTGCTCACCACGCATTATGACCATCTGCTGGCAACTCTCGGCACGCCTTTTGTCGCCGGCTTGTTGCGCGAGCAACCAAGCGTTCTGGTGGAGCTGAAGGGCAAGCAGGATGCGCTGTACCGCATTTCGCTGTCGCTCAATTTCCTGAACTTTCGCGAGGGTGAGTTGAGCATTGACCTGTTCCGGGTGGAGGGGAATGTGCGCGTGGCCAGCCTCTCCCTGGTAGCGGGCGCGATGAAGCCGGGGGCGCCGCCCAGCCTGTGGATCGGGGGTTTGCAGGGGGCCAGCCGCGCGGACAGCAAGGCTATCACCGTGCTGGCGACCAAGGAGCTGTTTGGCTTACGGCCGAAGGATGCGGTGGTCCATGCCGCCTATGCGCTGGCTGAGCGGCTCGGCACCGCCGATCTCATGGCGATTTCCAACGCCGGGCATTTCCGCCATGGCCTATGGCGGAAAAAAACCGGCTGGTACGCCGATTACGACTCCTTCTGGGAAGAACTGGGCGGCGTGCGGGTGGCGGGGGATTTCTTCCTCCTGCCCAAAATCCGCCCGCGCCGCTCAATCGAGGAGGTTGCGCCGCCGAAGCGCAGCGCTTGGCGCGCCCGCTACGCGCTGGTGGACCAGATCAACGCCGATATTCAGCGCCTCGCGCGCTAAAACCCTCGCCAGCCCGGCGCCGGTGCTGGCAAAAAGCTGGCACCACCCCCATGTGCCTCATAACGCTGCTTTATAAAGCGGAGGAGAACATGTCAGGCTATGCGACCCATGAGGTAACCAACCAGCCCGGCGAGCTGGTCAACTTCAACACCTACGCAACTGATGCCGCGCTGCGCGCCACCATGCAGGTTTTTGGCGCCGGGTGGGCGGAGGACAGGCTGCATGCCTGCGGCGCGCGGGTGGGCAGCGCGCAAATGCAGGATCTGGCCCGTACCGCCAACCGCTGCGTGCCAGAGCTGCGCACACATGACCGATTTGGCCGCCGCATTGATATGGTTGAATTTTCTCCCGCGTGGCATGAGCTGATGGGGATGATCCGCGCGGATGGCGTGCATGCGCTGGGCTGGACGGCGGCGCGCCCCGGCGGACATGTGGCGCGGGCGGGGCTTTCATATTTATGGGCGCAGGGGGAAGCCGGGGTTGGCTGCCCCGCGGTGATGACTTTCGCCGCCATCGCGGCGCTGCGCCACCAGCCGGAGGCGCTGGCGAAATACCAGGATAAAATTCTCTCCCCCGGATACGACCCGCGCCCCTTGCCGCCGGACCAGAAAACCGCACTCGGCGTGGCGATGGCGCTGACGGAAAAACAGGGCGGCTCGGATTTGCGGCAGACGCAGAGCGTTGCGGCCGCGGTGGGTGACGGCACCTGGCGGCTGACCGGGCATAAATGGTTTTTCTCGGTTCCCACCAGCGATCTTTTCCTCACGCTGGCGCGCGCGCCGGGGGGAGTCTCCTGCTTTCTGGCGCAAGGCTGGCGCGATGACTCCAGCCGCAATTTTCTGCTGCTGCAACGGTTGAAGGATAAATGCGGCAACCGCTCCAACGCCTCGGCGGAGGTCGAGTTCCGCGGGCTGGAGGCGGTGATGCTGGGCGAGGAGGGGCACGGCATCAGGCTTGTGCTGGAGATGGCGCATCTCACCCGCCTTGAATGCGCGCTGGGCTCGGCGGCGCTGATGCGCCAGGCGGTGACGTTGGCGATCCACCACGCCACGCAGCGCCGTGCCTTCGGGCACAGGCTGGTCAACCAGCCGCTGATGGCCGATGTGCTGGCGGATCTGGCGCTGGAATCCGAGGCCGCGCTGTGGCTGGCGATGCGCGCCGCCGCCGCGCTGGACGCCGCCCCGCGCGATGATACCGAGCGGGTGCTGAACCGCGTGCTGGCGCCGCTGGCGAAATATTTTGTCTGCAAGCGGGCGCCGGTGGTCGCGGCGGAGGCCATGGAGTGCCATGGGGGCAATGGGTATGTCGAGGAGGATGTGCTGGCGCGGCTGTATCGCGACGCGCCGGTGAACGGGCTGTGGGAAGGCTCGGGCAATGTCATCTGCCTGGACGTGCTGCGCGCCCTCGCCCGCGAGCCGGAGGCGGCGGGGTTGCTGCGCGCAGAGATCGCCCTGGCCGCGGGCAGGCATCCCGCGCTGGATGCCTGGTTACGGACTGCCACACCGGACCCGCAAGAACGCAACGCCAGGCGGCTGGCGGAACACCTCGCCCTTGGCCTCGCCGCCAGCCTGCTGCTGCGCCACGCGCCACCCGGGATCGCCGCCGCCTTCTGCGCCGCGCGCCTGAACGGCGCGGCGGGGATGACATTTGGCACGCTGCCGGAGGGGGTGGACCCGCGCGCGATCATCCGCCGCGCCGCCGCCGCGGAGCCTTATTAATCCGGGGGGCCGGGGCGGCGTTGTGTCCATCCGGGGGGCGGCATAAACTGGCGGGGAAGATCCGGGTGGCGCCGTGCGGCGGCGGGGCAGCGGTTAGCTTTTTGCAAACAGCCAGTTTTTCAGAAGCCAGTCTTTCAAGGGAGCCAAAAGATGTTCAAGAGCGTTAATCCGGCGAACGGCCAGGAAATTGCAACTTACGCGGAGCTCTCCGGCGCCGGGGTGGAGGACAGGCTCCGCAAGGCGGCGGCGGCTTATCAGCATTGGCGGAAAAGCCCCGTGAGCGCGCGCGCGGATTTGCTCCGCAAAATCGCCGCGCAGTATGAGGTGAACAAGGACCGGCTGGCCCGCATGGCGACAATGGAAATGGGTAAGACCTATGCCTCGGCCGTTGGCGAGGTCGAGAAATGCATCGCGGCGTTCCACCATTACGCCAAGCATGGCCCGGCCATGCTGGTGCCGCTGCGCCATGCGCTGAGCACCGGCGGCAGCGCCGAGCTGCACTGGCTGCCGCAGGGGCCGGTGCTGGCGGTTATGCCGTGGAATTTTCCGTACTGGCAGGTCGTGCGGTTCATCGCGCCCACCATTCTCGCGGGCAACGTTGGGTTACTGAAACATGCCAGCAATGTGCAAGGCGTGGCGGGGCTGCTGGAGGAAATGGTGGTGGCGGCCGGGGCGCCGGTTGGGCTGTTCCAGAATCTGGCCGTGAAATCAAAGGCTGTCGGGGATATTATCGCGGATGAGCGGATTGTCGCGGTGACGCTGACAGGCAGCGAGGGAGCGGGCATGGCGGTGGCCGAACAGGCCGGGCGGCAATTGAAAAAGGTCGTGCTGGAGCTTGGCGGATCGGACCCGTTCATCGTGATGCCCTCGGCTGATTTGGATACGGCCGTGCGCATGGCGGTGAAGGCGCGGATTCAGAACACCGGGCAGTCTTGCATCTGCGGCAAGCGGATGATCGTGCATGCGGATATTTATGAGGCGTTTCTTGAGAAATTCTCCGCCGCGATGAAGGCCGTGAAGGCGGGCGACCCGATGGACCCGGCAACTGATATGGGGCCGCTCTCCAGCTTCGAGCAGCGCGATACGGTGTTGCAGCAGCTTGTGGAGGCCAAAAACCAGGGGGCGAAGCTATTGTTTGGCGGCGAGGCGCTACCAGGGCTGGGGGCTTATATGTCGGCTGGGATTCTCACCGAGGTGCCACTGGACAGCCCGCTGATGCGTGAGGAGATTTTCGGGCCGATTGCGATGTTGTTCCGCGCGGCGGATATTGATGAGGCGATCCGCATCGCCAATAATATTCCCTTCGGCCTGGGGTCTTCGGTTTGGACCAATGATGCGCAGGAGCAGCAGCGTTTCATCCGCGATATTGAGGCGGGGATGACCGCGATCAACCAGATGCTCGCCTCTTCGCCGGAAGCGCCGTTCGGGGGGATCAAACGCTCAGGCCATGGCCGCGAGTTGGGGACGCATGGGCTGCATGAGTTCATGAACCTGAAGACGGTGCTGCGCGCGGCGGGGTAGCGTGCCGCGCACAGGTGGCGGCAACTGTTACGCCGCCAGGCCGCGGCCCATGAGCCGGGAGAGCAACTGCCCCGGATGCACCGGGTTTTCCAGCGTGCTGGACGCCAGGCGCCACTGCGCGGCGGGGTGCTCGGGCGAGGTGCTCAAGGTGGAGAAGCCGCAATGCAGCAAGGCGGCGAACTGGTCCGGGATGACATGGCCGACAGCGCGGATTTCGCCCTTGAAGCCGTATTTAAGCCGCAGGTTGCGCGCCAGGGTGAAGCCCCGGCCGTCACGGAATTTGGGAAATTCGATGGCGATGAGGGCGAAGCTGCCCAGGCGGGGGGCGATGGTCTCCAGGGCCGCGCCGGGGGGGATTTGCACGCCGAGTGGGGCGGGCAGCGGCGAGTCGGTCGAGGGCAACTCCGCCAGGGGGATGATGATGTAGGGTGCGGGGGCAGCGCCGGGCGCGCTGACGCTCCAGCTGTCCGCAACCTCCCGCCCCTGTGCGTTAATGATTGCCATAGACGGCCTCCTTGAATGGCGCCAGGCCAAGCCGGCGGTAGGTCTCGATGAATGTTTCGCCCTCGGTGCGGTGCGCGATGTAGGCGTTGACGATTTTCTCCACCGTCTCGGGCACTTGTTCCGTGGGAACGGCCGGGCCGATGATGGTGCCGATGGCGGCCTTTTCATCCGAGGCGCCGCCAAGGGTGATCTGATAGACTTCCGTGCCGCTTTTATCGACGCCGAGCAGACCGATATGGCCGACATGGTGATGCCCGCAGGCGTTGATGCAGCCTGAGATGTTTAGATCCAGCGGACCGATGTCCTGCTGGCGCTGCGGGTCGGCGAAACGCTCGGCGATGCGCTGCGCGACCGGAATGGAACGGGCGGTGGCCAGGGCGCAATAGTCCATGCCGGGGCAGGCGATGATGTCAGTCACCAAACCGATGTTGCCCGCGGCGAGGCCGAGGGAGACAAGCTCAGACCAGAAAACGTGCAGATCGGCCTTGCGGACATGGGGGAGGACCAGATTCTGCTGGTGGGTGACGCGCAGTTCGCCGAAGGAAAAGCGATCCGCGAGATCGGCGATCTTGTCCATCTCGCCGGCCTTAACGTCACCAGGGATGCTGCCGGGGGTTTTCAGCGATATCACCGCCGAGATGTAGCCAGGCTGGCGGTGCGGGTGGGTGTTGGTGCGCACCCAGGCGCGGAAGGCGCGGTCGCGCTTCAACGCCTCGGTGAATTCCGTGGGTTCTGCCTTCAGGGTTTCAAACGGCGGGGGGATGAATCGGGCGCCGACAGCGGCCACGACGTCTGATTCCAGGACGCAGTAATCAGCCAGCATGGCGGCGAATTCGTCCTCGACCATTTTGATGAAATGTTCGGGCTTCATCTCCCGGATGAGGATTTTGATGCGCGCCTTGTGGATGTTATCGCGCCGGCCCAGCGCATTGTAGACGCGCAGGATGGCCTCAACATAACGCAACAGGTCGTGCACCTGCAGTTCGTCGCGTAGCTTGACCGCGATGACCGGGATGCGGCCGAGGCCGCCGCCGGCGAAGATCTGGAACACCGGCTCACCTTGCGCGTTGCGCCGCGCCATGATGCCGATGTCGTGCAGGCGCACGGCCGCGCGGTCCTGCGGGGAGCCGGTGATAGCGATTTTGAACTTGCGCGGGAGATAGGTGAACTCGGGATGGTCAGTCGACCACTGGCGCAGGATTTCGGCGTAGACGCGCGGGTCGACGATTTCATCCGCGGCGGCGGCGGCGAATTCATCCGTCGTGACGTTGCGCACGCAGTTGCCGCTGGTCTGGATGGCGTGGATGTCAGCCTCGGCCAGCAGAGCCAGGACCGCCGGGGCATCCTCCAGGCGCATCCAGTTGAACTGGATGTTCTGGCGGGTGGTGAAATGGCCGTAGCCGCGATCGTAATGGCGGGCGACATAGGCGAGCTGGCGCAGCTGCGAGGCGCTGAGAATGCCATAAGGCAGGGCCACGCGCAGCATGTAGGCGTGGAGCTGGAGGTAGAGGCCGTTCATCAGGCGCAGGGGCTTGAACTCATCCTCGCTCAGCTCGCCAGCAAGGCGGCGGGCAACCTGCGCGCCGAAGCTGGCGGCACGGTCACGCAGGAACTGGCGGTCGTAATCGTCGTAGCGGTAAATCCCGGCGAAGGGGGAGGTTGAGGTGGCTGAGGGCAGCGGCGGCAGGGCGCCACCGCGCGCGCCCCAGGTGCTGACCGGGAGGTCCGGGCGGACGGAGGGGCCGTCGGCGCGAATTGCCTCGCGCTGGGTGGCGGGGAGCGGGGTGCCATCCGCCTCCAGGGTGACGGGAACCTCGTGGACATCCACCACCACCTGCGGCTGCAGGGCGGCCTTTTGCAGGCCGATCACCAGGGCATCGGCATCGAGGGGACCGGCGGCTTGCACCTGCTCGGCCCAGTCGCCGCTAGCCGTGCGCCAGACGGTGGCGCCATCACGCAGACGATTGGCGGAAATGATACTTAACGGCATACTCAATCCACTCGCTTCCCTGAACTCGGACCATCGCGCCACCAGGGCGCTGAGCTGAAATAGGGTATGGGCGAGGAGATTGAAACCCGCCCGGCCGGGCGGGCGGGCGGCGGTTCTGGCGCGCAGCCCCTTGATGAAACAAGGCTGAAAAGAATGAACCGATATTCTCTCTCTCCCGGGGGAGCTGGAAGAAATTTGCTCCCAACATCAGGGAGCGGGATGCAAAACTCTTCCAACCACGGCGGGGCGGGGGGCGCGGGGCTTCAGGCCCGGGGCATAAAAATATTTTTACAAAGGACCATAAAATCCCGGCGCGGGAGAGAAAAATGGCAAAAAACCGCCCATGCCGGTGGCGAGAGGGGTCAGCGCAGGGTGGCGTTCAGCGCCTCCAGCGCCGCCGAGCCGGGGCAGAGATCCGTCTCGTCCAGGGCGTTGAGCGGGGTGGCCGCGGTTTTGAGGTGGCTGTGCATCTCCTCGGGCTCGGGGTCGAGATAGAGCAACCCGGTGACGATTTCACCCTTGGCATGGTGGTGTTGCAGGAAGTTCAACGCCTCGGCGCGGCTGCTGACATCATAATCACCCGCGAGCTTGCGCAGACGCAGCAGGGAGCCGTCATGCTGCTCGACGATCTCAACCGCGCCGGGGGCGTAGTCGACGGTGATCTCATCGCGGCCGGTGATGACATCCAGCATATTCACCGCCTCGTTGTGCTCGCGCACATAGTCGAAGCTTTTGGTGGAGCCCTGGTGGTTGTTGAAGGTGACGCAGGGGGAGATGCAGTCAATGAAGGCGGCGCCGGGGTGCGCCAGAGCGGCCTGGATCAGCGGTATGAGCTGGGCCTTGTCACCCGAGAAGCTGCGGCCGACGAAGCTGGCGCCGAGCTGGATGGCCATGCTGACTAGGTCGATCGCCTCGTCGTTGTTGGCGACGCCGCGCTTGCTCTTGGCGCCTTTGTCCGCCGTGGCGGAGAACTGGCCCTTGGTGAGGCCATATACGCCGTTGTTCTCGACGATATAGACCATGTTGACGCCGCGGCGCATGGAATGGGCGAACTGGCCAAGGCCGATGGAGGCGGAGTCACCGTCACCCGAAACACCCAGATAGATCAGGTCCCGGTTGGCGAGGTTGGCGCCGGTGAGGACAGAGGGCATGCGCCCGTGCACGGAGTTGAAGCCATGGGAGCTGCCGAGAAAATAGGTCGGCGTTTTGGAGGAGCAGCCGATGCCTGAAAGCTTGGCGATGCGGTGGGGCGGCAGATCCATCTGGAAGCAGGCGTGGACGATGGCCGCCGAGATGGAATCATGGCCGCAGCCGGCGCAGAGGGTTGAGATCGCGCCCTCATAGTCGCGCCGCGTGTAGCCCAGTGCGTTGGGGAGCAGGCCGGGGTGGTGCAGCTTGGGTTTGGGCAGAAAGCTCATGACGCGCTCCTCTCGAAAGACCGGGCCGTGAGCGCAGCGTGGCCTTTGATTTTTCCGGCGATCTGGCGCGCGGTAACCGGCGAGCCATCGTAATGCAGGATTTTGGGCAGGCGGGCGGGGTCTATTTCCAGCTCGTTGACCAGCAGGGTACGCAACTGCGCGTCACGGTTCTGTTCGACGACGAAAACTTTCTCATGGGCCTCGATGAAGCCGTTGACCACATCGCTGAAGGGGAAGGCGCGCACGCGCATCAGATCCAGCTCGATGCCATCGGCGGCCAGCAGGTCAGCCGCTTCGAGCATGGCGGGGGTGGTGGAGCCGTAATAGATGGCGCCGAGTTTGGTGGGCCGGGATGCCGGGCGGACCACGGGGGCGGGAACAAGCGTGGCGGCGGTGGCGAATTTGCGCAGCAGGCGCTGCATGTTGTCCTCATAGGCCGCGCCGGCTTCGGTGTAGCGGGCGTAACGGTCCTTCGAGGTGCCGCGGGTGAAGAAAGAGCCGCGGGTGGGATGGGTGCCGGGATAGGTGCGGTAGGTGATGCCGTCGCCATCGGCATCGAGGTAGCGGCCGAACTCCTTGCCGGCTTCAAGCTCTTGCGCGGTCATCACCTTGCCGCGATCCATCTTTTTGGAGTCATCCCAGACGAGCGGGCGCGTGAGGCGCTCGTTCATGCCGATGTCGAGATCAAGCAGAACGAAAACAGGGGTTTGCAGGCGCTCGGCAAGGTCAAACGCCTGGGCGCCGAAGGTGAAGCACTCATAGGGGTCTTCAGGGAAGAGCAGGACGTGTTTGGTATCGCCATGCGAGGCATAGGCGCAGGCCAGAATGTCACATTGCTGGGTGCGGGTGGGCATGCCCGTGGAGGGGCCGGCGCGCTGGACATCGAAGATGACGGCGGGGATTTCGGCGAAATAGGCCAGGCCAAAGAATTCTTGCATCAGCGAAATGCCGGGGCCGGAGGTGGCGGTGAAGGCGCGCGCGCCGTTCCAGGAGGCGCCGATGACCATGCCGATGGAGGAGAGTTCGTCCTCGGCCTGCACGATGGCGAAGTTATGCGCGCCGGTTTGCTTATCGACGCGGAAACGGGTGCAGTATTTCTGGAACCCCTCGACCAGCGAGGTGGAGGGGGTGATGGGATACCAGGCCGCGACCGTGGCGCCGCCATAAACCGCACCGAGGCCGGCGGCGGCGTTGCCCTCGATGGCGATACGATCGCCCACGGCGGTGGAACGGCGCACACGCAGGCCGATGGGGCATTGCAGGTTGGTTTGCGCGTAGTCCCGCCCCATGTGCAGCGCCTGGATATTGGCGGAGATCAGCTTTTCCTTGGCCTTGAACTGCTCGGCGATGAGGGCTTCCAGCACCTCGATCTCGATATCCAGCAGAGCCGCGATGGCGCCGACATAGATGATGTTCTTGAAGAGCTGGCGCTGGCGCGGGTCAGTATAAACACGGTTGCACAGCTCGGTGAGCGGCATGCCGATGATGACGATGTCGTTACGCAGGCGGCTCTCGGGCACCACGCGGCTGGAATCGTAGAACAGATAGCCGCCGGGAAGGATGGAGGCGATGTCCTGGTCCCAGGTTTGCGGATTCATCGCAACCATGAAATCGGTGCCCTCGCGCGCGCCCAGATAGCCGGCCTCGGAGACGCGGATTTCATACCACGTCGGCAGGCCCTGGATGTTGGAGGGGAAGATGTTGCGCGTGGCCGCGGGGACGCCCATGCGCAGGATGGCCTTGCCGAACATCTGGTTGGCGCTGGCGGAGCCGGAGCCGTTGACGTTGGCGAATTTGACGACGAAATCGTTGACGCGGACGAGGCCGTCAACCGGTTTTACGACTTGGAGCATGCTGTTCCCGCCTGTGCCATATCGAAGAGAAAACGTTGCATGTCCCAGGCACCGGTTGGGCAACGCTCGGCACACATGCCGCAGTGCAGACAGACATCCTCATCCTTGACCATGATGCGCCCGGTCTTCAGGCCGTCCGCGATGTAGAGATCCTGGCTGAGGTTGCGCGCCGGGGCATTGAGGTGGCCGCGCAGATCGGCCTCCTCGCCATCGGCGGTGAAGGTGATGCAATCCTCCGGGCAGATGTCGACACAGGCATCGCATTCGATGCAGGCGGGGGCGGAGAAGACGGTCTGCACATCGCAATTGAGGCAGCGCTGGGCTTCGGCGAGGGCCTGCTTAAGGTCAAAGCCAAGCTCGACCTCGGTTTTGATATTGGCCAGCGCCACGGTTTTTTCGGCATGGGGAACAGCGAAGCGGTGGTCGTTGGAGACCTCGTTGTCGTAGCTCCACTCGTGGATGCCCATTTTCTGGCTGGCCATGCTCACGGCCGGGGCTGGACGGTCCTCAACCGCGCGGCCCTGGCAGAGACGATCAATAGAGATCGCCGCCTGGTGGCCGTGGGCGACGGCCCAGATGATGTTTTTGGGGCCGAATGCGGCGTCACCGCCAAAAAAGACTTTCTCGTTGGTGGAGCGGTGGGTGGTCTCGTCCACCACCGGCATGCCCCAGCGGTCAAAGGCGATGCCGATGTCGCGCTCGATCCAGGGGAAGGCGTTCTCCTGGCCGACGGCGAGCAGAACGTCATCGCATGGCATATGCACATCCGGCTCGCCATTGTTCACCAGCTGGCGGCGGCCTTTATCGTCGTAGACGGCGTGCACGGTCTCGAACACGACGCCGGTGAGGCGGTTGTTCTCATGGGTGAATTCCTTGGGCACCATGAAGTTGAGGATAGGAATGTCCTCACGCATCGCATCTTCTTTTTCCCACGGGCTGGCCTTCATTTCCTTGAAGCCGGAGCGGACGACGACCTTCACGTCGGTGCCGCCCATGCGCCGCGCGGAACGGCAGCAGTCCATCGCCGTGTTGCCGCCGCCGAGCACGATGACCCGCTTGCCGATGCTGGTGACATGACCGAAAGAGACCGAGGAGAGCCAGTCGATCCCCAGATGGATGTTGGCGGCGGCTTCCTGGCGGCCGGGGATGGCGAGATCGCGCCCGCGCGGGGCGCCGGTGCCGATGAATACGGCGTCGTAACCGTCGTCAAGCAGGGATTTGAGGCTGTTCACGCGGGCGCCGAAGCGGGTTTCAACCCCCAGGCGCAGGACATAGCCGACTTCTTCGTCGATGACCTCCTCAGGCAGGCGGAATTTGGGGATCTGCGTGCGGACCATGCCGCCGCCCTTCTCGTTTTCATCAAAAATGGTGATCTCATAGCCAAGGGGGGCGAGATCGCGCGCCACCGTGAGCGAGGATGGCCCGGCGCCAACCACCGCGATGCGCTTACCGTTTTTTGCGGCGGCGGGGGATGGCATGCGCTCCGCGATGCCGCCTTTATAGTCAGCGGCGACGCGCTTGAGCCGGCAGATGGCCACCGGCTGCTCCTCAACCCGCCCGCGGCGGCAGGCAGGCTCGCAGGGGCGGTCACATGTCCGGCCCAGAATGCCCGGAAATACGTTGGATTTCCAGTTGACCATATACGCATCGCCATAGCGGCCGGCGGCGATCAGACGGATATATTCGGGGACCGGCGTATGGGCCGGACAGGCGTACTGGCAATCCACCACTTTGTGGAAATAGCCGGGATCTTTGATATCGGTCGGCAGCAAGTCCCATTCCTCCAACACCAGCCGTAGTCCGCCATGATGGAACTGGCCTTCCGGGCTGCTTAGCGCTTACTCATGCTCTCACGGCATTCTATCCTATCGGGTAGGCGCGTGTTTTGACCGGAAAAAGCCCCCTCAGAAACATTTCACGCATGCACGAAACGCATAACACCCCGCGCCATGCCCTGGAGGAATTGGGCATGGCCAGCGAGGTGAGGGCGGCGCGAACGGCGGGGACAGCCCCCCGCCGCAAGTGGGGCGCAATTCAGGCCAGCGCGTTTTCCACCGGCTCGCAGGTGTAGCCCAACGCGGCGGCGACCGCCGGGTGGGTAACTTTGCCGGCGTGGACGTTGAGGCCATCGCGCAGGTGACGATCGTCCTTCAGGGCCTCTTTCCAGCCTTTATCGGCCAGCGCCAGGGCGAAGGGCAAAGTCGCGTTATTGAGCGCGAAGGTGGAGGTGCGGGCGACGCCGCCGGGCATGTTGGCGACGCAATAGTGAATCACGCCATCAACCACATAGGTGGGGTCGGAATGGGTGGTGGCACGCGAGGTTTCGGTACAGCCGCCCTGGTCGATCGCGACATCAACGATGACCGCGCCCTTCTTCATGGTTTGCAGCAGCGCGCGGGTGACCAGCTTGGGCGCGGCGGCGCCAGGGATCAGCACCGTGCCGATGACGAGATCCGCCGTGGCGATATGGGTGGCGATCGCGTGCTGGGTGGAGAACACGGTTTTGATGCGGGTGCCGTGCTGAGCGACGAGGCGGCGCAGGACATCGGTGTTGCGGTCCACCACGGTGACATCAGCGCCCATGCCGATGGCGATGAGGGCGGCATTCGCGCCGGAGACGCCGCCGCCGAGGATCAACACCTCAGCCGGAGCCACACCGGGGACGCCGCCGAGCAGCATGCCGCGCCCGCCGGTGGCGTTTTCCATGTAATGCGCGCCCACCTGCACGGCCATGCGGCCGGCGACTTCGGACATCGGGGTGAGCAGCGGCAGCGCGCCGGTGGGGCTGGTGACGGTCTCATAGGCGATGCAGGTGGCGCCGGAGGCCAGCAGGTCCCTGGTTTGTTCCGGGTCCGGAGCGAGGTGGAGATAGGTGAACAGAACCTGGCCGGGGCGCAGCTTTTTACGCTCGGCGGACAAAGGCTCCTTCACCTTGATGACCATTTCGGATTTGGCCCAGATATCATCAGCTCGGGCGACGATTTTGGCGCCAGCGGCCTCGTAGTCAGCGTCAGAAACGCCGATGCCGTGCCCGGCCCCGGCTTCGACCGCGACTTCATGGCCGCGATGGGTGAGTTCACGCACCGAGGCGGGCACGAGGCCGACACGGTCTTCATGGTCTTTGATTTCAGCCGGTACACCGATACGCATGAGACAGTTTCTCCCGTTTCCAAACCAGCCGAGGTTTCGGCCGCTAAGGTGAATAATAGCGGGGTTTTGTGAAATTTTTCACGAATTTATTATGTATTTTAGGGCATAGATGGTGATATATTCAAATAAATAACCATTTATTCGAAGTTTATATCAATGAATGAAATCGATGTGCGGGATGTGCAGATTCTGAACGCCTTGCAGGGTGATGGCCGGCTCTCCAACGCGGAGCTGGCGGAAAAGGTGAATTTATCGCCCTCGGCCTGTTTAAGGCGGCTGCATTTGCTGATGCAGGGGGATCTGGTGGCTGGGACGCATCTGGTACTCGACCAGAGGGCGGCGGGGTATCCGGGGACCGCCTATGTATTCATCACGCTGGACGGGCAGGACCGCAAGAAGCTGGACGCCTTCGAGGCGAAGGTGAATCTCGTGCCGCAGATTCAGGAATGTTATCTGCTGGCCGGGCAGTCGGATTATCTGTTGCGGGTGATTTTCCGGGACATGGCGGATCTGGAGCGGCTGCACTCGGAGGTGCTGACCAGCGTCCCGGGGGTGAGCCGGGTGCAATCAACGCTCACACTGCGCACGGTGAAGCGGACGGCGCGGCTGCCTTTATAGCCCAAACAAAAACGGCCGGACCCGAAGGTCCGGCCGCATTGCCGTTAAACGTAGCGGATTTTTAGAACAACAGGCCGGCTTCCAGAGTGCTCTGGAAAATGCCGCGGCTGTTGGCGTTGCTGCCAAAACCGGTCTTGGTGCCGTTAGGCTCGGTGCGGTTGAGCAGATAGAGGTAACCAACGTCCGCACGGGCGAACAGGTCCTTATACTGCCAAGTCGGGCTTGCCGAGAAGCCAACGGCTTCGGCATCCGGCGCAATGAACCAGTTGCTGTTGTCGAGGCTGGAGGTGTGCGAGGTGAAGTATTCAACCCAGCCGCCCAGCGAGTAGGGGGTGTTGGCGAAAGAGTAGTCCCCGAACACAGCGGCGCCGAAATTGCTGGTCGCCTTATTCTGGCCAAGCTGCGCGTCAGCTTTGGCGATCTGGTACTGCACTTCGGGCACCACGTTCAGGTTGCCGATGGTGTAGCTGTAGTAGGCGCCGACCATCTGCGAGTTATCAAACTCGGAGCCGTAGGCACCAACAGAGGTGGTGTTGTAGTTGCCGGTGCCGGCATAGGTATGGGCATTCAGGCCGGTGCGGCCCAGGTTGCCGGCGTAATAGACGCTGAGCATGTTGTTGGAATTGAACGAATAGCTGGCCAGAGCCTGCAGGAAGTTGAACACGCCGGTGTCGTAACCATCGCCCAGCTGCACGGAGGCCGAGACCGGACCCTGCGAATAATTGAGCTGCACGCCACGATCCTGGGCGTTTTCAACATAGAAGATGCCGGTGGTGAACTGATTGGCATTATTCCAGTCAATGGCAGATTCGTAGCCTTCAAGCGAGGCCATCTGGCCGACGGAGACCGTGAAAGGCGAGCCGGTGGGCGCGACGGTGACATAACCGGCATAGAGCGGGCCGGTGGAGAAGTTGCTGATGCTGGTCTGGGTCGGGGCGGTGCCGAGGGTAACGGCGCCGCCGTTGGAGCCGACTTCAACCGTGAACTGCAGGACGCCTGAGGTCTTCTGCAACTGGACCAGGCCGTTGGCAACGTTGGCGCCGATGTCCTTGTTGGTGCCCGGCATGTTGCCGTTGTTGTTGGTCTCGCCCAGGTAATAGCCATAGCCGTCAACGCCGCCGCTGAGCGCGAGCGAGCCGAGCGGGCCACCGTCAATCGTGATCGCCGTGGGGCCGCTCATGGCCTGAGCTGCATGAAGAGCGAAAAGCGAGGACGCGGCGACGAAGCCCAGTCCCAGAAGTTGCCGACGCATGGTAATCATTATGCCTCCTGTTTGCGCAGTAGTTGCGCTAAAATGCCTAAAACGTAGCCCGAAACGCCTCTCATTCAGGGGAAAACCTGATTTTGCGCCATCTCGTCACAACGAAATGGCAATCTACATGCCGATCCGGTCACCCGGCCAGTCAAAAGAAGGCGTATATTCGTTTTGCAACATTCCTGTTGCTGAAATAACACAAATTCCGTCTGAAATTTAATCTCTTACGGCGCGGCGCTGTCTACCGATTGCCTGCCATCCGGCTAGAGGGAATGCGCGGGGCCAGCGTTGTTATTGAGTGCTGCCGCTGACAAAAAGCCCAGGCCGGAAGCCGCAAGACAGAGAATCAAGGAGGCGGCGGCATAGAGCCCGGCGCGGCCGGGCTGGCCGGCGCGGATGAGGTCCACGCTCTGCAGGCTGAATGATGAGAATGTAGTGAATCCACCGCAAATGCCGACCGTGACGAAGACCCGCGCCTCATATGGCAGGGCGAATCGGTCTCCGCTGCCGGTGAGCATGCCGAAAAAGCTGATGACGAAGGAGCCGATGACATTAATGAGCAGCGTGCCCCAGGGAAAGGCGGGGCCGGTGAGCATGACCATGGCGTTGCCCAAGGCGAAGCGCGCCACGCTGCCAAGAGCGCCACCTATGGCAACCCAGAGATAGGCGGCGGCATCGTCCATTCAGCTCAGCTCGGCAAGCAGGGTCAATTGTTCATCACGCGGCTCGATGTGGTCGGTGAGGGCGATCGGGTAGTCGCCGGTGAAGCAGGCATCGCAAAAGGCGGGGTTTTTGGGGTCACGGCCAGATTTACCCAGGGCGCGGTAGAGGCCGTCAATGGAGATGAAGGCCAGGCTGTCAACGCCGATCAGCTTCGCCATCTCCTCGATGCTGTTGCGCGCGGCAAGGAGCTTGCTGCGCTCGGGCGTATCAATGCCGTAGAAGCAGGAATAGGCGGTCGGCGGGCCGGCAATGCGCATATGGACCTCGGCGGCCCCGGCAGCGCGGACCATCTCGACGATTTTCTGGCTGGTGGTGCCGCGCACGATGGAATCATCCACCAACACGACGCGCTTGCCCTCTAAGATCGCGCGGTTGGCCGAATGTTTCAGGCGCACGCCAAGATGGCGGATCTGGTCGGTCGGCTCGATGAAGGTGCGGCCGACGTAATGGTTGCGGATGATGCCCAATTCGAAGGCAACCCCGCTGGCTTCGGCGAAGCCCATGGCGGCGGGCACCCCGGAATCGGGCACGGGGACGATGACATCCGCCTCGGCCGGAGCTTCCTTGGCCAATTGCGCGCCAATGAGCTTGCGGGCGTTGTAGACGGAGGTGCCCTCCATCACGGAATCCGGTCGGGCGAAATAAATGTATTCGAATACGCAGAAGCGCGGGCTCTGCGGCGCGAAGGGCTTGATGCTGCGCACGCCAGAATCGTCGATCAGCACGATTTCGCCTGGCTCGATGTCACGGATGAAGTCAGCGCCGACAATATCGAGCGCGCAGGTCTCGGAGGCGAGAATCCAGCCGGCGTTGCCATCCGCGCCATGCACACGGCCAAGGATGAGCGGGCGCACGCCCAGCGGGTCGCGCACGCCGATCAGGTGTTCATCGGTGAGCGCAACCAGCGAATAGGCGCCGATGACCTGCTTGATCGCGTCGATCAGGCGGTCAACCACGCTGGCGTAGAGGCTAATGGCGATGAGGTGGATGAAGACCTCAGAGTCCATGGTGGACTGGAACAGGCAGCCGCGGCGGGTGAGCGCCTTACGCAGGGTGTGCGCGTTGGTGAGGTTACCGTTATGGCCGACAGCGAAACCGCCGAATTCAAACTCGGCGAACAGCGGCTGCACGTTGCGCAGCACGGTCTCGCCCGTTGTGGCGTAGCGATTATGGCCGATGGCACGCGTGCCCGGCAGGCCGGCCATGGTTTTCGTGTCGCCGTAATTGTCGCCCACAAGGCCCAGGCCCTTATGCGAATGGAAGCGCACGCCATCATGCGTGACGATGCCGGTTGCCTCCTGCCCGCGATGCTGCAACGCATGCAGGCCAAGCGCCGTTATCGCCGCTGAATCAGTGACGTTCCAAGCACCAAATACGCCGCACTCCTCATGAGGCTTGTCATCATCGATCACGGTAGCCTCTACCCCCACTCTAAATCGCTCGCGCCTCAACTAGCCTTGTGACAGTCCGATGTCGAGAAGAGCATGCGCATTGCTCTCCCCCGCTTTGTCAATGCGCGCTCAGCGCGCTGCCCGCGACCGGCTGCTGCATCAGGCTTCCGGCGCTGGGCGCGGGCTTGCCTGGCAGCGGGTCCACCTTCGGCTGGTATTGCTTGGGCAGCAGCGAAACCAGCGCCGTGGCCCCCTGATAGGCCATTGGCAGAAAACGGGCGTTGTTCACCGGGGCAGGCCATTGCTCGGGCGCGACGCCGACGGAAAGCGCGATATAAGCCAGGCAGACAACGAGCGCGCCGCGCACCGCGCCGAACACCAGGCCGAGGCTGCTGTCCAGCCCGGAGAGGGCGGAATCTCGTACATAGCCGCCGATCAGCGCGCTGATCAGGCTCAGCACGATGAGCACCACGAGGAAAACCAGCGCCATCGAGCCATAGTCAACCAGGTTTTTGGGCAGGATGCTCGCCATTTCGGGCTGCACCAGGGAGTAGAATTTCACTGCCGCGAAGGCGGCGCCGATCCACGCGGCAATGCCCAGGGCCTCGCGCACAAAACCGCGCACCATGGAGAACGCCGCGGAGAGAATCACAATCACCAGGGCCGCGGCATCAATCCAGGTCATTCCAGCTCCTTGTTCTTGGTCTTGGGTGCGGCACGTTTTACCCCTGATGTGGCGATGCCAACAAGATCCGTGAGATGGCCGATCTCCAGCAGCTTGAGGCTGGAGGGAATGGCGATGCGCGCCGCCCCGCCCGCCACGCGCTTGGGCGCCGCGGCCTGGGCGAAGCCGAGTTTGGCGGCTTCCTTCAGGCGCAGATCCGCCTGTGCAACCTGGCGCAGCTCGCCGGAGAGGCCGATTTCGCCGAAGAAGACCATGGAGGGGTCGGTTGGAACATCGGAGGCGGCGGAGATGAGGGCGGCGGCCACCGCCATGTCCGCCGCTGGTTCGGTGACGCGCAGGCCGCCGGCGACGTTAAGGTACACATCGTTCATCGCCAATTTTAAGCCGCAACGCGACTCCAGAACCGCCAGCAGCATCGACAGCCGCCCCGAATCCCAGCCGATGACGGAGCGGCGGGGCGAACCGCCAGGATTAGGCGCGAGCAGGACCTGGATTTCCACCAGCACCGGGCGCGAGCCCTCCAGCCCGGCGAACACCGCGCTGCCGGAGACATTGCCCCGGCGCTCCGCCAGGAACAAAGCCGAGGGGTTGAGCACCTGGGCGAGGCCGCCGCCTGTCATCTCGAAGACGCCGATTTCGTCAGTGGCGCCAAAACGGTTTTTTACACCGCGCAGGATGCGGAACTGGTGGCCTCGGTCGCCTTCGAAATGGAGCACGACATCGACCATGTGCTCCAGCACGCGCGGGCCGGCGAGGTTGCCCTCCTTGGTGACGTGGCCGACCAGCATAAGCGCGAAGCCCTGGGATTTGGCGGCGCGGATGAGCTCGAACGCCGCCGCGCGGACCTGGGTGACGCTGCCGGGGGCGGAGTCCACGCTTTCGGTCCACATGGTCTGAATGGAGTCGATGACGACCAGCGCGGCATCGGGGAACTGGGCGAGGCTGGCCAGAATGTCCCCCAGCTGGGTGGTGGCGGCGAGGTGCATCGGCGCATCGGTGAGGCCAAGGCGCGCGGCGCGCATGCGGATCTGGTCCACCGATTCCTCGCCCGAGATGTAGATGACCTGGCTGCCCGCGCGGCCCAACGCGGCACCCGCCTGTAATAATAAGGTGGATTTGCCGATGCCGGGATCGCCGCCGACCAGCACGACCGAGGCCGGGACCAACCCGCCGCCGAGCACACGGTCAAACTCCGCGATGGTGGTGGGCACGCGCGGCGGCGGCGGCGTGGTACCCGAAAGGCCGACGAATTCGATCTTTTTGCCGCGCGCGTTGCCGGTGGCTTTGAGGCCGCCGGGCAGCGCCGGAATGGCAGCCTGCTCCTCCAGCGTGTTCCAGGCGCCGCAGGCCTCGCAGCGCCCACCCCATTTGGGGAACACACTGCCGCAGGCCGAACAGACGAAGGATTTGGCCGGCTTTGCCAAATCAGCCCGGCTGCCAGCCGAAATTCTTGGTCAGGAACGACAGCATATCCACTTGGTCGGTGGGTGCGAGGTTGACGGCGGTAAGACTCGCGATGACCGCGGGGGCCGATTCCAGGGTAATGGAGCTGGCGCTGGCGGCGGCAACCAGGGCCGGGGCGGCGGTGGCCGCGCTGGCGGCCTGGCGCCATTGCGCGATGAGGCTCGGGTCAGTCAGCCGCGGCAGCACCATGATGAAATCCAGCCGCGCGGCGCAGGCGGCGGCGCGGTAGGAGGTGTCCAGAAAGGGGGTGATGCTGGGGCCGAGGGCCGTGGCGTCGGGCAGGTTGGGGAATGCCGGGTCGGGGCTGATGCTGCCGTCAGCGTTTTGCAGGCCCAGGCTGAACACCGGTACGCCGCCGCCGGCAGTTAGGGGGGCAATATCCTCAGGCACCCCCTCGCCGCAGAGGAACACCGCATCCACCTCCCCGGCAATGAAGGCGCTGATTTTGGCATCCGTGCTGCGCAGGCCGAACACCGGGACCGTGGAGACGCCAAGCCGGGCCAGGGCGAGCAGCGCGGCGAGATCATTGCTCTCGGGCTGGTCGGCCGCCAGTTTCAAAGGGGCCATGGATTGCAGGGTGTTTAAATCCGGCGGTGCGCCGGCGGGCAGGCGCGCCACCAGCACACCGGAGTTGGCCCCGGCCATCAGCGGCACCCAGCGCGTGGGGTCAAAATGCACACGCGAATCGCTGGTGAGCCAGGCGGTCATCGCCGCTCCCGGCAAAATGGCCGCGGTTTTACCGTCGGGGACAACCAGCGCGTCCAGCCGGTTGGCGCCGGTGACGCCATCCAGCCCGCCGACCGCCTGGGTGGCGATGGCGGGCGCGCCGGGAAAGCCGGACTCCATCGCCAGCGCACAGGCCTTGCCCCAGCGGCTGGTCTGCTGGCCGTCCGGCCCGGCCACCAGCAATGTGAGGGCCGACAAGGCCCGCGCGCGCCCCGCACCAAACGGCACCAGGGATGCCAAAGCCAATCCGCGCACAAGCTGCCGGCGATTCATTCAGACTACCACCCTCTTTCGGTCAAACGGCACGTCGCGCCTAATTCGTGGCCAATTAATGGCAGGCTCAATCGTCGTACTGAACAAGCGCTTCGAAGGGAACGTCTAACTTCTTGCGGCCATTCAGGAAGGTCAGCTCGATCAGCGCGGCCGCGGCAACAACCTCGGCGCCGACGTTCTGCAACAGTTTAATGCCAGCAGCCATGGTGCCGCCCGTGGCCAGCAGGTCGTCGACCACCACCACCTTCGCGCCTGGCGTCACGGCATCGGCCTGAATTTCGATCCGGTCGGTTCCGTATTCCAGATCGTAGTCCAGCCCCACGGTCTCACCAGGCAGCTTGCCGCGCTTGCGCAGCATGATAAAGCCGCAGCCCAGCTTGAGCGCCAGCGGCGCGGCCAGCAGAAAGCCGCGGCTCTCCACCCCGGCCAGCACGGTGGGATGATACGCCCGCACCACGTTGGCCATCCGGCCCATGGCCACCTGCCAGGCATCGGCATGACGCAGCAGGGTTGAGATGTCATAGAAAAGAATTCCCGGCTTGGGGAAATCAGGGATGCCGCGAATGTGATCTTTCAGGTTCATGGAGGCGTCTATAGCCGACCCGCCGGGCGGGGCAAACCTTTGCCAGAGAGTCCATTCATCCCAGCCCGCCGCGGGCGGCGATTTGCGGGCTGCCGCCATGGCTGGCGCGCACGATGCCGGTGAAGCTGGCGAGGAGGGCCATGCCTGCGAATTCCTGGCCGATCGCGCAGCGGATCAGCCTGGGGTCAGCGAAAGCGGCGGCATGGCCAGGCGAGCGCGCGCGGCCAGGAAATGAGACCGTCCACTGTGGAGACGCCTTCCGGCAGGGGCAGATTTTCCTCGGTCTGCCCTATTTTTCCCGTACCCAGGCAAAATAAAGCAGCTTCATTTTAATTGCCGCTGCTGGCGGAGGGCACCACTTGTGGCGTCGCCCCCGCAGGAACCGCGTACAGGGTGCCGCCGGCTGTGCCGGTGGAGCCTGGCGCCGGCCCCTGCCCGGGCGGGTAGGGCGAGGGCAGCGAGGGCGTGTAGGACTGGCCGAGCGGCAGATTCGCGTTTTTCTGGATGTCACTCAACGTCGGCATCGGTTGCACCGGGCCGGGCCAGACATCGCCCGCCTGCGGCGCAATCGGCGTGACAGCGGGGCTTTTGCCCAGGGAACGCTGGGCGGTTTCGCTCGCCACCCTGGGCGCATTCGGATTGCCGAACGGCCACAAGGAATCCGCTGCGAAATGGCGCTCGCTCGCGCAACCGGACAACAACAATACCAGACCCAGAACCAGACGATGCCGCAAAACCATGACTCCCATGCACTTGCGCCCGTGTTTAGCCGAACCGGCGCCCGGAGGAAATGCGCGCCTGTTCAAACGCCGGAGCGGGGCGCGCTGACGTGGCGCAGCCCGGCGGTGAGGTAATCCCAGCCGGTGACAAGGGTGAGGACCGCGGCCATCCACAATAAGGTGCCGCCGATCCAGGCCATCGGCAGCCAGCCGAGCCCGATGATCCGCGCGCCGCCGCTCCCCAGCAGCAGCAGGCCGAGCGCCACCATCTGCACGCCGGTTTTCCATTTGGCCAAGCGCGTCACCGGCAGGCCGATGCGTAACTCGGCCAGATATTCGCGCAAGCCGCTAACCAGGATTTCGCGCAGCATGATGACGATGGCGGGGTAGATGCCCCAACCCGGCAGGTGGCCAAAGCCGACCAGCGCCATCAGCGTCGCGCCGATCAGCAGTTTGTCGGCGATCGGATCGAGCATGCGGCCGAAATCCGACAGCTGGGCCATTTCGCGGGCCAGCCGGCCATCAAGATAATCGGTCACCGCCGCGATGAGAAACACCAGGGCGGCCAGAAAATCCGCCCAGGGCGCGCCGATGGCGACAAAGAGCACGAGCAAAGGAATAGCGCCGATGCGCGAGAGGGTGAGGATATTTGGCAGATCACTTATCATTTTGCCCACAGTAGCTGGGTTTTCGTCCCGGCGGAACAGCTAATGCGGCTTCAATTTCCTGCAGACAGGCAGCGCCAGGAGGGGGATGCGGTGCGGGTGCCATGGGCGGAGATTTGTCTGCGGCCTGACCCCTTAAAGCTGAAGCGGCTGGGTGAGGCGCTTGATGAACGCCGAGAGATGGTGGCGGCGCATCTCGGCCTTCGCCTTGGCGCTGGTGGTCATGTAGTTCATCTGCACCACATAGCGCTGGCCGATAAATTGTTTGTGACCGTGGAAGGCGGTGGGGCTGTTGGGGAAAACCAGCAGGGTGCCGTCCACCGGGGGAATTTCGGCGGCGTAGTTTTCCAGATCCGTGCCATTGCGCAGCAGGCGCAGGCAGCCTTCCTGGCGGGACCAGGCCTCGCCGCTGGCGGGATTGAGATAGAGCAGGATGGTGACGCGCTTGGCTGTGGAATCGGTGTGAATCTGGCCGTCCTGCGCGCCGGAATTGCCGCGCAGGGTGGTCATCAACGGGGCGCTCTTAAGGTCCAGCCCGAATTTCCCGGCGATGATGGCGCGGAACTCTTCACCCTCCAGCCCCGCAATGGCGGCGCGGGCGGCCGGCCCCAGCTTCAGCGCGCCGATGGGGAAGCTGCCACGCCCCTTCATCGGCGGCAGGGCCGCGAACACGGCGGCCAGCGCCTGCGGCTTCACGAAACGCGGCAGCACGATGTGGGGAAACGGGCTGGCGGCGACCGGCGCCGCGCGCAAACCCTCGAAATCGAGAACATCCATAAGCAAATGCGTATTCAAGCCAGGGCCGCGCGTCAATGCACAGCGGGCGCGTGAGGCGCATGACAAATGATTGCGCGCGTCGCCACTGGATTATTGCCTAACCCCACGCGCAATGCAACCAAGCTTTATGGTTGTTGCGCTGCACAAGCCCCAGGAGTAACGGGGGTGCCTAGCATGTCCAGCGTCTCCTACTCCGCTCCCGGCGTCATCCCCGCGTACCGCGCCCACGTCGCCGCCGGAATGATCGTCTCCGACCCCGCGCAGGCCAGCGCGGCCGAGCGGCTGCAGGATTTATGGGCGAAGCTACGCGGCTATAACCCGTATCCGAAGAAGCCACCCAACGGCTGGGTGGGCCGGTTGCTCCACCGCAAGCAGGTGGATGAGGTGCAGGACCATCCCAACGGGCTGTATATCGTGGGCGAGGTTGGGCGCGGCAAATCCATGCTGATGGATTTGTTCTTCGAGGCGGCCGACGTGCCGCGCAAAAAACGCATCCATTTCCACGAATTCATGCAGGACGCACACCGGCGCTTCCATGCCATCAAGCGCGGCAATCCCAACATCGCCGACCCGATTCCCGCCCTGGCCGATGAGATCGCCGAGGAAGCCACCTTGCTCTGCTTCGACGAATTCCAGGTGCATGACATTGTGGACGCGATGATCCTGGGCCGGCTGTTCGAGGCGCTGTTCGCCCGGCTGGTGGTGGTCGTCGCCACCTCCAACACGCTCCCGGATGACTTATACAAGGGCAAGCCGGGGCGCGATGCGTTTTTGCCGTTCATCGCGATGATCAAGAAAAAGCTGGATGTGCTGGTGCTGGACGCCGAGCGCGACTACCGGCGCGAGCGGCTGCATGGGCTGGCGTGCTGGTATGTACCAGCCAACACAAGGGCGGACGCGGCGTTGGACCGGATTTTCAGTGAACTCACCGCCGGGGCGGCGCCAAAGGCGGAGCGTATCGTCGTAACCGGACGCACCCTGGCCGTACCGCTGGCCGGGGCGCAGACGGCGCGGTTCGACTTCCATGCGCTTTGCGGCGTGCCGCTCGGGCCGGGCGATTATCTGGCCCTGGCGACGCATTATCACAACATACTGATCGACGGGATTCCCAGGCTATCGCCAGATAATTTCGATGAGGCGCGGCGCTTCGTGACGCTGATCGACGCGCTCTATGAACACCGGGTGAAACTCTACGCCACCGCCGCCGCGCGGCCCGATGATTTGTACCGTTCCGGCGAAGGCGCTGCGATATTTGAGCGCACCGCCTCCCGCCTGGAGGAAATGCAGAGCGAGGAATATTTGAAACTGCCACATCTGACTTGACCAACGGGGAGATGCCGCCGGGCTTTCCCCCTGCAATCGTGAAACTCCTGCAGCGCAGCAATGCTTCTTGCCGGGGGCTGATGATTGGAGTAGCACCCCCGGCGACGCCTTTTTAACTCCAGAAAACAGGGTAGGCCGACTTCAAATGAATATACATGAATATCAAGGCAAGGAACTGCTGAAAGCCTATGGCGTCGCAGTGTTGGGCGGGCATGTCGCCTGGACGCCGGAAGAAGCCGTGGAAGCCGCGAAAAAGCTTCCCGGGCCGGTGTATGTGGTAAAATCCCAGATCCATGCCGGTGGGCGCGGGGCTGGCAAGTTCAAGGATGACCCCAACGGCAAGGGCGGCGTGCGCCTGGCCAAATCGCTTGACGAAGTGCGCGAAGCCGCCGCCGCGATGATCGGCCACACGCTGATCACCAAGCAGACCGGTCCGGGCGGCCGCCTGGTGCGCCGCGTTTATGTGGAAGCTGGTTGCGATATCAAGCGTGAGCTGTATCTCTCCCTGCTGATCGACCGTTCGGTCTCCGAGATTGTGATCATCGCCTCCACCGAGGGCGGCATGGAGATCGAGGAAGTGGCCGAGCACCACCCCGAGAAGATTCTGCGCGCCCCGGTTGACCCAGCCGCCGGGATTTCCGGTTTCCACGCCCGCAAGCTGGCCTTCGGCCTGGGCCTGGAAGGCAAGCAGGTCGGCACGTTCACCAAGTTCGTGAGCGCGATCTATGAGGCGTTCGTCGCGCTGGATGCGGCGATCATGGAAATCAACCCGCTGGTGGTGACCGGCGCTGGCGAAATCATCGCGCTGGATGCCAAGGTGAGCTTTGACGACAACGCGCTCTACCGCCATCCCGAGATTGAGAAGCTGCGCGACGAATCCGAGGAAGACGCCAAGGAGCTGGAAGCCAACAAGCACAGCCTCTCTTACGTGGCGCTGGACGGGAACATCGGCTGCATGGTGAACGGCGCCGGGCTGGCGATGGCGACCATGGACATCATCAAGCTCTACGGCGCGGAGCCGGCGAACTTTTTGGACGTTGGCGGCGGCGCGACCAAGGAGCGCGTGACGGCGGCGTTCAAGATCATTCTCTCGGACCCGAACGTGGAGGGCATTCTGGTCAACATTTTTGGCGGCATCATGCGCTGCGATGTCATCGCCGAGGGCGTGATCGCCGCCGCGCGGGAGGTTTCGCTCTCCGTGCCGCTGGTGGTGCGCCTGGAAGGCACCAATGTGCAGCTTGGCAAGGATATCATGGCCAAATCCGGCCTGCCGATCATCCCGGCGGACAACCTCGCCGATGCTGCTGAAAAAATCGTCAAAGCCGTGAAGGAAGCCGCGTAATGGCCATTCTCGTCAATAAAAACACCAAAGTCATCACCCAGGGCTTCACCGGCGCGCAGGGCACGTTCCACTCCGAGCAAGCGCTGGCGTATGGCACGCAGGTTGTCGGCGGCGTGACGCCGGGCAAGGGCGGCAACAAGCATCTCGACCTGCCGGTGTTCAACACCGTGGGCGAAGCGCGCGCCAAGACCGGCGCCAATGCCTCGGCGATTTATGTGCCGCCGCCGTTCGCGGCCGATTCCATCCTTGAGGCGATCGACGCCGGGATCGAGCTGATCGTGTGCATCACCGAGGGCATTCCGGTGCTCGACATGGTGAAGGTGAAGCGCGCGCTTTGCGGCTCCAACTCGCGCCTCGTGGGACCGAACTGCCCCGGCGTCATCACCCCGGATGAATGCAAGATCGGCATCATGCCCGGCCACATCCACAAGCGCGGCTCAATTGGCATCGTCTCGCGCTCCGGCACGCTGACCTATGAGGCCGTGGCGCAGACCACCGCCGCCGGGCTTGGCCAGTCCACCTGCGTTGGCATCGGCGGTGACCCGGTGAAGGGCATGGATTTCATCGAGGTGCTGGACCTGTTCCTGCATGACGACGAGACCCAGGCGATCATCATGATCGGCGAAATCGGCGGCCCTTCCGAGATCGACGCGGCTGCGTTCCTCGCCCACCACAAGATCAAGAAGCCGGTTGTGGGCTTCATCGCAGGGGTGACCGCACCTCCGGGCCGCCGCATGGGCCATGCTGGCGCGGTGATCTCAGGCGGCAAGGATACCGCCCAGGCGAAAATCGCCGCCATGCAGGAGGCCGGCATTTTTGTCGCCGACAGCCCGGCGGCGCTGGGCAGCACCATGGTGAAGGCGCTGCGGGCATAAGCGCCGCAGCTATGTGATTGATTGGTTGAAGGCTGAATCGCACAAGCGGTTCAGCCTTTTTCGTGGCGTTCCGCCGGGTTTGCGCATTATGAAACGGGCGGATTTTAAGAAATCGGACGGCGCGGGGCGGTTAATCTGATACACATGCAGGTTGAACAACCCAGCCCCTCCAAACCGGATAAAGATCAGGCCGGGCTTGTGGCTTATATGCCCGCAGAGTTCGCAGACCCGCCCTTCTCGCGCGGGAGGGTGAGCTTGACGCTGCCGCGGTGTGGCAGCGTGGAACAAGCGGGACGGAATCGCTTTATAGAGGGATAGGTTTGGCATGGCCGGCGTCGACATCATCGCAACCGCCATGAACGGGGCGAATGCCCAGTTCATCGCACAGCTTTACGCAAAATGGATCTCCGCCCCACATTCGGTGGACCCGGATTTCGCGGTGCTCTTCGCCTCGCTGGACGATGAGGCGCGCTCGGTCCTCACCGATGCATCGGGCGCTTCCTGGGCGCCGCGCCCCGCGGTTTTCGAAGTGCCGGAGGCCACCAAATCCGCCCCGCCGCCCACCGCCGACACCCGCGCCGCGACGCTGGATTCCATCCGCGCGCTGATGCTCATCCGCGCCTACCGCGTGCGCGGACATCTGGAAGCGCAGCTCGACCCGCTGCATCTGCGCCAGCCGCGCCAGCATCCCGAGCTTGACCCCGCCACCTATGGCTTCACCAGCGAGGACATGGACCGGCCCATTTTCATCAATGGCGTGCTCGGCCATGACAACGCGACGGTGCGGGAAATTCTCGCCATCCTGCGCGCCAGCTATTGCGGGGAAATCGGCGTCGAGTTCATGCACATCCAGGACCCGGCGCAAAAATCCTGGATTCAGCAGCGGATTGAGGGCGCACCCTGGCTCGCCGCATTCGGGCCGGAAGAGAAAACCAAGATTCTGCGCCAGCTGACCGAGGCTGACAGTTTCGAGACCTTCTGCCAGCGCCGCTATGTCGGCACCAAGCGCTTCGGCTTGGAAGGCGGCGAGAGCACGATTCCGGCGCTGCATACGATCATCGAGACGGCCGCCAAGGGCGGGGTGAAGGAAATCGCCATCGGCATGCCGCACCGCGGCCGGTTGAACACGCTGGTCAACATCGTACAGAAGCCGCTCGTCGCATTGTTCAGCGAGTTCGGCGGCGCCAGCGCCAAGCCTGAGGATGTGGAAGGCTCCGGCGACGTGAAGTACCACCTCGGCACCTCCACCGACATCAACATCAACGGCAACCAGTTGCATCTCTCGCTGCAACCCAACCCCTCGCATCTCGAAGCGGTGGACCCCGTGGTGGTCGGCAAGATCCGCGCCCGCATGGACATGATGGGCGATGCCACCCGCCGCAACGCGATGGCAATTCTGATGCATGGCGACGCCGCCTTTGCGGGCCAGGGCGTGGTGTATGAGACCCTGGCGATGAGCCAGCTGATCGGCTACCGCGTCGGCGGCTCGGTGCATCTGGTGGTCAACAACCAGATCGGCTTCACCACCGTTCCGGCGCATGCTTTCTCCGGCCTGTATTGCACGGACGTTGCCAAGGCCGTGCAGTCGCCGATTTTGCATGTGAACGGTGACAATCCGGAGGCCGTGGTGTTCGCGGCCCGGCTGGCGACCGAATTCCGCATGGAATTCGCGGTGGATGTGGTGATCGACCTCGTCTGCTACCGCCGCCATGGCCATAACGAGAACGAGGAACCGGCGTTCACGCAGCCGATCATGTACAAAGCGATCAAGGCTCTGAAGACGACGCGCGCGCTCTATGCCGACGCCCTGGCGGCCGAAGGTAGCGTGAGCGCCGAACAGGCGCAGGCCATTGCGGATAATTACAACCAGACCTTGGAGGACGCCTACAAGGGCGCGCAGGCGTACAAGGTGAACAAGGCGGACTGGCTGGAAGGCCATTGGTCGGGCCTGGGCCAAGCCACCGAGGAGGACGAGCAGGAGGAACAGGCCACCGCCGCGCCGCTGGAGCAACTGCACCAGGTTGGCAAGGCCATCTCCACGCCGCCGGAAAATTTTGACATCAACTCCAAAATTCTGCGCCAGCTCGAAGCCAAGCGGCAGATGATCGAGACCGGCGAGGGCATAGACTGGGCGACCGGCGAGGCGCTGGCTTTCGGCACGCTGATGCTCGACGGCCACCGCGTGCGGCTCTCCGGCGAGGATTGCCAGCGCGGCACCTTCAGCCAGCGCCACGCCGTGCTGATCGACCAGACCAACCAGAACGAATACACGCCGCTGAACAATATCAGCACGGACCAAGCACGGATTGAGATCTTCAACTCACTCCTCTCAGAGGTCGGCGTGCTGGGCTTTGAATACGGCTACGCCCTGGCGGACCCCAGCGTGCTGGTGCTGTGGGAAGCGCAGTTTGGCGATTTCGCCAACGGCGCGCAGGTCATTATTGACCAGTTCCTGGCCTCTGGCGAGACGAAGTGGCTGCGCATGTGCGGCCTCGCGCTGCTGCTGCCGCACGGGCATGAGGGCCAGGGGCCGGAGCACTCCTCCGCCCGGCTGGAGCGCTATCTACAGCTCTGCGCCGAACGCAACATGACGGTGTGCAACCTGACGACGCCAGCAAACTACTTCCATGCGCTGCGCCGCCAGCTCAAACGCAACTTCCGCAAGCCGCTGGTGCTGATGACGCCTAAGTCCTTGCTGCGGCATAAGCTGGCCATCTCGCCGCTGAGCGATATGACCACCGGCTCCGGCTTCAAATATGTGATCCCGGAGATCGACCAAATCGCGGCACCGGCACAGGTGAAGCGTGTCGTGATCTGCTCCGGCAAGGTATATTACGATCTGTTGGCCGAGCGGCGCGAACGCGGCATCGCGAATGTCGCCATCGTCCGGCTGGAGCAGTTCTACCCCTTCCCGGCCCGCAAGTTGCAGGCGGCGCTGGCGCCCTACACCAAGGCTGAGGTGGTCTGGTGCCAGGAAGAGCCTGAGAACAACGGCGGCTGGACCTTCGTTGACCGCAAGATCGAGGCTGTGCTGCTTGCCGCCGGAGGCGCCGCCAAGCGGCCGCGCTATGTTGGCCGCACCGCCGCGGCCAGCCCGGCGACCGGCCTTGCCCGCGTCCATGCCGCCGAGCAGGCCGCCCTGGTGAACGAGGCATTATCCGTCTAAACTTTCGCAGCACCTCCCAAACGACCCCGCGTCTACAAATTAGGAGCAGTTATGGCCGCCGACATCAAAGTCCCGACACTTGGGGAAAGCGTTACCAGCGCAACCATCGCGCGATGGATGAAAAAAGCCGGGGACACAGTGGCCGCCGACGAACCCCTGGTGGAACTGGAAACCGACAAGGTGACCGTTGAGGTTAACGCGCCGGAGGCCGGCACGCTGGAAGAGATCATCGCACCGGAAGGGGCTGAGGTCGAGGTCGGCGCGCTGCTGGGCCGGATCGGCGCCGCAGGGGCAAAGCCTGCGGCGAAACTAATCGAGCCCAAATCTGCCCCTGCAACCGCGCCCGCCGCCGCCGCCGGCGTGCATCCGCCGCAGACACCCCCCGGCCCCGTGGCGCGTCCCGGCGTGGCGGCACTGCCCGCCGCCGCGAAGATGATGGAGGAGAAGCACATCTCCGCCGCCGAGATCGGCACCGGCACCGCCAAGGACGGCCGCATCTCAAAGGGGGATGTGCTGGCGTTCGTCAACAAGCCGCCCGTGGCGCCCGCCCCGCCCGCGGCCAAGCCCGCCCGCGCGCCCGACACGCGTGAAGAGCGCGTGAAGATGACCCGGTTGCGCAAGACCATCGCCAGCCGCCTGAAGGACGCGCAGAACACCGCCGCGATGCTCACCACCTTCAACGAGGTGGATATGAGCGCGATCATGGCGCTGCGCAGCGAGTACAAGGAAGCCTTCGAGAAGAAGCATAAGGGCGTGCGCCTGGGCTTCAACGGCTTCTTCGTGAAGGCCGTGGTCGCGGCGCTGGCGGAATTTCCCGCGGTTAACGCCGAGATCGACGGCGATGACATCGTGTACAAGCACTACGTCCACATGGGCATCGCCGTTGGCGGCGCCAATGGGCTGGTGGTGCCGGTGATCCGTGACGCGGGTGAGAAGACCATCGCGCAGATCGAGGCGGAGATCGCCGGGTTCGGCAAGGCCGCCAAGGAGGGCACGCTGAAACTGGAGCAGCTCTCCGGCGGCACCTTCTCCATTACCAACGGCGGCGTTTACGGCTCGCTGATGAGCACGCCGATCATCAACCCGCCGCAGTCGGCTATTTTGGGCATGCATAAAATCCAGGAACGCCCGGTGGCGGTGAACGGGCAAGTGGTAATCCGCCCGATGATGTACTTGGCCGTCTCCTATGACCACCGCATCATCGATGGCCGCGAGGCCGTCTCCTTCCTGGTGCGCGTGAAGGAAAGCCTGGAAGACCCGCGCCGCCTGCTGCTGGAGATCTGATCCCTGCGGTTACACCGGCCCGCCAAGAGCTTGACTCTCTGGGTTTGGTGGCGGGCTGGTATAAGCTATTGATTTTGCGCGCGGCCGCCCCACCAGCCCCGCGCGCATACCAGTCCGCCTTAAGGCTGACTGGTATTACACCGGCAAAAAGGCCAGAGGTTGATCCTCTGGCCTTTTTTATGGCGTGATCAACCGGGGCAGGCCGTGCGGCAGCCCGGCGCCGGGTGGGCTGTCCAGGGTATAGACATGAACCCGCCGGGCCGCGGGCGACATCATGATAACATAAGGGTCCGGCGCATTGAGCGCGGTGGAGAGCTGGGTGTCCAACCCTGGCGGTACGTTGCCGATACCATGCCAGACAGCGAGAACACGCCGCTGATAGGGCAAACCCAGGTCCGGCTCCGCGGAGTGGTAATCGGCGATGGCCGTGTTCCACGAGCCGGTCTGGTTTTTCAGGCGGTTGAGGAAGCCGGCGGCGTAATTGGCGTTTTCCACGGGGTCGAAGGCATCATCGAGGGAGGCGAAGGCATCCGGGTGGTTTTGCAGGCTGATCTGGAAGCAGCCGACGTCGATATCGCGCGCACCGGAGGATAAGGCCAGCCGGACAAAGGCTTCAGCCGCGGCTTTGTCCGCGAAATACTGCCCGTTGCCGTCAGCGTTCACAGTCCAGGGCCAGGGGGCGATGCGGCCGGTCAACGGGTCGGGGTGGCCGCTTTCTACCTTGCCGATGGAGACCAGCAGGTTGGCCGGCAAAGCGGCGGCCTGTTCGGCGGCATGCCCGGCGGTGGCGCAAGCCTGCCCCGGCGGCAGATCTGCCCACGCGGCAGAGGCCAGCAGCAGCATCGCTCCTATGCCAGACAACAAAATTCTCAAGCCGGTTTCGCCTCCCATCAAGACCAATGCTTAGGCAAATGCCTAGTTCGTGACGAGGCTTTCATGCCGCAATTCCATTAATTTTTGGGTTACATGCCGCCGCAACGCTGCAATGGCGTTTTAGCCCTCGCTTTTGCGGCGCAATATGGCTATGCGGAGCGGGAAATCTTCCGCGCGATTTTTGGGCCGTTGCTCCGTTCATACGAGGCAGCGGCCCAAGCATTGCACTATCTGTACTGCACTAACTGTCAGGCCCATCAAAAATGTCCGCTCCAAAAATCCGCAATGTCGCCATCATCGCACACGTTGACCATGGCAAAACCACGCTCGTCGACCAGCTTCTCAAGCAGTCCGGCGCCTATGCGGCCCACCAGGCCGTGACCGAGCGCGCGCTCGACCGCAACGACCTCGAAAAGGAGCGCGGCATCACCATTCTGGCGAAAGTGGCCTCGGTGGTCTGGAATGACGTGCGCATCAACATTGTCGACACCCCAGGCCACGCCGACTTCGGCGGCGAGGTGGAGCGTATTTTGAACATGGTGGATGGCGCCGTGATCCTGGTAGACGCCGCTGAGGGTGTGCTGCCACAGACCAAATTCGTGCTCGGCAAGGCGCTGGCGCGCGGGCTGAAGCCGATTGTGGTCGTCAACAAGATCGACCGTGGCGACGCCCGCCCCGACGATGTGCACAACGAGATGTTCGACCTCTTCGCCGCGCTAGACGCCAATGAGGAACAGCTCGACTTCCCGATGCTGTTCGCCTCCGGCCGCCAGGGCTGGGCTGTGAAGGATCTGGCCGACCCGCGCGAGAGCCTGACCCCGCTGTTCGAGTTGATCCTCTCCCATGTTCCCGCGCCGAACCTGGATGCCGAAGCGCCGTTTGGCATGGTTGCCTCCATCCTGGAGTCCGACACCTTCCTCGGCCGCGTGCTGACAGGGCGCGTGGAGCAGGGCCGCGCCACCGTCAACATGCCGGTGAAGGTCTACCGCCTGGATGGCACCGTGGTTGAAACCGGCCGCCTGACCAAGCTACTCTCCTTCCGCGGCCTGGACCGCGTGGCCGTGGACGAAGTCTCGGCCGGCGACATTGTCGCCGTCGCGGGGCTGACCGACGCCACCATCCCGCACACCATCGGCTCGATGGATCTGCCAGGCCCCCTGCCCGCCACCCCGATCGACCCGCCGACCCTCTCCATGACCTTCCGCATCAATGACAGCCCGCTGGCCGGGCGCGAAGGCAAGAAGGTGACGTCGCGCCAGATCCGCGACCGGCTATACCGCGAGGCCGAGGGCAATGTTGCCATCATGGTGGCGGACAGCTCAGAGACCGACGCCTTCGAGGTTTCCGGCCGCGGCGAACTCCAGCTTGGCGTGCTCATCGAGCAGATGCGCCGCGAGGGCTTCGAGCTGACCATCGGCCGCCCGCGCGTGCTGACCCGCACCAACGAAGAGACCGGCGAACGCGAGGAGCCATACGAGGAAGTGCTGATCGACGTGGACGAGCCCTATGCCGGCGCTGTCGTTGAAAAAATGTCCCGCCGCAAGGGTGAGCTTTCGGACATCCGCCCCTCCGGCGGCGGCAAGCAGCGCCTGACCTTCCGCATCCCCTCGCGCGGACTGATCGGCTACCATGGCGAGTTCCTCACCGACACGCGCGGCACCGGCGTGATGAACCGCCTGTTCGCGGGCTATGGCCCCTGGAAAGGCAAGATCGAGGGCCGCCGCAATGGCGCGCTCATCTCCTCCGAGGATGGCGAGGCCGTGCAGTACTCACTATTCGCGTTGCAGGACCGCGGCGTGCTGTTCGTCTCCCCTGGCGAGAAGGTTTATGTCGGCATGATCCTGGGCGAGCATTCGCGCGAGAACGATCTCGACATCAACCCGGTCCGCGAAAAGAAGCTCACCAACATCCGCGCCGCCGGCAAGGACGAGGCGCTGTTGCTGGTGCCGCCCCGCAAGATGACGCTTGAACAGGCGATTGCCTATGTTGAGGATGATGAGCTGGTGGAGGTAACCCCCAGCGCCGTGCGCCTGCGCAAGAAACATCTGGACCCCAACGCCCGCAAGCGCGCCGACCGCGCCTCAGGCGACGCGGCCTGAACAGAAAACAAGGGGCACCTCATGGGGTGCCCCTTGTTCGTTGTGGAGGGGCCTGTGGAAGCCGTTAGAGACCATATGATCGTGGATGCCGCATTGCAGCGGCAAATCACCGATCGCTTTATCGCGGGGCGATTTGGGGACATTCCCAGCCATGCCGTGCATGACCTGGGCCGTGTGAGCCTGCCCGGCGCAGGAGATGTGGCGCTGCATCTGCGCCATGCGGCCGATGCCATTTTGCTTGATGATTTCGGCCAGGTGGTGCTCATCACCCGGCTGCATCATCCCGGTGCCGGGCTGCTGGCGCTACCGGACGGGTTTATCGATGATGTGGACGGCGGAATGGAAAACCCGCTGGACGCGGCGATCCGTGAGGCGGTGGAAGAAACCGGAATGGACGAGGGGCTGCTGCGGAGTATTTCGGCGGCACCGGCAGGCCACCGCCTATATGACCGTCCGTTCGACATTCGCGTGGCATGGAATAACCTGCCTGGCACCAGCATCCGCCAGGGCGATGTTTTTGGCGTCTCCACGCAGGGGTTCTGCTTCAGGCTGCCCGGAAATTTACGCGGCCTGCCATTGCAGGCGGGTGATGACGCAAAGGCGGTGCAGGTGCTGGGAATCGCAAGCCTCCGGGAAAGCCAGTTCGCGGTGCCAGACCATCTGCCACTGATCCGCCTGGCGCAAGAGATGACAGCATTCGGCAATAAAAGTTGAAATACTCCATTGCCGTTGCCGGGTGCCAGGTTTTCAGATAGAAGCGCCGCAGTACGGACCCGTAGCTCAGCTGGATAGAGCGTTGCCCTCCGAAGGCAAAGGTC
>NZ_JAQTZC010000072.1 GCF_028687955.1 Acidocella sp.
CGCCGCATCGCACGACCAGCTGCAACAGATCATCGCCAGCGCCTGGGAGCGCCGGGGCGAACTCTCCCCCGCCACCACCGGCGCCGAGCGCGATGCGGTGGAGGCGGTGCTGGGCTTGCTGGATGCGGGCGCGGTGCGCGTGGCCGAGCCGGGCACTGACGGCTGGTTGGTGCATCAATGGCTCAAGCAGGCGGTGCTGCTCTCCTTCCGGCTGAACGCCAACAAGCCGATGGGCGGGGTTGGCGGCGCGGATGTGTTCGACAAGGTGCCGCTGAAGTTCGCGGGCTGGGATGCGCGGGCGTTTGCTGAATCGGGCGTGCGCGCGGTGCCGGGCGCCGTGGTGCGCCGCTCGGCCTATATCGCGCCCGGGGTGGTGCTGATGCCGTGTTTCGTGAATGTGGGCGCGCGGGTGGACGAGGGGACGATGATCGACACCTGGTCAACCGTGGGGTCCTGCGCGCAGGTCGGCAAAAACTGCCATATCAGCGGCGGCGTGGGCATTGGCGGCGTGTTGGAGCCGTTGCAGGCGGGGCCGGTGGTGATCGAGGATGATTGTTTCATCGGCGCGCGCTCGGAAGTGGCGGAAGGCGTGGTCGTGGGGCGCGGGGCGGTGATTTCGATGGGCGTGTTCCTGGGCGCTTCCACCAAGATCGTCGATCGCGAGTCGGGCGAGGTGTTCTCGGGCTATGTGCCGCCGTATTCGGTGGTGGTGGCGGGCACGCTGCCGGGCCGGGCAATGGCGGATGGTTCGCCGGGGCCGGGGCTGGCCTGCGCGGTGATCGTGAAGCGGGTGGATGCGCAGACGCGCAGCAAGACCTCCATCAACGATCTGCTGCGCGCGTAAGTACGGGGCATGGACGTTCTCGCCTTCGCGCAGAGCCTGTTGCGCTGCCAATCCGTCACCCCGGCGGATGGCGGCACGCAAGGGCTGCTGGCGGCGCAGATGGAGGCGCTGGGCTTTGCGGTGACGCGGCTGCGCTACGGCGACATTGAGAATCTGTTCGCTGAGCGGCCGGGCGCGGGGGCGCATCTGTGCTTCGCCGGGCATACAGATGTGGTGCCGCCCGGCGAGGGCTGGCGGCATGATCCGTTCGGCGGGGTGGTCGAGGGCGGGATGCTTTATGGCCGGGGTGCTGTGGATATGAAGGGGGCGATTGCCGCCTTCGTGGCCGCGGCGGCGCGCGCGCCGGGGCATGTCTCGCTGCTGATTACCGGCGATGAGGAGGGCGTTGCCACCGATGGCACCGTGCGCGTGCTGGAGTGGATGGCGGCGAACGGCAAGATCCCTGATTTTTGCGTGGTGGGCGAGCCGACCAGCCGGGCGGTGCTGGGCGATGTGGTGAAGATCGGCCGGCGGGGCAGTATGAACGCGCGCATCACCGTGACCGGGCGGCAGGGGCATGTGGCGTATCCACATCTGGCGGATAACCCGGTGCACCGGCTGATCGCGGCGCTGAGCGCGATGACGGCGGCGGCGCTGGATTCGGGAAATGAGTGGTTCGAGCCTTCCAGCCTACAGGTGACATCTGTGGACGTGGGCAATGCGGCGAGCAACGTGATCCCCGCCACGGCGAGCGCGCGGCTGAACATACGCTTTAACAACATGCACGACAGCGCCGGGCTGACCGCCTGGCTGCGCGGGATTCTGGCTGAGTTCGCCCCGGCGGCGCAATTGCAGGTGCAGGTTTCCGGCGAGGCGTTCTTGACGCAGGCAGGGCCGCATACCGAGGCGCTGACACGCGCAATTGAGAAGGTGACAGGCATGACGCCTGAGCGCAACACCGGCGGCGGAACATCGGATGCGCGGTTTATCGCGCGGTATTGCCCGGTGGCGGAATTCGGCCTGGTGGGGGTGAGCATGCACCGCACGGATGAGGCTGTGGAAGTGGCGGCGTTGAGCCGGCTGGCGAATGTGTATCAAACCCTGATCGAGGATTTTTGCCGATGATTTTGCGCGGTCTGTTCATGCTCGCGCGCGGGCAGAAAGCCGGTATCAACGAGTTCAGCGGCTCGATGGACGCCTTTACCGCCTCGCTGGCGCCGTTGATCGCGTTTCCGCTGGTCGGCGCTGGCATTTCCGCGCTGAACGGGCAGTGGGCATTCGCGCTGCTGGGGTTGTTCTCGCGGATTTGCGCGGTGCTGGTGTTGCCGGTGATCGTTTTTGAATTTGCCCGGTGGACCGGCCGCGAGGCGCTGTGGATGCGCACCGCCACGGCGCTGAACTGGGCGTTCTGGATGCTGTTGCCGGTGCTCTTTGCGGCGGCATTCGTGGCGGCGGTGCTCATGGAGTTTGGCCTCGCCATGCTGCCCGCCGAGATCGGGGTGCTGGGTTTGGCCGGTTTGTATCTGCTCTGGTACCACTGGTTCATCATGCGCGCCGGGCTGAGCCTGAGCGGCTTGCAGGCGCTGGGACTGCTGTTGTTCAGCAGCCTGGTGGTCGCGGCTGTTTCCGCGGCGCCGGTTCTGGTGTTTCCGCAGCTCTACACGCAGGCCGTCCAGCTTTAAGGGCCGCTGTTTTGGCTTGACGCCGGGATGCGGGGGAGAAGAATAAAGTCGCTGCCAGGAGGGTCTCGGCCATGAAATCCGATTTGTTCCAGCGTCTCGCCGCATGGCGGCATCATTTGCATGCGTATCCCGAAATCTCTTGCCAAGAGCGCGAGACCGCCGCGTTTGTTTGCGAAAAACTGGAGGAGATGGGCATTCCGTTCATCGCCGGGATCGGCGGGCATGGCGTGGTGGCGACGCTCACGCGCGGGGTGTCCAACCGCTCGGCCGGGTTGCGGGCGGATATGGACGCGCTGCCGGTCCTGGAGGCGCCGGGACGGGTTTATGGCTCACGCAACCAGGGTGTGATGCACGCCTGCGGGCATGATGGGCATACCGTCTCGCCGCTCGGCGCGGCGGCGCTGCTTTTGGAGGATACAACCTGGTCGGGCACTGTGCAGTGCATCTTTCAACCCGCTGAGGAAGGGTTTGGCGGCGCGCAGGCGATGCTCGACGCCGGGCTGCTGGAGCGATTCCCCTGCGAGCGGATATTTGGCTACCACAACTGGCCGGGGCTGGAGGCCGGCGTGGTGATGGTGCATGCCGGGCCGGTGATGGCCGCTGCTGCGAGTTTCAACATCACGTTGCGCGGGGTCGCGGGCCATGCCGCCATGCCGCATGCCTGCGCCGACCCGGTGCAGGGGGTGGCGCATCTGATCATCGCGCTCAACGCCATCGTGGCGCGCAATGTGGACCCGCAGGAGGCAGCGGTGATCTCCACCTGCACGCTTAAGGCCGGGGAGGCGAACAACCTGATTGCGCCTGAGGCGGCGCTGGGCGGGACGATCCGCGCGTTGACGCCGAAGATGATGCATTTTTTGCAGGCGCGTGTGCGCGAGGTGGCGGAGCATACTGCGCGGGCGCATGATTTGACCGTGCGGGTGGAGATCACCGGCGAAGTGGCGGCCACCATCAACCATGCGGCGGAAGCGGCGCTGGCGGCCCAGGCCGCCGTTGATGCAGGGCTGAGCTTGCGCGCAGATCTGAAGCCCAGCATGGCGGGCGAGGATTTTGGCCGGTTTCTGGAGGTGATGCCGGGGGCTTATGCGTGGATCGGCAACGGCGCCTCGGCCGGGCTGCATAACGAAGCCTATGATTATAACGACGAAATTCTCCCCGTGGCGGCGCGCTATTACGCCGCTGTGGCGCGGGCGGCGCTGGCCTGAATGCTGGAGTGGCAGGAACCCGCGATTGTGCTGGAGACCGCCGCCTATGGCGAGGGCGATGCGCTGGTGAGCGTGTTGACCGCGCAAGGGCTCTGGCGCGGGCTGGCCAAGGGTGGCGCGGCGCGGAGCAAGGCGGGGATGTGGCAGCCAGGCAATATGCTCTCGGCGCGTTGGGTGGCGCGCACGGCGGAGCAACTGGGAACGCTGACGGGCGAGATGGTGCACCCCGCCGCGGCGCTGGCGATGGGGGAGCGCGACTCCCTGGCGGTTTTGAACGCCGCCTGCGCGCTGGCGGCCGGCGCGCTGGCGGAGCGCGAGGCGGCTGCGGCGGTATTCGCCGGGCTGTCGCGGGTGCTGGCGGGGATTGATATTGCGGGGGTGCCGCTGCCCGAGCTGGTGCGCTGGGAGGTTTTGCTGCTGCGCGAGCTGGGGTTCGGGCTGGATTTTTCCACCCAGGCGGGAGGAAACGACCGGCTGGCCTATGTCTCGCCCCGCACCGGGCGGGCGGTGAGCCTGAGCCAGGCGGGGGAATGGGTGGACCGGCTGTTTCCCCTGCCGGAGTTCATGCTCGGCGAGGGGGAGGCGAGCCTGGCGGATTGCCTGGCGGGGTTGCGCATCACCGGGCATTTCTTCACCCGTGATGTGTTCGGGGCGCGCCACCGCCCTCTTCCAACGGCGCGCCAGCGTCTCTATGAGCTGATCGCTGATCGGCTGGCCGAGGGAGAGTAGAATTATGCTGGATGAGGTTTCGGGCCATATCGAAGATGCGCCGCTGAGCAATGCGCTCTCGGAGCGGTATCTGGCCTATGCGCTGTCCACCATCATGTCGCGCTCACTGCCCGATGCGCGCGACGGGCTGAAGCCGGTGCACCGGCGGTTGATCTATGCGATGCACCAGCTGAAGCTGGACCCGCGCTCGGGCTTTAAAAAATGCGCCCGCGTGGTGGGCGATGTGATGGGCAAGTTTCACCCGCATGGGGACAGCTCGATCTATGAGGCGCTGGTGCGTCTGGCGCAGGAGTTTTCTTCGCGCTTTCCGCTGATCGAGGGGCAGGGGAATTTCGGCAATATCGACGGCGATAACGCGGCCGCGATGCGCTACACGGAATCGCGGCTCACCGCGATCGCGGAGTTTTTGCTGCGCGGGATTGACGAGAATGCGGTGGATTTCCGCCCGACCTATGACGGCGAGGAGAGCGAGCCGGTGGTGCTGCCCGGCGCGTTCCCCAATCTGCTGGCCAATGGCGCGGCGGGGATCGCGGTGGGGATGGCGACATCGATCCCGCCACATAACGCCGGGGAGGTGTGCGCGGCGGCGGTGCATCTGGTGCAAAACCCCGAGGCGAGCACGCAGGATTTGCTGAAACATCTGCGCGGGCCGGATTTTCCCACGGGCGGGGAGCTGGTGGAGGACGAGGCGACGCTGCTGGCGGCCTATGAGAGCGGGCGCGGCTCGTTGCGTACCCGCGCGCGCTGGACCAAGGAGGCGCAGAAGAACGGCACATGGGTGATCGTGGTCACCGAAATTCCGTATCAGGTGCAGAAATCGCGGTTGATAGAGCAGGTGGCGCTGCTGTTGCAGGAGAAGAAGCTGCCGCTGCTCGGCGATATTCGCGATGAGAGCGCGGAGCATATCCGCCTGGTGCTGGAGCCCAAGGCGCGCACGGTGGATGCGGAGATGCTGATGGCATCGCTGTTCCGCGCCACCGCGCTGGAGACCCGCTTCGCGCTCAACATGAATGTGCTGGAGGATGGGCGCACGCCGCGCGTGATGGGGCTGAAGGCGCTGCTGCGCTGCTGGCTGGACCACCGCCACGAGGTGCTGGTGCGCCGCTCCAACCACCGGCTGGAGGCGATTGCGCGGCGGCTGGAGATTCTGGATGGGTATCTGGTGGTTTATCTCAACCTGGATGAGGTGATCCGCATCATCCGCACCGAGGACCAGCCCCGGCCGGTTCTGATGAAGGCATTCAGCCTGAGCGAAACGCAGGCCGAGGCGATTTTGAACATGCGGTTGCGCGCGCTGCGCCGGCTGGAGGAGCAGGAGATCCGCGGCGAGCACAAAAAGCTGAGCGCGGAGCAGAAGGGCCTGCAGGCGCTGCTGGGCGACGCGGGCAAGCGCTGGGACAAGATCGTGATCGAGATTAACGAGGTGCGGGAGACATTTGGCGCGGGCGCCCTGGGAGCGCGCCGCACCATGATAAGCGCCGCGGCGCCGGTGGTGGAGATTGTGGCCGAGGCGCTGGTGGAGCGCGAGGCGATTACGGTGATCCTCTCGCAAAAAGGCTGGATCCGCGCGCAGAAGGGGCATCTGGCCGATGATGCGGAGCTAAAGTTCAAGGAAGGCGACAGGCTCGATTGCCTGCTGCGCTGTGAATCAACTGACCGGATTGCGCTGCTGGCCACAAACGGGCGGGTTTATACGCTCAAAGCCTCGGATCTGCCGCGCGGGCGGGGGGATGGGCAGGCGATAAGGCTGTTAATCGACCTGGCCAATGAGGATGGGGTGTTGCGGCTTCTCCTGCCGGATGTGAACGGGAAATATCTGGTGGCCTCATCCGCCGGGCGCGGGTTTGTGGTGCCGGGGGCGGAGCTTAGCTCCGAGCGGCGGGCGGGCAAGACGATTCTGGCGTTGCGGCCGGGCGAGGAATGGGCGGCCTGCGTGCCGGCCAAGGGCGACCATGTGGCGGTGATCGGCAGCAACCGCAAGCTGCTGTTGTTCCCGCTGGTGGAAGTGCCTGAGATGCCCAAGGGGGCGGGTGTGGCGTTGCAGAAATACAAGGACGGCCGTTTGAGCGATGTGAAGGTGTTCACCCTCGCCGAGGGGCTGACCTGGCGGCTGGGCGAGAAGATCCGCATGGAACCGAAACTGACCGAATGGCTGGGCGTGCGCGCGCAGGTGGGCCGGATGCCGCCCAACGGTTTCCCGAAATCAGGCAAATTTGGCGGCGAGGCGGGTTGAACGAAGCGATTGTCTCAGAACGAAAATGCGCTTTTTGACGGTGGAGCGGGCTGTTTTTGGGCCTGACCGAGGCGGATCAGCACCTGATAATATTTGGGGTCTATGAGGTACTGGCACAGGTCGAGCAGCCGCAGCAGGGAGCTGCTGGCCGCCGCTTGATCCGCTGGGTTGGGAATGTTGCTGGTAAGCAGGGAGGGGATTGCAGCCCGCAGGAAGGCCATGCTGGCCGCGACATAAATCGGAGGAATATTGGCGCGCGTATGGGCCTCGCCGATTTCCTGCTGGCGGCGCACGAAGGCCTGTCCGTAATCACCCTCGAACAGGCTCTCCAGCCAGGCCTGATGGGTTTTTTTGAGCATATCGACCCGGTTGTGGATGTAGGGGGCCATTTTCGGGTCAGCCAGCAGGGCTTTGTAGAAACGCTCGGTGAGGGAGGGCAGGAGCGGGTGCATCAGGCTCCGGAGTGATTTGATGACCGCCTGGTCTTGCGCCGTGAAGCCGACATCCTGACAAAAGACGTGCAGGGTCTGATCCGCGGTTGAAGCATCCGGCGGGTGTGCCACCGCTGGCGCAGGCTCATCCGCGGAAGCGGGGTGGAGCAGATATGTTTCATCCAGGACCAGGGGCGGTTCTTCCACGAATTCCGGTTCGGTAATGGGTTCAGTAATGGGTTCAGTAATGGGTTCGGCAATGGGTTCGGCAATGGGTTCTGGCACCGCAACGGTCCCGGCCGCGGGTTGCGCAACGGTTTTCGCGGCGGGCCGGGCTTCCAGAATTTCCGTGAATGCGCCGGCATGTGCCAGGATATCCTGTGCGGCCGCGCGGGCATCCTGCAACAACAGGCCAAGTTTCGTGGATTTGGCGGCGATGGCACACAGCACCGCATCGCGCCCGGCGCGGATGATGAGCACGGAGCCTTGCCTGCCGCTGACCATCACTTGTTCCAGATTCCCGCGGGTGAGTTCCAGCGCGGTGCGCTCGCCGAGCGAGAGGGTGGCGGCAATGAGGGCGCTGACGCGCTCTTCATCCATGCCCGCCTCGAAGGCCGAGGCGATGATGAAACCGTCCGTGGAGATGAGCGCGGATGCCTGGACGCCGGCGGTGCGGCTATTCAGGGCCGAGAGGATGGCGATTATTTGATCTTCACGCATGAGCACCTCCAGCAGGTTTGCTGTTATCATAACAATAACGCAAAATTGCCGGACAGGCACCCCGCCGGAGGAAGATTTTATGCGTCATACCAGCAATTTTAGCAGCCGTTTCTGCAATGTTACGTTGTATAATACGTTGTACAATACACGAGAACTCAGATTTACTGCCCGCCTGCGCGGCGGCGGCGCGCCGGGCTGTTCAAATATTTGTGTTGCATGGTTTCAGTTATGAAATGCATTTGCGGCGTGGCCGCCATTGGCGGGCCATTACGCTGTCTCATTAAAAAATTTCGTTGGATGTTCGTATTGCACTAAAACCAAAAGCTTTTAATCTCTGGCGCGTGCTCAACTTTTGGAGGCATTCATGCGTGAAGACCAGATAAGAACCATTCTGACGGATCTGATCGGGGGTTCCACCGATATTGAGGCTTCCGCCCTGGTTTCCACCGACGGGCTGATCATTTCTTCAGCACTTTCGCCCGGTATGGATGAAGACCGGATCAGCGCCATGGTCGCCGCCATGCTCTCGTTGGGCGAACGGACCGCCGCCGAACTTTCTTGCGGGAGCCTGGAGCAAGTGTTGATCAGCGGCGCGCAGGGGCATGTGCTCATCATTCATGCCGGCAATGATGCCGTGTTGTGCGCCATCGCGGGCAAGGCGATCAAGCTTGGCCTGTTGTTCATTGACGCCAGCCGCGCCGCCAAGGCCGCCACCGCGATTCTGACATAGCCGCGTTCCGGGGAGGGCACTAGCCTTCTGCGCGGGCGTTGCCGGATGTGCTGCGCGGACAAGGATGGCGTCAAGGCGGCCACGGGCACGCTGCTGCGGCTGTTAGATCTCTGTCAGTTCCTGATCGAGCGCAGCTATGACGGCACGTTGAGCGATGGCCTGATGAATAATATGGGCATCAGCCCGGCCTTGCTGGCGCGCCTGCAAACGGCGGGTAAAAAAATCTGACCGCCGGGCGGAGCCGCGCCTGACTTTAATTTCAGGCACTCCAGCCATACGTTCTGAAACATCCGGCACATAGATGTGTTACAATTCAAGTATAACAGGTGCGTGAATGAGGAGGATTTGCGGCATGCTGACGCGCAGGTTTTTGGCAAAGTCTTTGTTAAACGCGGGCGCCGCGGCGCTGGTGCTGGGTTTGGGCGCAAGCAGGGCGGGCGCGCAGGTGCCGCCGCCCTATCCGCCTTATTACCGGCCGGTGCCGCCGCTGCGGCGCGAGGTGATCCCCGTGGCGCCTGGCACCGCTTATGTATGGCTGCCAGGGCATTGGGTATGGAACGGCGTCACGTACCGTTGGCGGCGCGGACATTATGTGCTGCGCCGGCGTGGCTGGGACCATTGGGTGGAGGGGCATTGGGCGCTGCGGGCGGGGCGCTGGGTGTGGATTCCCGCGCACTGGCGTTAGAGTATCCGTATAGATAAAAAACCTGGTGATTATTGAACGATCAGCCGGATTTTTGCAGATCCTCGCCATGCCGCATGGCCAGCTTGCTCATATCAGCGGGCGGCACCACCACCTTGCGGTATAAATGCCAGGTCGCGTGGCCCAGGACCGGCAACACCACGATCAACCCGATAAAAAGCGGCAGGGCGCCGATGAAAAGGCTCACGGCAACGATGAGACTCCAGACGGTGAGCGGGCCGGGGTTACGCAGCAAAACCTGCACGGAGGTGGCCATGGCTGTGGAGAAGCCGGCCGGGCGGTCCAGCAGCAGGGGAAAAGAGACGACGCTGATGGCCACCGCGCCGATCCCGAACATGATGCCGGCGGCAAGGCCGGCGAGCATCATGGCCCATCCGGCTGAGGTGGTGAAGACGCCCTCGATGAACAGGCGCGCCGAGGCAGGCGGCATCGGCCCCATGGTGAAATCATAAATCACCTGCGCCACCGCGAGCCAGGCCAGATAGAGCCCGACGAGCAGCAGCCCCAGCCCGGTGATGGCGCCGATGGAGGGCGAGCGGACGACCTTGAAGGTATCAAGCCAGCTTATTTTGCCGGTGAGTTCACGCTGGCGGCTCATCTCATACAGCCCGACCGCCGCCAGCGGCCCGACCAGCGCGAACCCTGCCGCCGTGGGGAACAGCAGCGGCAGCAGCCGCCCATGTGCTTCGGCCATTGAAATCAGCCCCCCGATGAGCGGGTAGATCATGCAGAGAAAGATGACGTCCGTGCGCGCCGCGGCGAAATCATCCAGCCCGCTGCGCAGCGCGTCCCGCACGTCAGCAATGGTGATTTTACGCACCACCGGCACTTCGGTGCTGCTCGCAATCGGCCAGTACTCCTGCGGAGTCGCACTGCCGACGACGTTGGTTGACTCGATCTGCCCGGCGATCCACTCCATTGGATTACGGATATGCATGCTCTAAATCCTCCTGACGGCGCCCTTGTGTTCCGGGCATTATCGGCAAGTCCCAATAGACTAGCGCAAAACCCAGGCAAAGTCGCGAAAATTTTGTTAATCATCCGGCCATGGGGCGGAGGAGATTGCATTTGTTCACCATTTTGCACTAAGCCGGTGTCCCATAACCCTTACAGGAGACTTCCATAGCCAGACCGCCAGCGCCACCCGCCCCTCCCTCGCGTGAAGGACCTCGGGTCAACGATGAAATCAGAATTCCGCAGGTACGTCTTATCGACCAGGACGGCGAAATGCAGGGGGTGATGAACACCCGTGAAGCCATAGCGCGCGCGTTTGCCGTCGGCCTCGACCTGGTAGAGATCAGCCCGAACGCCGAACCGCCGGTCGCCAAAATTCTTGACTACGGCAAATTTAAGTACGAGCAGCAGAAGAAGCGCAACGAAGCCCGCAAGAAGCAGAAGGTTGTCGAGATAAAGGAAGTTAAAGTCCGCCCGAATATCGACGAGAACGATTACCAAGTGAAACTGCGCGCGATGAAGAGCTTTATCGGCGAGGGTGACAAGGTGAAGGTGACCCTGCGCTTCCGGGGCCGTGAAATGGCGCATCAGGAACTGGGCGTGAAGGTGCTGGAGCGCATTCGCGCCGAT
>NZ_JAQTZC010000073.1:0-1483 GCF_028687955.1 Acidocella sp.
GCGCTCATAACGCGGCGAAGCCCCTTGCCGCGTGCGGGGAAACATGCCAAAGGCTGCCCTCCCCTGCTGGGTGCGTGGCATCGCGCCCGGCTAATGCTCGCCCCGATTTTGGGGGGTCCAGACCCGGACCGGAGCTGAAACCAGCCGAAGGGAGTCACAATGCCGTTATATGAAACCGTGATCATTGCACGGAGCGAAATCACGCAGGCACAGGCCGACGCCGTTGCCGACGCCGTGACCGCCCAGCTCGAAACCGATGGCGGCGCTGTTAAAAAGCGCGAATACTGGGGCCTTCGCGGCCTTGCCTACCGGATTAAGAAAAACCGCAAGGGCCATTACATCCTGCTCGGGCTTGATGCGCCCTCCCCCGCCGTGAAGGAGCTGGAACGCCAGCTGACCCTGAACGAGGACGTGCTGCGCTTCATGACCGTGCGCATCGAGGAAATCACCGAGGAACCCTCCGTGATTCTGTCGCGCAAGTCCGACGACCGTGAACGCGGCTTCCGTGGGCCCAAGCCCGCCGGACGCTTCGAGACCGGCCGCAAGCGCGGCTTCGATGAAGGCCGCGAGGAGTTCCGCGCGCGTGACGAGTTCCGCGCCGACCGTGACGATTACGGCGCTGAGGAGGAAATCTGATGTCTGAAGCAACCACCCCCGATGCTGGCCTGCGCCGCCCCGCTGTTGGCGCCCGCAAGCCCTTCTTCCGCCGGAAGAAATCCTGCCCGTTCTCCGGCGCCGGCGCGCCGGTGATCGACTACAAGGATGTGCGGCTGCTCTCGCGCTTCCTCTCCGAGCGCGGCAAGATCGTGCCGTCGCGCATTACCGCGGTGTCCGGCAAGAAGCAGCGTGAACTGGCCAAAGCCATCAAGCGCGCCCGCTTCCTTGCCCTTCTCCCCTATGTGCTGAGCTAAGAGGAGCAAGAAACATGGCACAAGTAGAACTGATCTTGCTCCAGCGCGTCGAAAAACTCGGCCAGATGGGCGAAATCGTCAAGGTCAAACCCGGCTATGCGCGCAACTTCCTGCTGCCGCAGTCCAAGGCCGTGCGCGCGACCAAAGCCAACCGCGAGCGCTTTGAGCGTGAGCGCGCCCAGCTTGAAGCGCAGAACATCAAACGCCGCGACGAGGCCGAGCGTGTGGCCGAGCGCGTGCAGGGCCTGAGCATCACCCTGATCCGTCAGGCCTCCGATGCCGGCGCGCTGTATGGCTCCGTCTCCAGCCGTGACATCTCCGACGCCTGCACCGCTGCGGGTCTCGGGATTGAACGCGCGCAGGTGCTGCTGGTTCACCCCATCAAGTCGCTCGGGATTTCCGCAGTGCGCGTTGCGCTGCACCCGGAAGTCTCCATCGACGTGAAGGTGAATGTGGCACGCTCCGTCGAGGAAGCCGAGAAGCAGGCGCGCGGCGAGACGATCGCCGCCGAACCGGACGAAAAGCCGGAACTCGGCCCGCTGTTTGGCGAGGAAGACACCGCCGCGTAAGCC
>NZ_JAQTZC010000073.1:1583-10532 GCF_028687955.1 Acidocella sp.
TTACTTCCTGGTACCCCGATCTAGGGTTCGAGGCATCAAGACACCGTCCCTCATGGGACATGAGCGTTTTGTTTTCAGTGGCCTGCTTGTCCCTTCCGCCCGCTGCAAGACGTAGCAGACTTCAGGGGCAGGATACTAACTGACCGTTAACCGTAACGGAGAAGGACGTGACCTCGCTGTTCAAAAAGCTGTTGGATCGTATTCTCGCTAACGCCATCCGCCAGGGCCGGTTCCGGGTTATCTGGCCAGACGGATCGGAAAATCTCTACGGGGATGACAAAAACCCCGCCGCGGGTATTAAAATCATGAGTGCCGCCACACTGCGCCGGTTGGTTCTCAACCCCGGGCTCGCCATGGGCGAAGGTTATATGGATGAGAGCATCATCCCATTGGACGGCACGATCCACGACGTTCTGGCGCTGCTGCTCGATAATCTGGCCCGCCACCCGATGCCCATACTCAACTGGAACGAGCGGATCAGCCGGTTTTTACGCCCCATTTCGCAGGCCAATAACGCGCGCCGCGCCAGGCGCAACGTGGCGCACCATTATGACCTCAACGGCCGGCTGTATTCACTCTTCCTGGACCGCGACCGGCAATATTCCTGCGCCTATTTCGCGCGGGGCGACGAGACGCTGGAGGAAGCCCAGGCCGCGAAAAAGCGCCACATCGCGGCCAAGCTGCTGCTCAACCGCCCTGGCCTCACGGTGCTGGACATCGGCTGCGGCTGGGGCGGTATGGCGCTCACCCTGGCGCGCGATTTTGGCGCCCGCGTCACCGGCATCACCCTCTCTGAGGAACAACTGGCCGAGGCCCGCGCCCGCGCCGCCGCCGCCGGGCTTGATGAGCGCGTGAAATTCGAGCTGATGGATTACCGGGACATGAACCAGACGTTTGACCGGATCGTCTCCGTGGGCATGTTCGAACATGTCGGCATCCCGAATTTTCGCAGTTTTTTTGACACTATCGGCCGTTGCCTGAAACCTGACGGCGTGGCGCTGCTGCATTCCATCGGCCGGTTTGCGGGGCCAGGGGCCACCAACCGCTGGATCTCCAAATATATTTTTCCCGGCGGCTACTCCCCGGCCCTCTCCGAGGCGCTGGCCCCGCTGGAGAAATCCGGCCTCATCAGCACCGATATCGAGATCCTGCGCCTGCATTACGCGCAAACCATCGCCCATTGGCGGAGCCGTTTCGCCGCCAACCGCCATACCATCGCGGCACTTTATGATGAGCGCTTCTGCCGGATGTTCGAGTTCTACCTTTCCGGCTCGGAACTCTCGTTCCGGCTGTCAGACCACATGAACTTCCAGATCCAGATCGCGCATAACCACGCCGCCGTGCCGCTGACGCGCGACTACATACTGGAGAAGGAGCGCCAGATCGCACTGCCCAGGGCGGCCGAATAGACTTAAAGCCGCAGTGCGCTAAGCTGGCGGCATGCAACTCCCCTGGCAAAAACCGAAAATCCCCGTGCTCGCCCTACGCGGCATCATTGCGCCGCGTCCCGGTGCCATCAATCTGGAGGCCTACACCGCGCCCATCGAGCGCGCCTTCGTGCTGGCGAAAAAGAGCAAGAACCTGATCCTGGCGGTTGAGAGCCCCGGCGGCTCGGCGGTGCAGTCGGACCTGATCGGCCAGTTCCTGCTCCGCCGCGCGAAGGAAACCGGCGTGGCCATCACCGCCGTCATCGGCGATGTGGGGGCCTCAGGCGGCTATTGGCTGGCCTGCGCGGGCGCCAAAATCTACGCCAACCGGCTCTCCATCGTCGGGTCCATTGGCGTTGTCACCGGCGGGTTCGGGCTGGACCAGTTCATCGCCCGCCACGGCATCGAACGCCGCATTTTCACCGCCGGGGAGCATAAGCGCCGGTTGGACATGTTCGCCCCCCTGCGCGCGGAGGACGAAGCCTTCACCCGCGAATTGCTGGAGGACGCGCACGGCATGTTCAAATCCTGGGTGAGCGCGCAGCGAGGCGCACGGCTGACCGCCGAGCAGAGCAAGATATTCGACGGCGGGTACATGCTGGGCGAGCGGGCGCTCAGCCTTGGCCTCATCGACGGTTTCGGCGATGTCGATACCATCGTGAAACAGCTCGGCGGCAAGAATGCCAAGCCGCTCTGGGTGCGCCCCAAACCGCCGCGCGGCATTATGCGATTCATCACCCGCGGCGCCGTGGAAGCCGCGCTGGAGGCCGCCGAGGAGCGGCTTTCCGGCCCAAGGCTGCGATGAGCCTGAGCACGCGGCGCGCACGGCCCGAGGATGCCGCGCTGCTGCTTGCCATGTCGCGAGCCTTCCATGATGAGGACAGTTCGCCCCTGGACGCGGCGGCAACGGCGGCGATTGCCCATGTCGCCGCCGGAGAGCCGCTGGCACCCGGCACGCCGTCATCCTTTGCTGATTAAGTGTGATCAGGCTCTGGTTATTTGTCTGAGGGCGATTCACGCTTTCGGCTCGCTCAGGAGAGCGAACCTCAAACGATCGCAGTCTAGAGCCATGCCGGCACTGGCAGGTTTTTGGAGCGCAGGAATTCTGGGTTGAAGAGCTTGCTTTGGTAACGCGCCCCGCCGTCGCACAGGATGGTGACGATGGTGTGACCCGGGCCAAGGGTTTTGGCGACGCGGATGGCCGCGGCGACGTTGATGCCAGCCGAGCCGCCGACGGAGAGCCCCTCGTGGATCAGCAGGTCGAACACTTGTTCCAGCGCCTCGGGGTCGGGGATGCGCTCGGCATTGTCAATTTTAATGCCGGCCAGATTTTCCGGCACGCGGGACTGGCCGATGCCCTCGGTGATGGAGGAGCCCGTGATGGTGAGATCGCCGTTTTTTACCCAGCCGTAGAGGCCGCTGCCTTCAGGGTCGGCCAGGACGATTCGGATGCCCGGGTTGCGGGCCTTGAGCGCGAGGCTGACCCCGGCCAGCGTGCCGCCGGTGCCGCAGGCGCAGGTGAAGGCATCCACCTTGCCGCCGGTCTGTGCCCAAATTTCAGCGCCGGTGGTGGCGCGGTGGCCCTCGCGGTTGGCCAGATTGTCAAACTGGTTGGCCCAGAGGGCACCCAGCTCCCCGGCCAGGCGGCGCGAAACATGAACATAATTTCCGGGGTCCTTGAAGGGTTTTGCGGGGACCAGGCGGAGGTCCGCGCCGATCATGCGCAGAAAGTCAATCTTCTCGCGGCTCTGCGTCTCGGGCATGACGATGACGCATTTATACCCCAGCGCGTTGGCGACCAGGGTGAGGCCGATGCCGGTGTTGCCGGCCGTACCCTCGACGATGGTGCCGCCCGGCTTGAGCGTGCCGTCAGCCTCGGCGGCGCGGATGATGGCGAGACCGGCCCGGTCTTTCACCGAACCGCCGGGGTTGAGAAACTCAGCCTTGCCCAGAATTTCGCAGCCCGTGGCGGCGCTGGCCCGCCTTAGCCGGATGAGCGGCGTGCCGCCGATTGCGCCGATCAAACCATCCACGACTGTTTCCATTGCCCAATGTCCCCGCTATGCTGGCCGTAATCGGCATACAATACTTGCGGGGGACATTATGATCGAAGATTTAGCGCCGCGACAGGTCTGGGAAGCGTTAATGAGCAATCCCGATGCAGCTTTGTGCGATGTGCGGACAAATGCCGAGTGGAGCTTTGTCGGTTTGCCGGATTTGACCGAGACCGGCAAGCAGCCCGTGCTGGTGCAATGGCAAGTGTACCCCAGCATGCAGCAGAACACGAAATTTTTGGAAGCCCTGGCGGCGGCGAAGCTGGAGCATGACGGCCATATCTACTTCATCTGCCGCTCGGGCGCACGCAGCATGGCGGCGGCACAGGCGGCCAAAGCGGCCGGGTATAAGCATGTGTATAATGTGAAGGACGGGTTCGAGGGGCCGCAGGACGCGCGCGGGCACCGCGGGAATGTGGGAGGCTGGAAGGCAGAGGGATTGCCCTGGAAGCAGGGGTAGGATTCTACTATCGGTTGCATAATACCCGCTTTGATGCCAAGATTGCGGGGTTAGATACTTTGTCCCGGGCTTGGTGGTACAATAGAGACGTTCCTCTCCCAGGACATAACAAGCATTGTCGAGCGCTTGGCACTCCGGGCGATTGAGACGCATCCAACCAACCGCGAGGCACAGTTGCGTGCCTGGTTCTGGGAAATTGAAACTTTACGTGCAGCGCTGGCCAACAAGCCTAACAACTGGCGGTTGCTGCTGGAATATCCGCTGATTCGCCTGGGGCGGCGCATGGATGCGGTGTTGGTCACCGACCGTGCTATTCTGGTGATTGAGTTCAAGGCACTTGGCGGCCAATTTACCGTTGACGCAAAGAACGCCCGCTTCTCTTGCCGAGGTCTCCAAACCAGCCATGCCACTCCCCACGCAAAGCCGAATTTCAAACCGCCCCAGCACCAATTTTTGGTATCTCATACCAGCCCGCCAAGAGCTTGACTCTCTGGGTTTGGTGGCGGGCTGGTATTATGTGCAATACCTCAAAAGGGCTCCACGTGGAGCACCCGCATCCCTCATCCTTGGCCGCCCCCATCTCACGCCCGCGGGTGCGCCTTGCGCCAAACCTCCATCAACTGCGCCGTATCCACATCCGTATAGCGCTGCGTCGTCGAGAGGCTCGCATGCCCCAGCAACTCCTGGATCGAGCGCAAATCCGCCCCGCCCGCCAGCAGGTGTGTGGCAAAGGAGTGCCGCAGCGCATGCGGCGTCGCGTGTTCGGGCAAGCCGTTTGCCCGCCGGAAGTCCCGCAGTGTCTTCTGCACCACACCAGCATTCAGCCGCCCGCCGCGCACCCCCACAAACAGCGGCTCACCCCGCGCCGGATTCGGGTGCAGCTTCAAATAAACCGCCATCGCCGCGCGCACGGCGGGCAGCAGGGGCACAATCCGCTGCTTATTGCCTTTGCCGGTCACGCGCAGCGCATCATCCGCCGGCGGCAAATCCCCCACATTGAGCGCCAGCGCCTCATTAATCCGAAGCCCCGCGCCATAGAGCAGCATCATCAGCGCCATATCGCGCGCCTGCACCATCGCGCTATCGCTCGCCTCGCCGATATCCTGCGCCACCGCCTTGGCGTCATCCGGGCTTAGCGCCTTTGGCAAGGGGCGTTTGGGGCGCGGGCGCGAGATCAGCGCAAGCGCCGCGCCATCCACCCCGTGCCGCTGCTTCAAAAACCTGAAAAATGTCCTGATCGCGGAGAGTTTGCGCGCCCGCGTCGCATTGCCCGCCCCCGCCGCGGCACCGGCGGCGATCCAGGCCCTGAAATCCGCCGCGCGCAGGCTTTGCAGCATCTCCACATCAGCCACGCCCCCCACATGGGTGGCGCAAAACTCCAGAAAGGCGAGCACATCCCGCCCATAGGTCTCCAGGGTCTTTCCGGCGGCCCGGCGTTCCGCGCCGAGCCAGCTCAAAAATTCCCCGGATAAACCTTCAGGCAATGCTCTGCCCGGTCTTCGCCCAATCGGCCATGAACCCGGCCAGCCCCTTGTCGGTCAGCGGATGGGTGTAAAGCTGCTTAATCACGCTGGGCGGAATCGTCGCCACATCGGCGCCCATTTTCGCCGCGTCGATCAGATGGATCGGGTTACGAATGGAGGCGACCAGCACTTCGGTCTTGATATTCGGGTAGTTGGCGTAAATCTGCACAATATCGGCGATCAGATCCATGCCGTTCTGGCCGATGTCATCCAGCCGGCCGACAAACGGCGAAATGAACGCGGCCCCCGCCTTGGCCGCCAGCAGCGCCTGCGCGGCCGAGAAGCACAAGGTCACGTTCACCATCACGCCTTCCTGGCTGAGCGTATGGCACGCGCGCAGCCCGTCCTGGGTCAACGGCACCTTAATCGTCACATTCGGGGCGATCTTGCGCAGCACCGCCGCCTCTTTCAGCATCTGCGTATATTCGGTGGCGGCTACCTCGGCGCTCACCGGGCCGGAGACAACCGCGCAAATCTCCGCAATCACCTCCAGTATGTTGCGGCCGGATTTGGCAATGAGCGACGGATTCGTCGTCACGCCATCAAGCAGGCCGGTGGCGGCCAGTTCGCGGATTTCGGAGATCTCAGCGGTATCGACGAAGAATTTCATGGGTCACTTTCCGGTGTGTGGAGTCTGGTGCAAAGCGTATAGCATGGAGCCCCCAAGTCTAAGCAACCGCGTCAGCGTTTTGCTCCCCTACCCGTTTGAAACGCCCTTTACCTACGCGGCGGCGCAAGCACTGCCGCCCGGCACGCTGGTGCGCGTGCCCCTGGGTGCGCGCATGGCCGTGGGCGCGGTATGGTCACATCCGCCTGACCAGGGGGTAAAAACCAGACCCATCGCTGAAATCCTTGCCCGCCCGCCGCTGCCCAAACCCTTGATGGACTTCGTAGATTGGGTCGCCGCCTACACGCTCTCCCCGCGCGGCGAGGTCCTGGCCCTGGCCCTGAAGGAGAGCCTGCTCACCGCGCCGCCGAAACGCGGCAAGGCGTTCACCTTTGGCGGCGCCGACCCGGCGCACCCCGGCCCCATCCTCTCCGCCGCCCAGGCCGCCGCCGCCGCCGCCCTGCGCGATTCGGTAACGCACCAGAAATTCAGCGTCACCCTGCTGGACGGCGTCACCGGCTCCGGCAAAACCGAGGTCTATCTGGAAGCCGTGGCCCAGGCCCTGCGCGAGAACCGCCAAGCGCTGGTGCTGCTGCCGGAAATCGCCCTCTCCGTGCAGTTCCTGCAACGCTTCCAACAACGCTTCGCCGCCGCCCCCGCCGTCTGGCATTCCGAGCTCACCCCGGCCGCCCGCCGCGAGACCTTCCGCGCCGTGGCCGAGGGCCGCGCCAATGTCGTCGTCGGCGCCCGCTCGGCGCTGTTCCTGCCCTTCCCCGACCTGGGGCTGATCGTGGTGGACGAAGAACACGAGAGCGCCTTCAAACAGGAGGACGGCGTGATGTACAACGCGCGCGACATGGCGGTGGTGCGCGCACGCCTCTCCGCCGCGCCCTGCGTGCTGGTCAGCGCCACGCCGAGCCTGGAGAGCGTGGAGAACGCAGCCTCGGGCCGCTACACCCGGCTGGACCTCCCCTCACGCCACGGCGGCGCGGTGCTGCCGCAGGTAAAATCGGTTGATCTGCGCGCCAGCCCGCCCGAGCGCGGCAAATTCCTCTCCCCCGTATTGGTGGAGGCGGTGCGCGAGACCCTGGCGCGCGGCGAGCAGGCCATGCTTTTCCTCAACCGCCGCGGCTATGCCCCGCTCACCCTCTGCCGCCGCTGCGGCCACCGCATCTCCTGCCCCAATTGCACCGCCTGGCTGGTCGAGCACCGCAGCCATTCGCGCCTCATCTGCCATCATTGCGGCCACAGCGCCGCCATCCCTGAAACATGCCCCGCCTGCGCGGCCGAGGCCAGTTTCGTGCCCATCGGCCCCGGGGTTGAGCGCATCGCCGAGGAGGTGGCCGCGCTCTTCCCCGTCGCGCGCACCCTGGTCATGGCATCGGACATCATCACCAGCCCCAAACAGGCCGCCGAGGCCGCAGCCACCATCACCGAGCGCGGCGCGGACATCATCATCGGCACGCAGATGGTCGCCAAAGGCTGGCACTTCCCGCACCTCACGCTGGTCGGCGTGGTCGATGCCGACCTCGGCCTCGCGGGCGGCGATCTGCGCGCGGGCGAGCGCACGGTGCAGATGCTCCACCAGGTCGCCGGCCGCGCCGGGCGCGCCCAAGCCCCCGGCACCGTGCTGTTGCAAAGCTTCTCGCCCGAACACCCGGTCATCGCGGCGCTCATCTCGGGCAACCTGCCGGATTTCTACGCCCAGGAGGCCGCCGCGCGCCGCCCAGGCCATTGGCCGCCTTATGGACGGCTCGCCGCCCTCATCATCAGCGCCACCGACGAAAAACTGGCCGACCAGACCGCCCGCGCCCTGGCCCGCACCGCCCCGCACGGTCCGGGGATCGAGGTGCTTGGCCCCGCCCCGGCGCCTTACGCCCTGCTGCGCGGCCGCTTCCGCCGCCGCCTGCTGCTAAAAACCGCGAAGCACATCCCGGTCCAGCCCCTGCTGCGCGACTGGCTGGCGCAAACCGATATCCATAAATCCAGCCGGATTGATGTTGATGTAGACCCCGTCTCATTTATGTAGCTTGCATGACGGGTTGAAGCCAAGTAGAATCACTCTATGATGCTTATAGAGAATCTAGCCATTCAGCCCGGCTATGCACTCTCCGGCCTGCTCGTGGGGCTGCTCGTTGGCATGACCGGCGTCGGCGGCGGCTCCCTCATGACCCCTCTGCTCGTCCTGGTATTCGGCATGCACCCCTCGGTCGCCGTCGGCACAGACCTGCTGTTCGCCTCGGTCACCAAAGCCGCCGGCACCAGCATCCACAGTGCCGGCAAAACCATTAACTGGACGATCGTCGCCCGCCTGGCCACCGGCTCCGTGCCGGCAACCATCCTCACCCTGCTGGCCCTGGCACATTTCGGCGCCGCCAATAAAACCGTCGCGCACCTCATCTCCCTCACGCTGGGCACCGCCCTTCTGCTCAGCGCCATCTCCCTACTCCTCAAGGATTGGATCATCACCCACGCCAGCAAACGCTGGCCCGGCACCAGGCAGGAAAGTTCAGCCTGGCGAACAATCCTCGTCGGTTTCATCGTCGGTATCCTGGTCTCGCTCTCCTCCGTCGGCGCCGGGGCGCTGGGCACCATCGCCCTCATCTACCTCTACCCGCGCCTGCCGCTGGTGCGCATCATCGGCTCAGACATCGCCCACGCCGTCCCCCTCACCCTGCTCGCAGGCCTCGGGCACTGGTATCTCGGCACGGTGAATTTTCACCTGCTCGGCTCACTGCTCCTCGGCTCCATCCCCGGCATCATCATCGGCAGCTATGCCGCCCGCTACACCCCTGACGCCATAATGAAACCCTGCCTCGGGATCATCCTCGCCCTCGTCGGGCTCAAACTGCTGGCCAGATAAGAACCTCCGGCCGCC
>NZ_JAQTZC010000074.1 GCF_028687955.1 Acidocella sp.
CCCACGCTGCTGCTGTTGCCGGTGCGGCTGGTGCCGGTTGAGCTTTGCAGCTTCAGCCCCTTGGTGAGGTTGATTTCCACGGTCGCCTGCGTGCCCTGGCCATTGGCCGCCTGCGCCGCGCCGAGATAAACCCCCGGCGCCACATAGCGGCCCGCCTCCACCGATGGAGGGCCGCTCGCGTTGCTGCTCAGCGAAAGCTGGCTAAGCCCCAGCGCAGCGCGCACGGAATCGAGGGGATTGGGCAAGCCGCCGCCCACGCCCGCAAGCTGCGCCAGCGCCGCCGCCAATGAGGCCGTCTGGAACGGCGAGAGGCTCGTGGTGCTCTGCCCGAACAGCAGTTGCGCCAGAATTTCATCCGCGGGCAACGGCGGCACGCTGCGTAGCGTCATCACCGGCTTGTCCGCCGTCCCCCCCACGATCAACGTGGCGGTGCTGTTGCCGCTGCCCGTGCTGGTGGCTTCCAGGTCGAGGGCCGGCATGAACCCGGCGCCGTTGAAGCTCACGCTGCCCTGGGTGAAATTCAGGGTTTTCCCGGTCAGCGAGACATAACCGCGGATCAGCTCAAACCCGCCCTCCGGATTGGGCGACGCCAGCGTGCCGGTGATATGCACCCCTCCGCCCAGCTCCGCGAAAACACCCGCGCCCCGCACAAAAATCTGGTTGCGCCCGCTCACCCGCAGGTCAAGCGCGACATCCGGTGGTGGCGGCGGCGCGGGCGGCGGCGGCGACCCCTCGTTGACAATCGGCAAATCAGCGACACGCGGCGGCAACGGCTGCGAAAGATTGATCTCTGCTTTTTTGATATCCACATGCCCCGCCAGCAGCAGGCGCCCCCGCAGCGCCCCGGTCAGGGTCAGCGCGGCATCCACGCTGCCGCTCAGATTATCCGAGGCGATCGGGCTGGCGTTGGCCGCATCCAGGGTAAAATCGAGCGGCGTGCCCGCCCCGCCCAAATCAACCGTGCCCTGGCCGGTGATCCGCCCCGCCCCGGCGGTGGCCTGAAAACTTTGCAGCGTCAGCATCTGCCCTGCCGCCTGCACGCGCGCCGTCATATGTGTCAGGTTCAGACCCGTGTCGATATCCTGAACGCCGCCATCCGCCAGCGTGGCGCTCCCGGTGGCTAGAGGCGCGTCCGGCGTGCCGGTCAGCGTCATATCCGCCGCTACCATCCCACGCACCATGGCGTCGCGCGGCGCCAGCACCGGGTCCAGCAACCGCAAATCCCCCCGCCCGGCCACATGCAAATTCATCGCACCCGCCGCGTTGAACGGCACCACCCCCTCGGCGGCAAGCTCCACCTGCGCCCCCGCGCTCAACACCGCCTTCACGCGCGCGCTGCGGTCCATCACCGTGGCGCTGGCGCTTAAATCCACCGGCGGCAGCGCGGCGCCCGGGCCCGCCTGCAACTTGATAGCCCGCGCGTTGAAGCTGACCTGCCCCACCGGCGCCGCCAGACTGCCGCTCAATGCCGCGCGGCCCGCCAGCGTGCCAGTGGCTTTCAACCCCGGCATGAACAGCCCGGCCAGGCTGGCGGGCAGGTTTTGCACGCTCAACTGCGCATCCAGCCGGGGCGTCAGCATCCCATCCAGCTCAACCCGCCCGCCGTTTACCCCCAGTGCAATATGGCGCGCCACAACCCCGGACCGCGCTACAATCACCGCCGGGCCGCGCAGCACGGCATCCACCTGCCGCCAGGAGGCGGTGAGCGCCGCTAACGTCGCGGTGCGCGTCGCCAGATCAACCACCCCAGCCATCGCCACCCGCGCCGGTGCCGGGCCCAGCGCGCGCGTGCTGGCCTGCGCCCGCACGGCAAGCGCGGCGGCGGGGCCCGCGGCGGTGAGCACAGCATCCACGGCGCCAAAATTCCGCGGCGCCGCCAGGTTTTGCGCGTCGAGTTTCAGCCTGAGGATCTTGCCCGCCGAATATGAGAAATCCGCCGCCACCCGGCCGCTGAGCGGCAGCGGCGAGAAGCGCGCGAAATCATCCAGCCGTCCGATGCTGAGCTGCGCGGTGCCGGTGGGCAGCGCCGCGCCGGGGGCCAGGGCAAGATCCGCCCGCGCCTCCAGCGACCGCCACGCCGCCTTCCTGACACTGAAAACCATCCCCCCCTTCGCATCACGCGCAAAAGCGGCGTCGAGCGTCAGCGGCGCGTTTTCCAGCGCGCCTGAGGCGGTGAGCGTACCCTGCGGCAAGCGTGGCAGATGCCGCGCCTCAAACGTAAGGCTGAACGGCCCGGAGGGAATGGCCTTCTCGGCGGCATTGCCGGTCAGCACCGCTTGCGCGGTAAAATCGCCGGGTGCGCCGGTGATGCCGCCCGTACCCCCGGCACTGCCGGAAATCCCGGGGAAAAACGCGCCCAGCCGGGGCAGGGCGAACTGCATCTGTAAATTCACCGCATCGGGCGCCATGCGGCCGCTGGCCGAGAGCTGGAATGCCGCGCCAGAAGCATCGAACCGTGTGATTTCCAACACCCGGCCGCGCAAATCCGCATCGAGTGAAAATTTCCCGGCGGGACCTGTGAGTTTCGCAAGCCCATAGGGTCCGGAGGTGAGCACGGTGGCGCCGGAGAGCGCCAGATGAACGCCGCCATCCCGCGCCGCCGCCACCAGATGCACCGTGGCGCTTCCCGCCACGACCTGCCCGGCCAGCGCGCCCACGGGCGCCAGCGCTGGGAGCTCAAACACCACATCCGCGCGCGGGCTGCGCGGATTGAGCCGCAGCGTGCCGGTCCCGCTCAGCCGCGCCGCCCCCAATGCGGCATCAAAACGCAACGCCGCGCCGCCGCGCGGACCGGCCAGCGTGGCATCCAGCCGCAGCGGCCCCTGCGCGCGCAGCCCCGCCAGCCGCGCGAGCAGGCCTCCGCCCGGCTCAGTCGCCCGCAACCTGGCAAATACGGTTTGCGGGTCCATCCGGGCATCCAGTGTGTAATCCGCCCCGCCTGGCCCCGCCGTGGCCTTCAACGCCACGCCGCCGCGCGCCAACCCGCGCCAATGCGCCGAACCGGTGAGGTTGAGGGTGGTTGGCGTGCCCGCCAGCGCGGCGCCGAGGTTGAGTTCCGGCACGCGCAGCCGGGCCACATCCACCCGCCATGCGGAAAGCCTGCCCGCCAGGCCGCCGCCGCCACTGCTTTTTCCGGCCGCCGGCAGGCGGACCATATCCAGCGCCGCCGCGCTCAGCGAGGTCACGGCAATCCGCCCGCGCAGCAGCGCGGCTGGTTGCCAGCGCAGCTCCAGGTCCCGGCCCTTCAGCCACACACCGCCCGTGTCCGCCAGGGTGAGGCCCGCCAGCTTAATATCCGCCGGAAAATGCCCGGACAGGCCAGAAATTCCCTCCCCCGGCGCCAGCCACCGGTTAATCTCCCGCTCGGCAACCCGCCGCCCCCCGCCGGTATTCAGCCCGATGCAAACCCCGCCCAGCCCCAGCAGCCCCAGCCCGGCCACCACCCCCAGCAGAATCATCAGCCTGCGCCACCCGCGCATCAGAACGCCTCACCAAAACCGGCATAGAGCGCAAAAGCCCCGCTGCCCGCCACGCGGGTGAAGGGAAAGGCGAGGTCCAGCCGGATCGGCCCGATGCTCGTGTAATAGCGCAGCCCCAGCCCGGCCCCCACCCGCAACGTGCCTGCAAACGGCCGGCTGCCGGCATTCACCTGCCCGGCATCGATAAACGGCACCACGCCAAAACTCTTGCCCACCCGCTGGCGAAACTCCAGGCTCGCCGCATCCATCGCCAGGCCGCCCTCGGGCGCACCATCGGGAAACAGCGGCCCGATCGTCTGATACGTATAGCCGCGCACCGTACCCGAACCGCCCGCGTAAAACCGCTGGTCCGGCGGCACCTGGAACACCCCCGCCCCTTGAATGCTTCCAACCTGGCCGCGCAGCGCCAGCACCCCGCGCCCGGCGGGCTCCACGGGAATATACCCCGCCATTGACGCCTGCGCGATGATGAACGGCTTGCCCGTACCCGCCGTGGGCAGGGTTGGCGTCACCGTGGCGGCAGCATTCACCCCGCTGGTGGGCTCCAAGAGATTATCCGCCGTGGAATAGCTCAGCGTAACAGGCAGCTGCGCCAGCGCATAATCGCGGTTAACCCCCTGCTGGCGCACTCGCTCGGTTATGAATTGGGGCCCATAGGTGAAGCTGAGATGCGCGCCAAGCGGGCGCGACAGCGCAACCCCGCCCAGCAGCGCCTTGCGGCTGTAGGCGGTGAGGGATTCATTCAACGCCTCCAGCGAAACGCTGAGCATCTGCCCCCTGGCGGCAAAATCCGGCTTGGCGAAAACGGCTTTCAGGTCGTAGCCAGGCGCCCTGGTGCCGGTGGCGGCCAGCCCGTTCCCGGCGGCGGTGAATTTCAGCCGCTCAGCATGGGTGAATACATCGCGGTCCTCCCAGGAGGTGCCCAGCGTCAGCCCGGTATCGGTGGCGTAGAGCGCGCTCAGCGTCACCGCGTGGCGCTTCTGCGGCACAACCCGGAAGACCACCGGCACCTCGCCATCCGCTGCCGCCTTGCCCGCGGGCACCGGCGTCACCGCGGCAAAAACACCCAGTCCCAGCAGCGAGTCCCGGGCCAGCGCCAGGGACGTATCCGAGAACGGCTGCCCCGGCCGCAGCGCGATATGCTGGCGCAGAAACGCCGCGTTGGTGCGGGCGAGCCCCTCGAAGCTGACCGGCCCGATGCGCACGCGCGGCCCGGGTGTGATGGTATAGGTAACATCCAGCCGGTGCGTGGCAAGCCGCGCCACGGCCCAGGGCTGGCTCACCTCGGCAAAGGCATAGCCCGCATTGCGCAGAGCGGCGCGCAACGCCGGCGCCGCCGCCAGAATCGGCGCCGCCAGCGCGGGTTGCCCGGGTTTCACCATGGGCGGCACCACAAACCCCGGCGGCAGGCCAGGGGTTTGCACCTTGCCCAGCCGGAATTGCGCCCCCTGATGCGGCGTTACCCGCACCGCGACGGCCTGGCCCTGCGGCAGCGCGTTCAGCATATCCAGCAACGCCGGATCACCCAGGGCATCACCGCCGATGGTAATCTCCACGCTCCCGCCATCATAGCCCAGGCTGTGCAGCACCACGGCGAATTTCCGCGCATCCCCGCGCGCCCGCCCGATGAGCGCGAACGGCCCGGCAGGGAGTTTTTTCTGCACCGCGACGAGTGCCGAACTCTGCCGTAACAGCCCGTCCAGCGCGCCATCCCCGCTGGGAACGAAATTGACCGTATAACTCACCGGATCAGCGGCCAGCGCCGCCCGCCCGATAAAAACCGCCATGACGGCCAACCAAAGAGGTTTGCAGCGCCGCATTGCGTGAGGTTGCCACGTCCAGGCCCATTGGCCAATACGCGGCCTCACCACCCTCACGCGCAGGCGGAAACGATCAGCGGCGCCAGCGCCCGGTATTCCGCCGCGTGCGGGCTGTTGGGGCGCCATGCCAGCGCCAGGCTGCGCCAGCCACCCGCCCCCTCCAGCCGCCGCAGCTCAACATCCGCCCCTTCGGTGATCCCGGCCATCACCGCCAGGCGCGGCACCAAAGTCAGCCCCAGCCCGCCGGCAACCATCTGGATGAGTGTGTGCAGCGAGGTCGCCGCGAACTCGGTGCTGCGCCCAACCTCCCCGCCGCAGGTGTTCAGCACCTGGTCACGCAGGCAATGGCCTTCCTCCAGCAGCAGAAACGGCTCCGCCGCCAGCGCCGCTATGGCCACGCTCTCGCGCGCGGCCAGCGGGTGGCCCTTGGGCAGGGCGACCAGAAGCTCATCGCGCTGCACCGCCAGCGTCTCCGCCCCGCCGCAGAGGCAAGGCTCCGCCAGCACCAGCACGTCAAGATGCCCGCCCTCAAGTTGGTTGAGCAGCCGCTCTGTCTGGTCCTCGCGCAGGAACAGCTTCAGCCCCGGATAAGCCTCACGCAGCGCGGGCATCAGCCGGGGGAGCAGAAACGGCCCGATGGTGGGGATGATCCCCAGGCGCAGCGGCCCGGTCATCGGCGCGCGCGCGGCATCCGAGGCTTCCGCCAGCGCCACCAGCGCGCCCAGCGCGGTGCGCGCCTTGGCCACCAGCTCCAGCCCCAGCGGCGTGAAGACCGCATGCTTGGTCGCGTTGCGGTCGAGGATCGCCGCATCCAACTGACGCTCCAGCGCCAGAATCCCCGCCGAAAGCGTCGATTGCGACACCGCGCACGCCGCCGCCGCGCGGCTGAAATGCCCGGTCTCCGCCAAAGTGACCAGATAGCGCAGCTGCTGCGGCGTGGGGAGATAGACCATCGATTCCCCCGGTCAGGCTTTCATGCCGCGGGAGCCTGGCGAATCAGGTAATCAAACGCCGAAAGCGCCGCCTTCGCCCCATCCCCCGCCGCGATGACAATCTGCTTATATGGCGCCGTTGTGGCATCCCCGGCCGCGAATACCCCCGGCACCGAGGTCTCGCCGCGCGCATCCACCTCGATCTCGCCGCGCGGCGAGAGCGCCACCGTGCCCTTCAGCCATTCGGTGTTGGGAACCAGGCCGATCTGCACGAAGATGCCATCCAGATCGAGCCGGTGCATCGCCTCGCTCACCCGGTCCTTGTAGCTCAGGCCGATAACCTTGTTGCCATCGCCATGCACCTCGGTGCTGAGCGCGGAGGTGATGACCGTTGTGTTGGCCAGGCTGGCGAGCTTGCGCTGCAACACGGCATCGGCGCGCAGCTGGGCGTCGAACTCGATCAGGGTGACATGATCGACGATGCCCGCCAGGTCGATCGCCGCCTCCACCCCGGAGTTGCCGCCGCCGATCACCGCCACGCGCTTGCCCTTGAACAACGGGCCATCGCAATGCGGGCAATAGGCCACGCCCTTGTTGCGGTATTCATCCTCGCCAGGCACGTTCATCTGCCGCCAGCGCGCGCCTGGCGAAAGGATGAGCGCGCGCGTCTGCAATGCAGCGCCGCTGGCCAATTGCACGCCGATCAACCCGCCCGGCGCCGCCGCCGGGGTGATGCTGGTGGCGCGTTGCAGGTTGATAATATCCACCCCATAGCCGCGCACATGCTCCTCCAGCGCGGCGGCGAATTTCGGCCCTTCGGTATGCGGCACGGAGATGAAATTCTCGATCGCCATGGTATCGAGCACCTGACCGCCGAAGCGCTCGGCCAGCACCCCGGTGCGGATGCCCTTGCGCGCCGCATAAACCGCCGCCGCCGCCCCTGCCGGGCCGCCGCCCACAATCAGCACATCATACGCCGCGCGCGCCGCAAGCGCCGCGGTTTCCCGCTCGGCCGCGCCGGTATCCAGCTTGGCGAGAATTTCCTCCAGCGTGATCCGCCCCTGGCTGAACTCTGCGCCGTTCAGCAGAACGGTGGGCACCGCCATCACCTTGCGCGCCTCCACCTCGGCCTGGAACAACGCCCCGTCAATCGCGACATGGGTGATGCGCGGATTGATGACGCTGAGCAGGTTGAGCGCCTGCACCACGTCCGGGCACAGCTGGCACGATTGCGAAAAATACGTCTCGAAATGATAATCGCCCGGTAGCGCCCTGATCTGTTCGATCACCTCCGGCGCTATTTTCGGCGGGTGGCCTCCCACCTGCAACAGCGCCAGTACCAGCGAGGTGAATTCATGCCCCATTGGCAGCCCGGCGAAGCGCACGCCCACATCGCCGCCCACGCGGTTGATCGCAAACGAAGGCACCCGCGCATCCTGCCCGTCGAGCCGCAGGGTGATCTTGTCAGATTGCGCCGCCACATCCCGCAACAGACCCAACATCTCCTGAGATCTGGCGCCATCATCAAGCGCCGCCACCAGCTCAATCGGCATCGTGACGCGCTCAAGATAAGCCTTCAACTGGCCTTTAAGGCTGTCGTCCAACATAAAACCGCTCCAATGGAAAAATTCAGCGACTCTACCCGCGGGGCCGGCGTATCCGGCGGTGTGGGGAGGCTTGCTTCAGGCTCTGTAGGGTCTCCACCGCCGGATCGCGGCGGTGGAGATGCCGGTATGGCTCAGATCTTGCCAACCAGATCAAGCGAAGGCGCCAGCGTCGCATCGCCCTCATGCCAATGCGCCGGGCAAACCTCGCCAGGGTGCGCGGCGACATACTGCGCGGCCTTCACCTTGCGCAGCAGCTCGCTGGCATCGCGGCCAATGCCCCCGGCATTGATCTCGACAATCTGGATCACGCCCTGCGGATCGACCACGAAGGTGCCGCGATCCGCCAGGCCGGCATCCTCGATCAGCACCTCGAAATTGCGGCAGATGGCGTGCGTCGGATCACCAACCATGAAGTAGCCGATCTTCTTCACGGCCTCGGAGGTATCGTGCCAGGCCTTGTGGGAGAAATGCGTGTCGGTGGAAACCGCGAAAATCTCAACGCCCAGCTTCTGGAACGCGGCATAGTTGTTGGCGAGGTCCTCAAGCTCAGTTGGGCAGACAAAGGTGAAATCCGCCGGGTAGAAGAACACCACGGACCACTTGCCCTTGAGATCGGCCTCGCTCACCGGCACGAACTTGCCACTCTTGAAGGCCTGGGCCGAGAACGGTTTAACAGCGGTATTGATCAACGACATATTTTATTCGCTCCTGCGGATTGATGTTAACGGTCCCCTATCTAAGCCCTCTTCCATCATTTAGGAAATTGATTTTATTCGTCACCAGAATTGATTTAACCGATAAGCCACAAATCCCCCGGCGGTTTGCGGCCCTGCACTCTTGCCTCTAAGAGCCAGAGCAGCGCACCACCGCCGAGGACTTCATGATTCGCCTTGACAACATCAGCAAGCAGAACGGCAGCCGCCTCATCTTCATCGAGGCATCAGCCGCCTTGCAGAAAGGCGAGAAGATCGGTCTCGTCGGCCTTAACGGCGCTGGCAAGACCACGCTGTTTCGTATGATCACCGGGCAGGAGGCGCCCGATGAAGGCCTCGTCCTGGTCGATCGCGGCATCACCATCGGCTACTTCAGCCAGGATGTGGGCGAAATGGCCGGCCGCAGCGCCGTTGCCGAGGTGATGACGGGCGCTGGCCCGGTCAGTGAGATCGGGGTGGAGCTGGCGCAGCTGGAAGCCGCGATGGCCGATCCCGCTCAGTTTGACCATCTGGACACCATCATCGAACGCTTCGGCGAGGTGCAGTCGCGTTTCGAGGAGCTGGGCGGCTACGCGCTGGAGGGCCGCGCGCGCGAGGTGCTGGACGGCTTGGGCTTCAGCCAGGAGATGATGGACGGCGACGCAGGCAAGCTCTCCGGTGGCTGGAAGATGCGCGTCGCCCTGGGCCGCATCCTGCTCATGCGCCCCGATGTCATGCTGCTTGACGAACCTTCCAACCATCTCGACCTTGAAAGCCTGATCTGGCTGGAGCAATTTCTCGCCGGCTATGACGGCGCCCTGCTGATGACCTCCCACGACCGCGAATTCATGAACCGCGTCATCAACAAGGTCATCGAGATCGACGCCGGAAACCTCACCAGCTTCTCCGGCGATTATGAGTTCTACGCCCGCCAGAGCGCGCTCAACGAAAAGCAGCAGCAGGCCCAGTTCGAGCGCCAGCAGGCGATGCTGGCCAAGGAGGTCGCCTTCATCGAACGCTTCAAGGCCCGCGCCTCGCACGCCGCCCAGGTGCAGAGCCGGGTGAAGAAGCTGGAGAAGATAGACCGCGTCGAGCCGCCCAAACGCCGCCAAGCCGTGGCGTTTGACTTCAAGCCAGCCCCGCGCTCCGGCGAGGATGTGGCGAATTTCCGTGGCGTGGATAAACGTTACGGCAACAAGGTGATCTATGAGGGGCTGGACCTACTCATCCGGCGCAAGGAGCGCTGTTGCGTTCTCGGCGTGAACGGTGCTGGCAAATCCACGCTGCTCAAGCTGGTGGCGGGCACCACCGCGCCCGATTCTGGCTCCGTCACCCTGGGCGGCAGCGTGAAAATGGGCTATTTTGCCCAGCACGCCATGGATCTGCTGGACGGCGGCGCCACCGTGTTCGAAACACTGGACGCAACCTTCCCCCACGCCGGCCAGGGGAGCTTACGCACGCTCGCGGGCGCCTTCGGCTTCTCGGGCGACGAGGTGGAAAAACGCTGCCGCGTGCTCTCGGGCGGCGAGAAGGCGCGGCTGGTGATGGCGCTGATGCTGTTCGACCCGCCGAACTTCCTGGTGCTGGACGAACCCACCAACCATCTGGACCTCGCCACGAAGGAAATGCTCATCACCGCCCTTGCGCAGTATGAGGGCACGATGCTGTTCGTCTCGCATGACCGGCACTTCCTTGCCGCCCTCTCCAACCGGGTGCTGGAACTCACCCCCGAGGGCATCCACCAATATGACGGCGGCTACGCGGAATACGTCGCGCGCACCGGCCACGAGGCGCCCGGCCTGCACGTCTGATACCAG
>NZ_JAQTZC010000007.1:0-39654 GCF_028687955.1 Acidocella sp.
TTTTAGTGCACGCGCCCGCATTGTTCTGGAACATCCTCAACGCGCCCAAACGGCACTAAAATAAACACAACGATCGCGCCAGCGGTCAGGGAGCTATCATGAACACAGATGTCATCATCGCAGGTGCGGGCCCCGTCGGCCTCGTCGCGGCCGCCGAACTCGCCCGTTACGGTATCAAGGTCCGGATCGTGGAAAAAACCACCCACGGCGCGGATGAACCAAAAGCCCTGTTTTTGTGGAGCCGCACGCTGGAACTCCTCGATCGTTCCGGCTGCGGCGCCACGCTCGCCGCCACCGGCCATAAGGTGACCGCCGGCAGCATCATCGCCGGCAACAAACCCCTGGGCCGTGTTGATTTCTCACAGGTGAACAGCCCGCACCCCTATGCGCTGGCCCAGCCGCAGGCGGAGACAGAACGCCTGCTGGAGGCGCATCTGGCCAGCTTCGGCGTCAAGGTCGAGCGCGGGACCGAGCTGCTCTCCTTCACCGAAACCGCCACCAATGTCAGCTCTCTGTTGCGCCATACCGGCGGTGCCGAGGAAGTCGTTACAAGCCAATGGCTCATCGGCTGCGACGGCGGCAACAGCAAAGTCCGTGAGGCGCTGGGCGTGCCCTTCACCGGTCATGAACAAAAAAGCGGCTGGCTGCTGGCGGATGTCCGCCTCTCCGGCCTGAATTTTCCCTCAACGGAGCTGATCTCCTTCTGGCATGAAGATGGCTACCTCGGCTTCTTCCCCCGCGCCGATGGGCTGTACCGCATCATCGCCGACCTTCCGGTAACCGGCAGCCAATCCCCCGCTTCCCCCTCGCTGGAGGATATTCAGCGCATCGTTGACCAACGCGGCCCCGGCAACATCACGCTCTCGGCCCCCATTGCTCTTTCAGCTTTCCACATCAACGAGCGCAACGTCCGCGCATACCGCCAGGGCCGCATCTTCCTGGCCGGAGACGCCGCCCATCTGCACAACCCGGCCGGCGGCCAGGGCATGAACATGGGCATCCATGATGCCATCAACCTGGCCTGGAAGCTCGCCCTGGTCACCCGCGGCACCTGCGGCCCGCAACGCCTGCTGGAGAGCTACAACGCCGAACGCCACGCCGCGACCGATCAGGTGTTCGTGAATGTCAGCCGCCTCACCGCCATCTCCGTGTTAAAAAATCCGATGGCGCAAATCACCCGCAACGCCTTCGGCAGCGTCCTCTTCGGCCTGGCCCCCGCGCGGCGCGCCGTCGCCGACACATTCTCTGAAGTCTCCATGGGCTATGAACACAGCCCCCTGAACGGCTCCGACGACCGCTCCTTCCCCAGCCCCGGCCCCGGCGAGCGCATGCCCCCCCGCGAAGGCGAAGCTCCCTTCGGCGCCGGCAGCAGCCCGCGCTTCGCCCTCTGTGCCAACCTCAGCGTCGAGGTCAACGAACTGCTGGAAACCTACCCGGACCTGCTGGAACCAGCGGTACGCCCGCCGGTCAGCTACGGCTGCATCTGGCTGGTCCGGCCCGACGGCTACGTCGCCGTCGTCGCGCTCGATCCCGATATCAAGGTCATCGCCTCCTACTTGAACAGCCTGACCCAAAGCGCGCTCTAGCTTTTTCTCCGAGGGCGATTCACGCCTTCGGCTCGCTCGGATGAGCGAACCTCAAACGATCGCGCTCTGGCCGCAAGCCAGCCCGCTTATACCAGCCCCGCGCGCATACCGGTCAGCCTTAAGGCTGACTGGTATTACTGCCGGATAATCACCGCGCGGTGATGCAGCACATCAAGCAGCTGCTGGGATTCCAGCTCCACCCGGTGCTCCACGATCATCTGCGCGATCGCATCATCCGAAGGCAGGGTGGCGGCCTGGCTCTGCCGGCTACAAATCATCACCACCGATACGCCATCAGCGGCCACCAGCGGCTGGCTCACCTGCCCAATGGCCAGATTGCCCAGCAGTGTCTGGAACGCCGGCGGTGTCACCGTGGCAAGGTTAACCGGGCCGGGATCGGACGGGCGCACATTGCCAAACGCCGCGTTCACCGCCTCCATATCCGGGCAGGAATGCGCGGCATGAGCCGCCTGCAACAGCTTGTTGATCACCGCTGCCTGCACCGGGCCCACCTGCCCATTGGTGATCGGCTGCGGATACTGCGCAAAAGCCTGGCGGATGGAGAGGATCGTCTGCTTCTCGGTGCCCACGTTATGGGTCGCCAGCAATTGCACGATATCATAGCCCCCCGGCACCCGGACCGGATTGCTAATCGCCCCCACCGGCATGGTGGATACAACCTGCGCCACCGCCGGGTCCAACTCGCCCAGGTTGACAAAGCCCATATCCCCACCCTGCAACGCGGTCTGCGCCTGGCTGAACTGCGCCGCGATCACCGGAAACGGCGCGCCGGTGCGCAGCCGCGCGATCACCGAGCTGGCGAAATTCCGCGCCGCGGCATCATCCTCCGGACCGGACACAGGCACGAAGATTTCCGCGATATGATATTGTGTGCTGCCGATCTCCGCCTTCAGCGCGGTTTTCTGCGCGTTCAGGTCGCCCGGCGTCGGCTGCAACCCTGGCCCAAGCACCTGGTGCAGCACCGTCTGCCAGCCCAGCTCGGTACGGATCTGCGCCACCAGCGTATCAAACGGCACGCCCGCCGCTTCCAGCTTCATTTGCAGCCCGCCCGGCGGCAAGCCGTTGCCCTGTTCAATCCGGCTGATCGCACCGGTAATATCGCTAAGCGGCACGCTCACCCCTAGCTTGTTAATCTCCTGCTGCTTCAGCGTCTCATCAATCAGCAGCGACGTCACCTGCGGCTCAAGCTTAGCCAGCACATCAGGAGTCGGCTGCATCCCGGTGGAGAGCGCCAGCAGCCGCGCCCGCGCGGCCACATCCTGGTTGGTGATCACCTGCCCGTTCACCACGGCGGCGATGCTGGCGTTATAGCCGCCGGCGGTCTGCGCCAGGGCGGGCGCCGCGATGAGCACGGCAACAAGAGCGGCGGCACGGAGAAGATGCTTCATAGGGCGCTGAATCCAACATTACCGAGAGTTTTAAAAGTGAACTGGAGCAACACGGTCGTATTGCCTTTATCCAGGTTGAATGATGTAAACCGCTGGTAGTACACGAGGTTGACGCCGAAGCAATCATTTTGCCAGCCGGCGTTGAAATTGGCCGCGTCAAACTTACCAGTCTGCAGGTTCCGCTCGCTTCCAGCCCCAAGCGACCACGGGCCGATATTGGCCGTGAAACTCGCCGTCACCTCATGCCGCGGCGTGAAATACGCCGACGGCGGCGCCAGCGTGGGCGAGAGAATGCTGGCGCTGTCGTAGAGCACATAAGGGTCGGTATTGGTGTATAAATATCCCGCCGAGGCCGTGAACAAATGCGAGGTGTAGTTGGCCGTGGTGTCGATCATCCGCGCGCCCAGGTCCCGGTGGCTCAGCCGCGTGCGGTAGGTGACATTGAAACGCGGCACCGGCGCGATGATCACATGGCCGACGATATCGGAGACATTACCGGTCAACCCCGAACCCGGCAGGTAGTTGTTATCCTTATGCACCCGGTACGACTGCCCGATCAGCCCGTCCAGCATCGCCCCGCCAGGCAAATACCAAGCCGCATGCAGCGCGTAATCCACCCGCGAGCCGCCCTCCAGCCGGTCGATCCCCGGATAGCGGTTAAAGCTGAACAGATTGGCGTCCGAATATTCCAGATCCAGGCTGTCCTCATTGGGAATGCGTATATTCTGCGAAATCCCGATGTTCGGCGAGGCGACGATCTGCACCTCCGGCTCGATGATCTGGCTGCCCAGCGCGCCTGCCTGGCGGATCAGCGGCCAATGCAAATACACCGCGCCATAAGGCTGCGCGCGCGCCGTGCTGGCGGTGCTCAGCGGCGAATAGTTCGGCTGCTCATACAAACGGGTTGCCAAGTAGCTGGCCGCCACCAGCTCCACCCTGGCCGTGCCCAACACCCCATAAGGCAGCATGAACGGCACGGAATACCCCGGCACCGCCGCCACGCGCTGGCTATTGGTGCCCAGCTTGCGCAGCACGTTGAACATATCCGCATGCAGGGTGAACTGCCCGCCCAGCGCATCCTGGCCGGAGATGAAATCATACTGCCCATACGGGCTGACAATGGGCAGTTCGCTCTGGTTTACGCTGGCCACCAGCCCCTGGAAGCTCTGCATGTCCAGCCTGGCATAAGCCCCCGGCGAGAACCCCTCCAGGAACACATTGCTGCTCAGGAACGAGGCGTTGGGCAGCACGTTGAAGTCGTTGAGATACGCCGGATTGGAGGCCCGGTTATAGTTGAACCCCGCGCGCCAGTCCTGGTTCAAATCGAACGTCCCGTTGGCGAATACGGCATCGCCAAGCTCCCCGCTCACCTGCCCGCCGGAAACATTGACGTTCAATTCCCCATCATTAAAGTCCCGGCGATACCCAGCCTTCAGCGCCGGCCCTTCCTTCACCGCGAAAATCGGCGTCAGCGTCAGGTCCGACTCCTTGTCGATCACGAAATAATAAGGCGTCGTGAAGAAAAACCCGAGCTTCGAGGTCACGCCGAATCCAGGCATCAAAAACCCGCTCTGGCGCTTCACGGAGGGGTCCGGCTGCGTGAAATACGGCACGTACAGCACCGGAACCCCGTAAAATTCCATCTCCGCGCCGCGATACTCTATCATTTTATGCTGCAAATCGCGGGTCGCGCTCTTCGCGCGGATCTGCCAGATCGGCGGCGCGCTGGGGTCGGTCTTGCACAGGTCGCAGGCGGAATACACCACCTTCGCCATCTCATCGACCTTGCCGTCGTAGCGCCGCGCGCCATTGGCGATCATCTGGCCGTTATCAGCCAGCCGCGCCGCCACCCCGCGCATCACGGCGTCCTTCATCCCCTTGCTCAGCACCGCGCGCCTGGCAAACACGGTATCGCCGGATGGCTGGGTAAGGCTCACATGCCCGCTCGCCGTCACCACATCCGTATTGCGGTCCAGCACCACCTTGTCGGCCCGCAGCGTCTGCCCGTTCTGCACCGCGCGCACATGGCCCGAGGCCGTGACAATATTCCCGGTCTTGTCATAGGAGATACTATCCGCCGTAAAGCTCACCGGCGCGCTGGGCGGCGCCACCTGTTGCGCGCGGGCCTGCCCGGCAAGGCAGGTGCTGGCGATAAGTGCTAGAAGCAGGCCAGATCGTTTCATGCCTCAGCCATCTTCCAGATGCAGCAACAACGCAAGCGCCAAAAATAATCCCGCCATCGCGGGCGCCCACGCGGCGAGGATAACCGGAATCGCCCCGGAGGTGCCAAACTGGTTGGCCACCTCCGATACCATGAACAACGCAAACCCGCAGCCCACGCCGCTGGCCAGCATGCGCGCCGCCCCGCCGCGGCGCGAGGGCCGCATCGAGAACCCGGCCGCCACCAGCGCCATGGTGGCGCAAAGCAACGGCAGCGCCAGCAGCGCCTGAAACGCCAGCTCATGCTGAATGGGCGAAAACCCGGAGCGTTTGAGCAGCGCGATGAACCCAGGCAGCGCCCAGAACGAGAGCGAATCGGGCGAGGCAAAACTCTCCTCCACGCGGCGCACCGTCAAATCGGTGGGAAAGTCCATCTGGCCCACAAGCTGCGGCGCGGCCCCGGGGGTGAGCACGCTCACCCCCCTCAGGTTCCATGCCCCCGTGCTCAGCGTCGCCTGGCTGGCCTCCATCCGCTGCAACAGCGTCGCCTGGCCGTCCAGCCGCAGCACGCTCACCTGCTCGGCGCGCAAAACATTATGCTCCAGATGCACCCCCGCCGCATGCAGCACGGCAACACCGCCGGGAACCAGCCCGGCATCGGCCTGGCGCACCCAAAGCTCACCGCCGTTGAGCGAGAGCGGCCCCCCGCCCGGGCGCAGATACGCATTATAGAGCGTCTCACCGCGGCTATACATCACCGCCGAAAGCGGGCTCAGCCCGCCGGTGCCAACCGCCCCCAGCAGCGTCGCCAGCAGCACCGGCAGCGCCAGAAACTGCCAGGCTGAAATCCCCGCCGCGCGCGCCACCACCAGCTCCGAGGAGCGCGAGAGCCGCCAGAACGCAAAAATCCCGCCCAGCAAAATCGCAAAGGGCAATATCTGCAGCAGCGTCCAGGGCTGGCGCATGAACTCAATCTCCACGACAATCCCAAAACTCGCCGCCGGCCTGGCCGCCGCCTCGCGCAGCAGCTCCAGAAAATCAAACAGCGAGACCAGCGCCGAGAGCGCCGCCAGCATCACCACCACGGCGAGCAGGAACTGCCTGCCAAAATAAAGCGAGAGGGTAACCGGAATATTCTTCATTGTGGCGCCCGCCGGACAAACAGCATCGCCCCGGCAGCCAGGCCCGGCACCAGCACCATCGCCCAGATCAGCGGTAACAGCACCGTGTTGCGCGCGGCCAGGTTGCCCACCCCCAGGCTGAGCGCCACCAGCAGCGTCACCGCCACCACCGCGCCAACCGGGCGCAGCAGCCCCCCATTCCGCCGGAACACCCCCCGCAGTACCGCCAACAGGCCGATCAGCGTAAAGCTGAGCGTGCTCAGCGGCGCGGTCAGCCGGCGCTGCGCCTCCACCAGCCATTTCCCCTGCTCGCCCGGCGAAAGCGACGCCGGCGGATGCATCAGCGCCGCCAGGCCAGCCTCGGCGGAGTCCACCATATCGGGCATCGCCGCCTTCGCAGGCTGGGCCAGCGAGAGCACGTTGCGCTGAAACGTCAACACATCCAGCCGCCCCGTCTTGGAGTCTATTTGCTCGCGCGAGCCGTTCTCCAGCACCACCACCGGCCCTTGCGGGCTCAACAACAACTGGCCGGAGGTGGCCAATATCGTCGCCGGCGCCGCCGGGTCGCGCCCATCCTCAATCAATATGCCGCCCAGGGAGTCGTTCGCCCCACGCGATTGCACATAAACGGTGATATGGTCCGCCACCGGCGTAAACACCCCCGGCTCCAGCAAAAACGCCGCAATCTGGTTGCGTATCTCATATTGGTAGCTGCGGAAGCTGCCCAGGCTGGCCGGCACCAGCACCAAAGTCAGCGCATAACCCGCCAGCGTGGCCGCCAGCGCCAGCGCCAGCGCCGGGCGGGCCAGCGCCAGGTCCGAAAGCCCGGATGCGCGCATCGCCGTAATCTCGCGGTCGCTGTTCAGGCGCGTATAGATGAACAGCACAACGATGAAACACGTGATCGGCAGAATGGTGGCGACAAAACTCGGCACCAGCAGCGAGGTCAGCTTGATGAACACCACCGGCGAGAGCCCGTGGTTGACGATGATCTGGATGAACCGCAACGACTGCGTGAGCCAGATCAGCGCCACCAGCCCAACGGTGACCAGCACCAGCGCAATCAACAATTGCCCGAAAATATAGCGGTCGATCCTGGTCAGGTGCGGGCGGCGATCCATGGCCCGAGGTTCTGGCCGGGAGCGCCGGGAATGGCAAGACCACCCCCTACCAAATCTCCCCATACAACACATGATACGTCACCGCGAACCCGCCCTCCAGCGCGCCCAGCACCCGCCGGAACGCGCCCGGCGGCAGCGGCCGGTATCCCGGCGCAGGCTCCCCCGCGCCCAGTTCCTTCAGGCTGCGGACGAATTCAGCGCCATTGGCATAATGCTGAATGATAAACTCCTCATCAACCGCATGCGCAACGCCCGCCGGCCAGGGCAAGGCCTCCGGCGCCGGATACACCGGCGTCCCGCTCGCCAGCCCGAGCGTTTCATGCACCGCCCTCCATTCGGCGAACGTCCCCGCCCCCAGCGTCGCGAACATCATCCGCCCGCCCGGCGCCAGCCGCGCGCCCAGCCGCGCCAGCCCGCCGCGCAAATCGCCAAACCACTGCATTGCCAGGCTGGAGACGATCAGATCAAACCGTCCTTCCAGCCCGCGCGGGTCCTCACCGTCAAGCAGCCTATATGCCGGGCCTTCCCCCAGCCGCGCCCGGCAGCGCGCCAGCATCGCGGGAGAAATATCCGTGAGCACCAGCGCCGCATCCGCGAACGCCGCCACCAGCGCCGCGCTCAAAAACCCGGTGCCGCAGCCGATCTCCAGAATCCGCCGCGGCCCCGGCCCCAGCGCCATAATCCGCTCCGCCAGCCGCGCCGCCACCAGCCGTTGCACCGGCGCCACCGCATCATAGCGCGCCGCCCCGGCTGAAAACGCCCGTCCAATCCGCTCCTTGCGCGCGCTCACCCCAGAGGCGCCAAAAACGCCCGCAGCCGCGCGGCGCACCAGCGCGCATCCTCCAGCGGCAGCAAATGCCCCCCCGCATGCCATTGAGTCACTTCCGCCGGAAAACTCGCAGCGCTCAGCGCCGCGGGCACCAGCGGGTCCGCCCGCCCGCACAACGCCAGATCAACCACGGCCGGGCGCGCATCCCATTGCGCCAACCCCTGCAACCCGGCCGCCAGCGCCGCCGCATCCAACCCCCCTGGCACCGCCGCCGCACCCCCGCACCTGGCCCTGAACGCCGCCACCACCTCTTCCGGCGCCGCGCCAAACTGCGCGATCATCCGTTGCAACGGCCGCGCCGCATTGCCTTGCGGAAAGTCCTCCCGCTGCGTGAAGCAGCCAAACCCGTTCACCGCAACCAGCGCGCGCCACGCCACCGGCCTGTGATGCAGCAGCCACAACGCCCCAAACGAATGCCCCACCGCCACCACATCGCGCCCCGACGGCAAATCCGGCCGCGCCGCGCCGCCAAAAAACCCCAGATCCCAGGCCACGGTCTCATACCCCTCCAGCGCCGCGCGCAGCGGCGCCCAGAATCCGGCATCAAACCCCCAACCGTGCACCAGCAACAAAACCGGCTTCATAGCGTCTTCGCCAGCCGCACCACGGCCTCGCTCAGCGCCGCCACCTGCGCCTTGGTATGCCCCGCCGAAAACGTGAACCGTATCCGGCTCGTCCCCGCCGGCACCGTCGGCGGCCTTATCGCCACGGCCAGAAACCCTTCCGCCTCCAGCGCCCGCGCCATATCCAGCGCGCGTTCCTCCGCGCCCAGAATCAGCGGCACAATCTGCGTGGTGGACGCCCCGGTATCCAGCCCCGCCGCCGCCAGCGCGGCCCGGAACCGTGCGGCATGCTCCGCCACCCGCTCGCGCGCCGCGCCCAATTCCGGGATCATATCCAGCGCCGCCTCCATCGCCCCCAGCACCGCCGGCGGCAGCGCGGTCGCATAAATCACCCCGCCGCAGCGATTTACTAGATACTCCCGCAACACGCCCGAACACGCCGCATAAGCGCCAAACCCACCCAATCCCTTGCTGAATGTGCCCATCACCAGCGCATTGCGCAGCCCATGCGCCAGGCCGAACCCGTCCCGGCCCATCACCCCGGTCGCATGCGCCTCGTCCAGATACAAAAACGCGCCATATTTTTCCGCCAGCGCCGCCAGCGCCGCCACATCGGCGCAATCGCCATCCATGCTGAACACGCTCTCGGTGATAATCACCCGCGGCCGCGCCAGTACCTCATCGCGCGCCAACAGCTCCTCCAGATGCCCCATATCATTATGCCGGAAGCGTATCTGGCGCGCCCCCGCCGCCGCGCAGCCCTGAATCAGGCTCGCGTGGTTCAGCCGGTCCGCATACACCAGCGGCTCCCCCCCCAGCACCCTCGCATCCAGCAGCGCCGGCAACAGCGTCACATTCGCCTGCACGCCCGAGACAAACACCAGGGCCGCCTCCGCCCCCTTGCCCCGCGCGATCTTCGCCTCGATCGCCCCGAACGGCAGCAAATTCCCCGAAACCAGCCGCGACGACCCAGCCCCCGCCCCCCAGCGCCGCGCATACGCACAGGCGCGCTCTATCAGCACCGGATGATGCGAGAGCCCCAGGTAATCATTGGAGGAAAAATCCAGCACCGGCCCGGCGCCGCCATCCACGCGCCCATCGCCCAGCCGGTCCACATCGCGCAAACGCCGCCGCCGCCCGGTCTGTTCCAAACCCTCCAGGCAGCGGCGCCACGCCTCATCAAAATCGCTCATCAGACCTCCTCATGTCAGCCTGATCAGGCGGCGAAGAGTCCAGGCTTAATTAAAGCTGATCAGTTCCACGTCAAAAATTAACGTCGCGCCGGGGGGGATCAACCCGCCAGCCCCGCGCTGGCCATAGCCGTGCTCGGCCGGAAGAATCAGCGTGCGCTGCCCGCCCGCCTGCATCGTGGAAACCCCGATATCCCAGCCCGAAATCACCTGGCCAACGCCAAGCTTGAAGCTGAACGGCTGCCCACGGTCACGCGAGGAGTCGAATTTCTTGCCCTTCGCGCCGCCCTCATCAAGCCAGCCAGTGTAATGCACCGTCACCATCTGGCCCTTGGACGGGCTCTCGCCGGCGCCTACCACATGGTCCTGGATTTTAATGCCGGACGGCAAGGTAACAATATTGGCTTCTGACATAATCTCAACTCCTCAAGCGGTCATTTGCGCCGCCTGGGTAGTCAAAAAACCATCCCGCCGCAAATCAGGGAAGCCTCAGCCTCCCTGATCCGCATCAACCGCTTAGTTCTTCGCGAGGTGATACCCGGCCGCTTCCGCGGTCTTCTCACACACGAAAGCACCATGCTTGGTCTTGCCGAAATACTTCGAGCTCGAAGCGTGCAGCACCTTGCTCTTGGTCATGGTGCTCCACACAACCGTGTCACCCGGGCAGCTCGCCTGGGCAGCGGCCTCGGTCTTGAACATTTCAGCCTTGGTCAGCTTGGCGGCAACCGGCTTGGCGGCAACCGGGGCCATGGCGGCGGCCGGAGCCGCGGGAGCGGCCATCGGTGCCATCGTGCCGGCGGGCGCGGCAGCGGTCTGCGCCATCGCGAGCGGGGCAACGCCCATGGCGCAAGCAAATGTAAGTGCCGGCAACAGACGCCGGGAAATCTGGATAACCTTCATGCAAATTCTCCTGAGTGGTCCCGCCGGATAAGACGGTCCTGGTGTTATGGATTGAGGCCGCCACCCGGCGGCTTCCCACGCGGATGGCGTATCAGCGCCCTATGCTCTTCCCCGCCTCTCCGCAAGGTGCATTCATTGTTACATAATGTAACTCTCGCCCGGTATTTGCGTGCCGCTGGGCGCAGGTTTAATGTTGCACCGCCCATTAACAGTAGAGACTTTGAGCATGACCCTTATCGCCGACCGCCTGAACCGCATCAGCCCGAGCCAAACCATCGCCATCTCCTCCAAGGCGCGCGCGCTCAAGGCCGAAGGCCGTGACATCATTAGCCTCTCCGCCGGCGAACCTGATTTTGATACGCCCGCACACATCAAACAGGCCGCCATCGCCGCCATCAACGCGGGCGACACCAAATACACAGACGTCTCCGGCACCCCGGCGCTGCGCCGCGCCGTCGCCGCAAAATTCAAACGCGACAGCGGGTTAGACTACAAACCGGAGGAAATCATCGTCTCCACCGGCGGCAAGCAGGTCATCTTCAACGCCATGCTGGCCACCGTTCAGGCGGGCGATGAGGTCATCATCCCCACCCCCTGCTGGGTCTCCTACCCTGATATCGTGGCCCTGGCCGAAGGCACCCCCGTGTTCGTGCCATGCAGCCAGAACCACGGTTTCAAGCTGCGCGCGGCGGACCTGGAAGCCGCCATCACCCCCAAAACCAAATGGGTCTTCCTCAACTCCCCCAACAACCCCACCGGCGCCGCCTATTCGGCGGAGGATTTGCGCCCCATCTGCGATGTTCTTCTCAGCCACCCGCATATCTGGGTCTTCACCGACGATATTTACGAAAAACTGACCTACGGCGGCTTCAAACCCGCCACCATCGCCGAGGTCGAACCCCGCCTGCATGACCGCACCGTCACCATGAACGGCTGCTCCAAGGCCTACGCGATGACCGGCTGGCGAATCGGCTTCGCTGGCGCCCCGCTCGCCCTCATCAAGGCGATGGACAAATTGCAAAGCCAGTCCACCTCCAATACCTCCTCCATCAGCCAGGCCGCTGCCGTGGCCGCGCTCAACGGCCCGGAAGACGCCCTGCACGAGATGGTCAAAGTCTATCAGGCCCGCCGGGACCTGGTGGTAGACATGCTCAACGCCGCCACCGGCCTCACCTGCGCCAAGCCTGAGGGCGCGTTCTACGTCTTCCCAGGAATGCATGGCTGCCTTGGCAAAACAACACCCAAAGGCGCCGCCATCAACTCCGATGAAGACTTCGTCATCGCCCTGCTGGACGAAGAAGGTGTGGCCGCCGTTCACGGCTCCGCCTTCATCTACCCGGACCACTTCCGTATCAGCTACGCCACCTCCACCGAGGCGCTGATCGAAGCCTGCACCCGTATTCAGCGCTTTTGCGCCGCACTGGTGTAACCGCCCTCACATCCGCAAGAGCATGCCGGCGCAAGCCGGCATCTCCATACCTTCGCGTTCCAAGCCCAAACCATTGCACATTCAAACCAAACCCGCACAAATTGGGGTGCAAGCAAAAAATAAAACTGAACTAATACCAGCCCGCCACCAAACCCAGAGAGTCAAGCTCTTGGCGGGCTGGTATAACAGTGCGTTAGAGAAAAATTCTTACAAACGCTCCACGTGGAGCATCCCCTCAGCCCTCGTCGCGCGCCGCGCGCGCCTCAGCCTCCTGCGTCAGCGTCCGCCTGGCCCGCAGCCTGTGTATCCGCCGCGCATCCGCCTCAAGAACCAAAAACTCCACCCCCGAGGGATGCGCGATAATCTCCCCCTTCGCCGGCACCCGCCCAGCCAGGTTGAACACCAACCCGCCCACGGTCTCGATATCGGCATCGCGCTCATCGCTGGAGAGCACCTGCCCCATCTTCTCCTCAAATTCCTCCACCGGCAGCAGCGCGTTCAAATCCATCGCGCCATCCGCCCGCTCCACCACCATCGAGCCCTTAATCTCATCATGCTCGTCGGAAATATCGCCAACAATCGTCTCAACCAGATCCTCGATCGTCACCAGCCCGTCGATCCCGCCATACTCATCAACCACCAGCGCCAGATGCGTGCGCGTCTGGCGCATCTGCAGCAACAAATCCAACACGCCGATCTGCGGCGCCACCAGCAGCGGCTTGCGCAGAATTTTCTCAATCGAAAACTCCGCCGGCGTGCCGCTGAAGGCGAACACATCCTTGATGTGCACCATCCCCATCAGATCATCGAGATGCTCACGAAACACCGGCAGACGCGAATGTCCTTCCTGGCGCAACAGCTCTATCGCCTGCTCCAGGCTGACATCGGCGCGCATCGCAATGATATCGGGCCGCGGCACCATCACATCATCGGCGCTCATCTCGCGCAGCCGCAGCACATTGGCGATCAATGCGCGCTCCTGCAAATTCAGGCCCACCCCCTCGCCATCCTCGTGCAGCGCGTCTTCAACCCCCGCCTCCTGCACCAGCTCCGCGATGGAATCGCGCACGGACTGCTCACTGCTGCGCAACCGGCTCAAAATCCGTCCGAATGCCGAGCTCATCGGTTTCTCCATGGATTCGCCACCTTCAGCCGCGCCAGAATTTTCGTCTCCTCGCTCTCCATCTCACGCGCCTCGCCCGCGTGATGGTGGTCATAGCCCTGCAAATGCAGCGCGCCATGCACCAGCAGATGCACCAGATGCGCCCGCACCGCCTTGCCCTCGCGCACCGCCTCGCGCCGCACCACGCCCAGCGCCAGCAAAATCTCCGGCGGCTGCTCGTAGGTCAGCACATTGGTCGGCTTGTTCTTGCCCCGGTCGCGGCAATTCAGCCGCCGCACGGTGCGGTCATCAGTGAGCACCACATCCGCCTCACACCCCGCCGCGCGCAGCGTGCGCGCCACCACGCGCGCCACATCGCGCACATAAAAATTCCAGCGCCGTTCAATAACAACAACTTCGCCCCCGAAGGGGTCGCGACTTCCAGGTTCCATCTATCCGTTTTATCCGTGCCGTTCGCGCGCCGCTTCCCGCGCGGCGGCATGGCGCTGGTCATAGGCTTCCACAATCCTCCCGACCAGCGGATGGCGCACCACATCGGCATTATTGAACCGCGCGACGCCAATCCCCTGAATCCCCTCCAGCGTCTCCAGCGCATCCGCCAAGCCCGAGCGTGTGCCGGCCGGCAGGTCAATCTGCGTCAGATCTCCGGTCACCACCATACGCGTCCCCTCGCCCATGCGGGTGAGGAACATTTTCATCTGCACCGGGGTGGTGTTCTGCGCCTCATCCAGAATCACGAATGCATGCGCCAATGTCCGCCCACGCATGAACGCCAGCGGCGCGATCTCGATCTCCCCGGTCGTCATCCGCTTGGTCAGCTGGTCGCCGGGCAGCATGTCGTTCAACGCATCGTAAAGCGGGCGCAGGTAAGGGTCCACCTTCTCCTTCATGTCGCCGGGCAAAAACCCAAGCCGCTCGCCTGCTTCCACCGCCGGGCGGGAGAGCACAATCCGGTCCACCCGGCCCGATGTCAGCATCGCCACCGCCTGCGCCACCGCCAAATAGGTCTTGCCCGTCCCCGCCGGCCCCAGCGCAAACACCATCTCATGGCGCGCCAGCTCCTCAATATACGCCATCTGCGCCGCGCTGCGCGGGCCGATCGCCCCTTTGCGCGTGCGGATCGCGGGCAAATCCGAGAGCGGCAGCCGCGGTTCGGCCGCCGGGTCGCTCAGGCGCATCACCGCATCCACTTTTGGCCCATCGATCATCTCGCCACGCTCCAACTGCCGGTAAAGTGCCGCCAGAGTCGCTTCCGCCGCGGCAACCCGCTCAAGCGAGCCGGTAATGGAAACACGATTCCCCCGGCAGGCCAGCCGCACACCGAGCCGCTGCTCGATCCGGGCCAGATGCCGGTCATGATCCCCCAGCAACAACGAGAGCAGCGCGTTATCGCCAAAGGTGAGGGTGAGAGACCGCTGGGGCGGGGCGGGTTGGGTAGACGTGGATGCGATGATCTGGCTCAAGCGGCACGAACCTCCTTGTTTAAACTTCCTAAGAGTGAATTGGGATTGGCATGGGTGATTTTCACCGCGTGAATTTCGCCGGTCAGCTCCACCGGAGACTCCACAACAACCGGCTGCGCATAGAGCGAGCGCCCGGCAATCTGCCCTGGGTGGCGGCCAAGCCCGGTAAAGAGCACCGGGGTATTCAGCCCCACGGTGGCGGCGTTGAACGCATCCTGCTGGCGGCGCAGTTCCGCCTGCAATTCATAAAGCCGCGCGTTTTTCACCTCATCGGCAATCTGCGCCAGCCCCGCCGCCGGGGTGCCCGGCCGCGCGGAATAATTAAAGCTGTAGGCCAGCGCGAAGCCCGTCTCGCGCACCAGCGCCATGGTGGCGGCAAAATCCGCATCGCTCTCGCCCGGGTGCCCGATGATGAAATCCGAGGTGAACGCCATATCCGCCCGCACCGCGCGCAACCGCGCCACGATCCGCCTGAAATCATCGGCTTTATGCTTGCGGTTCATCGCCGCCAGAATTTTATCAGAGCCCGATTGCACCGGCAGATGCAAAAACGGCATCAGCGCCGGATTGTCCCGGTGCGCTAAAATCAGCTCCTCGGTCATGTCGGAGGGATGCGAGGTCGTATAGCGCAACCGGCTCAACCCCGGGATCTCCGCCAGCGCGCCCAGCAGCCGCGCCAGGCTCCAGACCCGCCCATCCGGCCCTTCACCGTGGTAAGCGTTCACATTCTGCCCGAGCAGCGCAATCTCACGCGTTCCCTGCGCCACCATCCGGCGCGCCTCGGCCATAATGCTGGCCACCGGGCGCGACGCTTCCGCCCCGCGCGTATAGGGCACCACGCAGAACGAACAGAATTTGTCGCAGCCTTCCTGGATGGTCAGGTTCGCGATCACCCCTTGCGGCGCCGCCGCATCGGGCAGAAAGTCGAATTTTTTCTCAGCGGGAAAATCGGTGTCAATCACCGCCCCCTTGCTGCGGTGCACCTGCGCGATCAGCTCCGGGAGCCGGTGATACGCCTGCGGCCCCACCACCATGTCCACATAGGGCGCGCGCTTGAGCAGAATATCCCCCTCCGCCTGCGCCACGCAGCCGGTCACGGCGATCATCATTTGGTTGCCGGTGGCCTCCTTGAGGTCGCGCAGCCGGCCCAGCGCGGAGAACACCTTCTCCGCCGCCCGCTCGCGGATGTGGCAGGTGTTCATGATCACCATATCCGCCCCCTCGGGGCTGTCCACGATTGAGTAGCCCAGGGGCGCCAGAACATCGGCCATGCGCGCACTGTCGTACACGTTCATCTGGCAGCCATGCGTCACAATATGCAGTCTACGGGTGTTGCGGTCCGTCGCGGTCATTTACAGAATTCCATCCGGTTTTCCCGGACGGAAAAGCGCGTGTAGCCCCAATAGGTCAAGGTCAATTCCATGGGAATCCTCGTGAGCGTGGCTCTACTCCGCTATGTTTCCCCGCGCCGTGTCAAGAAAATTTGCGTGATCATCGCGTGACTTAATCTCAAGCCCATGCCCCAGCGCCACCCGCTGGTCGAACACGAAACACGCACCGCGCCACTTGCTCTGCGCCGGGGGGATCTCTTCCAGATACCGCAAAATCCCGCCCTGGAGCTGGAAAACCTGCTCAAACCCCGCCGCCAGCATGAAGGCGCTGGCCTTCTCGCAGCGAATGCCGCCGGTGCAGAACATCGCGATTTTTTTATGTTTCGCGTCCGCCAGCCGCTCGTTCACAAAATCCTTGAACCCGGTGAAACTGGTCAGCCCCGGGTCGATGGCCCCTTCGAACGTGCCGAATTCAACCTCGAATCCATTGCGGGTATCCACCAGCACCACATCGGGGTCCGCCAGCAGCGCATTCCACGCAAGCGGCGCCACATACTGGCCAAGCCGCGTGGTCTCATCCACGCTCTGGCCAAAGGTGATGATCTCGCGTTTCAGCTTGATCTTCAGCCGGTCAAAATGCGCCGCCCCGGCGGTGGAAAACTTCACCTCCAGCCGCTCGAACGCCGGGCGGTCTCCGGTTGGGGCGCGCAGGCGTTCCACAAACGCATCAATCGCCGCCGGCGCCCCGGCGATGGTGCCGTTGATCCCCTCCGGGCTGACCAAAATGCTGCCAAAAATCCCCAGCGCCGTGCAAGCGGCCTGAAACTCCGCGCGTACCGCCTCTGGCTGTTCCAGCCGCAGGAACTGATACAGCGCGGCCACCTTGTTCATCATGCTTCGCTACGTCCTTGTCTGAGCGCCGCGGCATTATGCGCGATGCGCGCTTCCAGCGCCGCGGCAAATATCTTGCGATTGGGGAAAGTCCCGGGGGCGATCGGCGCGTCCAGCACAATCGTCGCATGCAGGCTGCGCCGCCGGGCGATCCGGTTAAAATGCGGAGCCAGCTCCATATCGCCATACCAGGCGATCTCCGGCCGGTCCGCGCGCACAACCGGCAAGCCGTCCAACCCGTCGTAGACCAATGTCACCGGCTGCACATAGGGTTTGGCGGCCGCGTCCGCCAGCACAAAAAACGACGAGGCGAACGGCAGAATCCGGTTGCCGTCGGATGAGGTGCCCTCGGGAAACAGAATGATGCCGTCCCCCGCGTTCAGCCGCGCCGCCAGCGCGCCCTGTTCGCGCGCCACATTGGCGCGGTTGCGCGAGACGAACACCGTGCGCCCCAGCCGCGCGATCCAGCTGATGACCGGCCAGCGCCCGACCTCCCCCTTGGCGACAAAACAGCCGGGCAGCACGCTGCCCAGCGCCACGATATCCAGCCAGGAGCAATGATTGGCGATGAAGAGGCTCGGCCGGTGCGCCGAAATCTCGCCCACAACCCGCAGCCGCAGCCCCAGCACGAGCGCCACGCCGCGCCAGTACACCTGGGCGAAACCCACCTTGCCGCGCCCCGGCAGCATCAGCAACAGTGCCTGAACGGGCATGCAAAACAGCGTCCATACCAGGATCGCCAGCACCCGCAGCAGCATACGGATCAGGGCGCACCGCCCTTCAGCATTGTCCGCAGATCCTGCAAAATCGGCTCCGGATCGGCGGCCAGGCTGTCGCGCACCACTTCCACCCAATCGCCCACATCCTCAACCTTGGTCGGGTTGTCGCGCAGCAGCTCGCGCTTGATGAAGGGAAAGCCGGAGAGCAACAGCTGGCGCCATAAATCCGAGGTCGGGTTGAGCGCCACGCGCCGGGCCACGCCGTCACGGATGCGCAGCACCTGCAATTTACGGGTGATCTGGATCGGGTCGGCTTTGCCAAGCTCGCTCTCCTCGGCAACGATCAATTTTTCCAATTCGCCGCGATTGACCAGCTTGATCAGCATCTCATACGGCCAGAGCGCCGCGCAGCGCAGCCCGCCCTTCACCATCGCCTGGGTCACGCCCACCTCATAGGCGTTCACGATATAGGATTTCATCGGCACCGGGCGCACGCTGCGCCAGAATTTCTCCCAGGCCGGGGCGCGCAGCGCCGCCGGGCCGAACGCCAGGAAGAACGATTGCAGATGGTAGCGCACCTGCCAGCTCTCCGTCAGACCCCATATATCGGCCTTTTCATAGTTGAGGCGGCGCAGCACATCGCCCAGCGGCACCAGCGGGCCGAATACGCTGTCATTGGCGAGGATCACCTCCTCGGTGTCCGCGCGCGGCAGGCCGAGATAATCCATCGCATCGCGCCAGGCGCCAAAATCGTAGCCAATGTTGCGCCGCAGGATCACCACCGCGCAAATCTCGCGCAATGCCGCCAGCGAGGCGGGCAAAAGCTTCCCGGCATTGCTAACGAACACCACCGTGCGGCCGTTTTCGCGCAGCTCGCGCATATAGTCGAGCAATTGCGCGCGCACCACGCCGCGCCCGTCAAAATGCATGAAGATCGCGATTTTCAGCCCAAGCGTGACCTCACCCTCCGGCCAGACCCGTAAAATCTGACGCGGGCTGCGCAACTGGCCGATGAAGCGGGCTCCGGGAATCAGCACATACCATTTGCAGCCCACGAAAAAGGCGCGAATCTGCTTTTTCAGATAACTCATCATGCCGGGGAGCCCTCAAGTTGTTGGCGCAGGTCATCCGGCGCATCGGGATAAAAGCCGGTGAACGTCCGCAACAGGGCCATCGCCTCCTCGCCGCGCTGCAAATGGTTGAGCACCACAACCTCGCCGCGCAGCGCCGGCCAGAACAACGGGTCCGCCGCCGCGCCGGGCGGGGTGAGTTTCACCAGCGCGTCGCGCAGCCGGGCAAACACCGCGGCGGCGCGGCGCCAGTCCTCGCGCTGCTGCAAAAACAGCATCCCCGCCGCGAACAGCGCATTGCGCGCGGCTTCGTCATAAGGCGGGCGCAGTTTCAGCAGCAGCGGCTCAACCAAATGCAGGAGCAGCCGGGCGCTGGCAAAATCCCCGGCGTTCACCAGGGTCACGAAGGCGGCGAACACCAGCGCCTGCACACGCGATTCTTCCAGCCCGCCGCGCAGGGCTTCCTCCACCCGCTGCACGATGCGCGTGCCATCGCCCTGGCGCAGTTCCAACAGCAGCAGCGCCGCCAGCGCGTCATGGCGCAAGCTGGGCTTGCAGGCGGCCAGCCTGCGCTCCACCGCGCGGACATGCGCCAGCGCCGCGGCGAATTCTCCTTCGTTCACCAGCCGCACGAAACCATCCACCAGCAGCGGGCCAAGCACCGCCGGGTCCGCACCCAGCTGTTCCAGCCGGAAAATCCGCGCCAGCGCCGCCTGCGTGCGGGCAAAATGCAGGTCCAGCATCACGCTGGCCAGCCGCGCGTCAGCGGCCGCGGCGCCGGGCAGGGTGTCCAATCCAGCAAAACAAGGCGCCACCGCCAGGGCTTCGGCTTCATCATAGCGCGCGGCGTTGACCAGCCCGGTGTACGCCCCCAGCAGCAGCGCCACCTTGCGCGCGGGCGCCACCTCAACCCCGGCAAACCGCCCCGGCACCAGCGCGGGGTCGCCCACCGCAAGGTCCACCACCGCGAGCGCGATAGCGGCATTGCTCCCCGCCGCCCCGCCCTGGTGCGCGGCCAGCGCCGCCACATCATGCCGTGCGGCAAAGCCCAGCGCCTCGACAAAGCGCGAGGCGTTCACCAGCCGGATGAACGCCTCCAGCAGCAATACATCGCGCCGCGCCGGGCTGATCTCCAACCCCGCCAGCCGCGCCGGAATCTCCGCCGGGTCGCCCACCGCAAGGTCAAGCACCATGCGCGCCAGGGCGGCGTTGCGCGCCACCTCACCGCCTGTCCTCACCGCCAGGGCGGGGACCTCGTGCGCGGCGATAAAACTCAACGCTTCGTCATAACGCGAGGCGTTCACCAGCCGGATGAACGCCTCCAGCAACAGCACATCGCGCCGCGCCGGGTCGATCTCCAGCCCCGCCAGCCGCGCCGGAATATCCGCCGGGTCGCCCACCGCAAGGTCAAGCACCATGCGCGCCAGGGCGGCGTTGCGCGCGGCCTCGCCGCCGGTCCGCGCCGCCAGGGCGGGGACCTCGTGCGCGGCGATAAAACTCAACGCCTCGTCATAACGCGAGGCGTTCACCAGCCGGATGAACGCCTCCAGCAACAGCACATCGCGCCGCGCCAGGTCGATCTCCAGCCCCGCCAGCCGCGCCGGAATCTCTGCCGGGTCGCCCACGGCAAGGTCCAGCACCATCTGCGCCAGCCGCGCGTCATGGCCGGTTTTGGTGCCCGCCGCGCGCGCTGCCAACGCATCGATACCGTAACACGCCGCCGCCGCCTGCGCCTCGGCATAGCGCGAGGCATTCACCAGCCGGGTGAACGCCTGGAGCACAATCGCATCGCCCCCCTCGCCCAGTTCCTGCGCGTAATCAAAGGCGCGCATCGTCTCCCCGCCCGGCGCCAGTGCGAAATTGGCCAGGCTGAGCAGCGCATTGCGGCGCAGGTCATCGGGCAGCGCCGGGTCCGGCATATTGGCCAGCAGCGCCGCCTTCAAAGCGCCTGCCGCCTCCAGCGCCCCGGCGTTGACCAGCGCGATGAAGCCGCGCCAGCCATCCACCACATCGGCGCGCGCGATCAGCCCGGCGGCGCTGGCGGCATCGCCCGCCTCGGCCTGGCAGAGCCATATCTCGGTCTCGATGATGCGGCCGATGCTGGCCGAGAGGCCGTCAGTGAGCGAGCGTTTGGCCAGCGCGCGCTGCAACGCTTCCACCGCCGCTCCGGCGAGGCGCAGCAGCGCCAGCAGTTCGGCGCGGTCCGTATCCAGGCTCAGCAGATGCATCGCCCGGCCAAACAGAATCATCCCCAGCCCCAGCGGCATCAGCCGCGCCAGCCCGGCCAGGCTGGCATCCGCCGCAGCTTCGGGCAGGGCGGTCATGCTGGCCAGGTCCAGCCCGAAGCGCGCCCGCGCCGCAGGCAGCAGCACGCTCCACGCGGCTTCCACCGCCGCCGCGTCGCCATCGTTCGCGGCCTCGAACAACCCGCGCCCGGCAAAGCCGAAGCACAGATCACTCTCCGGCGCGGTGATCCGGCTGCGCTCCACCAGATAACGCCGGTACATCGCCCGCCCGGCGGCAGCGTTCCCGGAAAGTGCAAAGGGCGCCGCGCTGGCATAGGCGGTGAGCGAGAGCCCCTCGCGCAGCACGGTGACATGCGCGAAACCGGCGGCGCGCAGCGCGTGCTCCAGGCTGGCCTTGGTCTGCAATACCAGATGCGCGCCCGGCGAGAGCAGCGGCATCAGCACCTCCGCCTCCAGCGCCGGGGTGATGCCCTCGCCGTCCGGCGTGGTGAGCACCAAAATGCCTTGCGCCCCCAGCGCCACGCGCATCAGGGCCAAAAATTCCGGCGGATGCTCCAGATGCTCCAGCACCTCGGTGGCGATCGCCACGTCCCACGGGCCGTCCGGCACCTCGGCCTGGGTGAAATAGCGCTGGCGGATGTCCAGCCCCAGCTCGCGCGCGCCAAAGGCTGCCAGGGGCGAAGGGTCATACCCCACGCCCTGCCATCCGCGCGCGCGGATGGCGAAATCCAGCCCGAAGCCGTAAGCCCCGCCAATTTCCAGCACACGCGCCCCGGCGGGTTTCTGCACCCGCGTCAGCGGCGCCGAGATAGGCCACACGCCCGCCCCCAGCTGCACCTGATAGATGTTCCAGCCGATCTCGATCAGCTCATCGGTGCCATAGTCCATGGTGTGCGTGTTATCGACGAAGCGCGCCGTGCAGGCCGGGCAGATTTGCAGCACGAAGCGATGCACCGCATCGGGCGGGCGGTAGTCGATTTCAAGAAATTGCTCAGCCTCGACCGTTGCGCCGCAATTGGGGCAGAGCGCCGGAGCCGTGCGCCGCTCCAGCCAGTCTACCTCGATATGCGCCGCGATCCGTATTTTGCGGGCTGCCGCCATCAGGCGAAGAGTTCCGGCACCCGCGCCTTGAGGGCCTCGTTCAGCTCCGCCCGGCGTTCCCACAGGCTGCGGTACCATTGCGTGCGCGCAGCGACCTGATAGGCGAGCATGCGCTCCCCCGCGACGTAGGCGCGCGCCTGATCGGCCATTTTGCGCGTGGCCTCCGGATAGGCGAGCAGACGCAGCAGGCTTGCGCGCAGCTCCCCCGGGTCGCCAAAGAGCATGCCGGTTTTGCCGTTCTGGACGCTGCCGGCATACACCACGTTGCTGGCAAGCGCCGCCACGCGCGCCGCCCCGGCCTCGATGAACTTGAGATCCGATTTGGCGCGGTTGAATGGCGTATCGGCCAGCGGCATGAAGGCGATGTCCGCCTCGCCCAGCATCCGCATATAGGTGGCGTAATCGGCCATCGGGTCAAAACGCTTATGCGGCGTTTCCAAAGCATTATAAAAACCCTCGTCGAGCAGGACATGGAAGCGCAGCCGGTCGCCAACGGCGCGCGCCACCTCGTTGAGCACCGGCATCAGCGGCGCCCAGTCCGCCCCACGGTTGAGCGCCCCGAAAAACAGCGTCAGATGGTCGGGGTCATTAAAATTATTCACCGGCGGCAGCGCGAAAATGCCGTTGCGGAACACCTCGATCTCCGGGTTCTGCGGCGCCAGCGCCTCGGCCAGCGCCGCCGTGCTGGTCTGGATCGCATGCACGCCGCGGAAGGTCAGCAGCTCTTCCAGGTTGATGCCGCGGTCCTCCATGAACTGCGGATGGTCATCGAACTCGCTGACGATGACATAGTCCTTCTCCAACAGCGCGCGCAGCCGCGCGAGGCCCGCTTCGCCCAGCAGCAGCGGCCGGTGCAGCACCGCGATGCGCGGCGAATCGGCCAGGCGCGGGTCAAAATCCGCCTCGTTGGCGATGGTGCCGAACAAGGCGCTGTCAGTCCGCATGGCGCGGAGCGGCTCGATGACGCGCACATCGCTCACCCCGCCCTGGGGCGTCAGCATGGTGGCGTTCAGCTCGATGCGTGTCTGCGCCGATTTGCGGGCGCGCCAGATGAATTGCAACGGCACCGCGCGGTTGAGATATTCCGCCGGGTTGACGCCCAACGCCTGCAAGCCGGGCGCAATCGCGGTGACGAACTGCTCCGCCTGCTCGCGCGCGATCGGCCGGGGGGCAACATCGGAAAGCTCAAGCCCGGCATTGGCCAGGGCCTGGCCCATCATGCGCGGGGTGAACCAGCGCAGATGCGTATGGTCGAACAGCCCCTGCTCCTCATAGTCAAAACTGCCGGTCAGCAGCCGCGCCGCGAAAGACCAGTGCTCGACATTGGGCATGCAGACCAGCACGGTTCCCTCGGGCGAGAGGTATTTCGCGTGTTCCTTCAGCAGCGCCCATGGATCGACCAGATGTTCCAGCACATCGCCGTAGATGATGCAGTCAATCCCTTCGGGCACGTTGAAGGGCATCAGGTTCTTCTCGACATCGCCGCAGAACACCTCGGAAATCCGCTCCCTGGCGTGGGCGGCGGCGTCCTCGTCAAGGTCGATGCCGAGCACCCGCGCCCTGGGGTTGCGGCGCAGATAGTCAGCGCCGAGCGCCCCTTGGGCGCAGCCGACATCGAGAATCGTGCGCGCCGAGAGGGGGATTTTTTCGAGCAGTTCAGGGTTGGCGAAATCTGGATAATGCGTGTGAACGGCAGTCAATGAGCGCTATCCTTGAGAACAGGCGGTTGAGGAGGCAGCATGGCGGTGTTTTATGCCCGGCCAATGCTATGATAGGCAAATCCCACGTCGCGCAGGGCCTGCGGGTCGAATACATTGCGCAGGTCGACCACGGTATTGCCGCGCATCAACGCCCTGAGGGCCACCGGCGCCAGGGCGCGGAATTCGTTCCATTCGGTGACGAGCACCAGCGCATCGGCGCCGTTCAGGGCTTCCGCGGTGCCCGCGGCGTAGGCCACGGTTTCCGGCAGCAGCGGCTTCGCGCCGGCCATCGCCTCGGGGTCAAACGCCGTAACCTGCGCGCCGGCTGCCACCAGCCCCTGGATCAGCGGCAGGGAGGGCGCCTCGCGCATGTCGTCGGTCTCGGGCTTGAAGGCCAGGCCCAGCACGGCGATGCGCAAGCCCCGCACGCTCCCGCCACAGGCCGCCACCACACGCTCCGCCATCGCCTCCTTGCGCGAATCGTTCACCGCCACGACCGCCTCGATCAGCCGGCTCGGCGCGCCTGCCTCCTCGGCGATGCGCATCAGCGCCAGCGTATCCTTGGGGAAGCAGGAACCGCCGAATCCAGGCCCGGCATGCAGGAACTTGCGGCCGATGCGGCCATCCAGCCCGATGCCGCGCGCCACATCGTTCACATCCGCGCCCAGTTTCTCGCACAGATCGGCTATTTCGTTGATGAAGGTGATCTTCATCGCCAGAAATCCGTTGGCGGCGTATTTGGTCAGCTCGGCACTCTCCAGCCCGGTGAAGACGATGGGGGCCTCGCGCAGATAAAGCGGGCGGTAGAGCCGTTGCAGCACCTCGCGGGCGCGCTCGCTCTCAGCGCCCACCACCACCCGGTCCGGCCGCATGAAATCGGTGATCGCGCTGCCCTCGCGCAGAAACTCCGGGTTGGCCGCCACCTCGATCGCCAGATCGGGCCGCAGCTTTTGCGCCAGCTCCGCGATCTTGCGCCCGGTACCCACCGGCACGGTGGATTTGGTGACGATCACCACCGGGTGGTCCAGCGCGCGCAACACCTGCTCCACCGCGGCGAAGACATAAGTGAGGTCGGCATGGCCATCACCCCGGCGGGTGGGGGTGCCGACCGCGATGAACACGGCCTCCGCCCCGGCGATGCCCTCCTCCAGCGTGACGGGGAAGCTCAGGCGCCCGGCAGCGGTGTTTTCGGCCACCAGCCGGTCCAGCCCTGGCTCATAGATAGGGATTTCGCCCTTCAGCAGCATGGCGCGCTTGGCGGCATCAGCTTCCACCACCGCGACCGAGACGCCGAACTCGGCGAAACAGGCGCCCGAGACCAAGCCGACATAGCCGCCGCCGATGATCGCAATCTTCACGCTTGTGCCTCCCATTCGCCTGAAAACGGTTCTGGCTTGGCCGCATGGCGCAGACAAGCCCCCGCGGCAGGTGGTTGTCATCAATTCTTGGCATCTTCAAATTTGCGCGGCTTTCAGCCATGGTCCGCCGCGCATGAATCCCGCCATCTCCCTCAGCCTGCTCGCCCTGCCCCGGCACATCGCCCTGATGGCCGGGCTAGCCATTTTCTCGGCCATTATCGTGCGCGCGATGGTCACCGCCGGGGTGCCGGACCATCCCGCCGCCCGCAAGGCGCACAGCCACGTCACGCCCAAATCCGGCGGGGTGGGGATTGTCGCCGCCTTCATGCTCGGCGTGCTGCTCTTGCACCGCTATGGCCAGGTCTCGCGCATCGCGGAGGGGTATTTTCTTGGCGTCATCGGCGCCGCGTTCCTGATGGCGGGGGTCTCATTTCTCGACGATCTGCTCGATCTCTCATTTGTGATCAAACTGAGCGGACAATTCGCCGCGGGAATTGCCGCCATCGCCGCCGGGCTGTGGATGCCCACGCTGGCGCTGCCATATTATGGTGTGCTCAACCTCGGCTGGGCGGGCATACCGCTCACCCTGCTGTTTTTGTTGTTTGTCACCAATGCGATGAACTTCATCGACGGGCTGAATGGCCTGGCCGCCGGGGTGACGCTGATCACCTGCCTGTTCCTGGCCGGGATCGCGGGGAGATACGGCGGGTTTTTCATCTACACCGCATCGCTGCTGCTGGCGGGCGGCGTGTTGGGGTTTCTGCCGTTCAATTTTCCGCGCGCGCGGATTTTCATGGGCGATGTGGGCAGCCAGTTCTGCGGCTTCATGCTGGCGCTGTTTGGCGTCGCCGCCACGCGCTTCGAGGGCGCGCCGCTCTCCTTCCTGCTGGTGCCGCTGCTGCTCTCGGGTGTTTTGTATGATGTCAGCTTCACCCTGATCCGCCGGCTGCTGGCGGGCGAGAACATCGCGCGGGCGCATAACGGGCATCTCTACCAAGTGGTGCGCCGCGCCGGGATGGACGCACGCATGGTGGCCATGCTGCACTGGGGGTTCACCGTGCTAGGCGGGGTGTGCGCGCTGGTGTTCCTCAGCCTGCCCCCGGCGTGGAAGCCGCCGCTGCTGCTGCTACCGCTGGCAGTGCAGATCGGCTGGACGATTTATGTATTCCGCCGCGCGCGGGTGGCCAATATCGGAGCCTGGTAAAGCGTTTCAGAAACCGAAGATGGAGACCAGCAGCGGCAGCGCCAGCGAGGTGATGACGCCGTTCAGCCCGATCGCCAGCCCGCCGAAGGCACCCGCCGTCTCGTTGAGGGTGAGCATGCGCGCGGTGGCCAGCCCGTGCGCCACCGTGCCCGCCGCCAGCCCGCGGGCCCGCCAGTCCGCCACGCGGGTGAGGCGGAACATGCCCGAGCAGACCAGGGTGCCGAACATCGCCGTGACCATGACGAACACCGCCGTGAGCGAGGGGATGCCCCCGAGGTTTTGTGAAATGCCCATGGCGATGGGGGTTGTCACCGATTTGGGGCCGAGCGAGATCACCACATCGCGCGGGGCGCCCAGCGCATGGGCGATAACCATGGCCGACCCCGCGGCGACGAAGGAGCCCGCGCTGAGCGAGACGAAAATGGCGAGAAAATTCTCCCGGATCGCCGGCCAGTTGGCATACATCGGCACCGCCAGGGCGACGGTGGCAGGGCCGAGCAGGAAGTGGATATACACCGCGCCGGTGAAATAGGTCTGGTAGCTGGTGCGGGTGAGCAGCAGCAGCGCCGCCATGATGATGATGGAGAGCACCGTGGGGTTGCTCAGAGCCGAACGCCCGGCCTTGCGGTCGATGAAATTGGCGGCCTCCCAGACGCAGAGCGTGGCAGTGAGGCCAAGCAGCGGCTGGGTTTGCAGATACACCCAGACATGGGAAAGCGGCAGCGGCAGGAGGCTATGCATTGGCGGCGTTCCGGCGGTTGACGAACCACTGCATCAGCATGCCCGTGATCACCAGCCCGAGCAGCGTGGACACCGGAATCGCGACGGCGATGGCCAGTGCATTCTGGCGCAGCACGGGCAGCTCGTTCACCACGCCCACCCCGGCGGGCACGAAGAGCAGGCCCAGGTATTTGAGCAACCCTTGCGAGACATCGCGCAGATGCGCCGAGGGGCCGCCGGTTTTGAGCAGATAGACCAGCAGCATCACCAGCCCGAGCACAGGGCCCGGTACCGGCAGGTAGGCTGCCGTCGCGATTACGGTGCCCGCCAGCTGGCAAAGCAATAATATGAGCAATCCCCGAATCAGCATCCCACCCTCCCCGGCCGCTCTGGTCTCCGGCGGCGCAACCGCCCATCAAATATATTTAACCACTCCCCCGCAACCGGCACCCTTGCACAAATGGCATGCTCCGCACAGCACCATATGCGGGGTTTGGCAGGCCTGCCCTTGCATCGGGGACGAACGGCGGGTAAAGGCGTCGCTTCAATTCAATGCTGCCGGTCGGGATCGGTGGCGCAATATCCATGGAGCGCACACGGTGAAACCGAATATTCATCCGGACTATCACGAAATCAACATCATCATGACCGATGGTACGGAATTCAAGACCATGTCCTGCATGGGCAAGGCTGGCGACACGCTGCGCCTGGATATCGACCCGAAGTCTCACCCGGCGTGGACCGGCGTGCAGCGCGTGATGGACACCGGCGGTCAGGTCGCCAAGTTCAACAAAAAATTCGCTGGGATCGGCACCCGCAAGGGCTAGTGCCCTGCCTCAGCCCTATCGCGAAAAAACCCACGGGCTGCCTCGTGGGTTTTTTTATGTTCACAGCCCGGGAGGAAGAACATGTCCGCCACCGCCACGAACCAGCGGATTGAAGCCTTCTGCCGGACTGGACCCGCAAGGTTGGCGGCAGCGTGTCGTTTAAACAGCGGTGCACCACACCATTTATACCAGTCAGGCTAAGGCGCGGCCTGCGCCGCCAGCGTGGCGCGATAGGTCTGGATGTTGCGTAGCTGCGTCTTGAAATTGTCAGCGAACACATGCCCGCCGTTGCCGGTGGCGACGAAGTAAAGCGCCTGCATGGCGGTGGGGTGCAACACAGCCTGGATGGCGGCCAAGCCGGGCGCGCAGATCGGCCCCGGCGGCAGCCCCGCATGGAGATAGGTGTTGTAGGGTGAGGGGCTGGCGAGATCGGCGCGGGTGATCGGCAGACCACCGGAGGTTTGCCCGCCGCTCGCGGCGAAGATGACTGTGGGGTCAGCCTGGAGGCGCATGCCCAGGGTCAGCCGATTCTCATAAACGGCGGCGATCTCAGGTAGTTCCGCCGCGACCGGGGTTTCCGACTGCACGATGGAGGCGAGGATGAGCGCCTGTTGCGGTGATTGCAGCGGCAGCCCGGGGGCGCGGTGCGCCCAGGCCGCCGCCAAGCTGCGCCGCATGGCTTTTTGCGCCCGCGCCAGAATGGCCGCGCGGCTTGTGCCCAGAGTAAAATCATAGGTTTGCGGCAGCACCGCGCCTTCGGCCGGGACGGCGGCGCGGCCGCTGGCGGCGGTGGCGGCGTTGATGATTTTGGCGATTTCCACGCCCGTCAGCCCCTCGGGGATGGTGACCTGGTGCTGCACGGGGGCGCCATGGCGCAAAATTTGCAAAATATCCGCCAGGCTGGAGCGCGCGGGGATCAAAAATTCACCCGCATGCAGCGGGCCATCCGCCCGGGTGAGGAACACCGCGATGCGGAAGATGAGCGGGTGGCGGATGGCGCCGGCACGCGAAAGAACGGCGCCGGTGGCGGCGATGCCGCCCGGCGGAATCACCAGATCGGCGCTGGTTCGCAGCGGGCCGGGACCGTTGAAGCTTTGCCCCACCGCCATGTGCCCAAGGCGGAGCAGCACCAGCAAGGTGAACAGCACAAGGATGATGCGCCCACGCAGACGCGGCAATTTGGCGCTCATGCCCGGCTGGCCAGAGGGTTAGGGCGCAACCGCGGCCTCAGAGCGCCCTTTTGAACAGGATGGAGGCATTAGTACCGCCAAAGCCGAAGCTGTTGGAGAGGACGACGTTAACCTTGCGCTCCTGCGCCTTCAGAGCCACGCGGTCGATCACGCTGGCGCGGCTTGGCTCATGCAGGTTGAGCGTGGGCGGGACGATGCCATCGCGGATGGCGAGGATGCTGAAAATCGCCTCGATGGCGCCGGCGGCGCCGAGCAGATGCCCGGTGGCGGATTTGGTGGAGGACATGGCGAGGCCCTTGGCGGCGGCGCCAAACATGTTTTCCACCGCCTCCAGCTCCAGATCGTCACCCATCGGGGTGGAGGTGCCGTGCGCGTTGACGTATTGCACGTCCGCCGGGGAAAGGCCGCCATTTTTGAACGCCGCCTTCATCGCGCGGAAGGCGCCGTCATGGTGTTCGGCCGGGGCGGTGATGTGGTGCGCGTCGCCGGACATGCCGTAGCCGCCGATTTCAGCGTAGATTTTCGCGCCACGCTTTTTGGCATGCTCGTATTCCTCGAGCACGACCACGCCGGAACCTTCGCCCATGACGAAGCCGTCACGGTCTTTGTCCCAGGCGCGGGAGGCTTCGGCCGGGCGATCGTTAAAGCCGGTGGAGAGCGCGCGCGCCGCGCAGAACCCGGCGATGCCGAGCAAGTTGACCGCGGCTTCAGCGCCGCCGGCCACCATAACATCGGCGTCGCCGAAGGCGATGAGCCGCGCCGCGTCGCCAATGGCGTGCACGCCGGTGGCGCAGGCCGTAACGGCGGAGTGGTTGGGGCCTTTCAGCCCGTATTTGATGGAGACCTGCCCGGAGACCAGATTGATGAGGGCGGCCGGGATGAAGAACGGCGAGAGCCGCTTGGCGCGCCCCTCATGCACGGTGATCGAGGCTTCATAAATGGTTTGCAGGCCGCCGATGCCTGAGCCGATCATCACGCCGCTGACGTATTTATCTTCCTCGGTCTGCGGCACCCAGCCGGAGTCCTCAATGGCCATGCTCGCCGCGGTAATGCCGAGATGGATGAAGCGATCCATCTTTTTCAGCTCTTTGACGGCGATCCACTCGGAGAGATCCAGGCCGCCATCGGCGGCTTTGCCCGCCGGAACCTGGCCGGCGATTTTCGCCGTCAGCTCCGTGGTGTCGAATGACTCAATGGCGGTGATCCCGGATTCCCCGTTGATCAGCCTTTTCCAGACATGCTCAACACCAACCCCAAGCGGGCTAGCGATTCCCATCCCTGTTACGACAACACGGCGCATGCGAACTCCTCGAACGGGTATCGTTCAGTCAGCCTGATTATTCGGCTTTCTGCTTCTCGATGTATTCGATCGCGTCTTTGACCGTGGTGATCTTTTCGGCGGCATCTTCGGGGATTTCAACGCCGAAAGCTTCCTCGAACGCCATCACCAGCTCCACGGTATCCAGCGAGTCAGCGCCCAGGTCGTCGATGAAAGAGGCTTCCGTGGTGACCTTGCCCTCGTCAACGCCGAGATGCTCGACAACAATTTTCTTAACCTTGTCGGCGATTTCGCTCATAAAATTCACTTTCCTAGAACTTGTTTGGTAGAATCCCTTGGCACAGAAAGCGCCGCGGGAATACAATTTGGTTAATCTTCAGACGCCGCGCGCTTAGCACGGTTTATTATGCGACGCCAACCGCCCTTATAACATGGCCATCCCGCCATTGACATGCAGGGTGGCTCCGGTGACCCATCCGGCCTCCTCGGCGGCCAAATAGACCACGGCGGCGGCAATATCAGCCGGGGCGCCGAGCCGCCCAAGCGGGATTTTGGTGGCCAGATCCGCGCGCTGCGAATCGCTCAGCACATCGGTCATCGGGGTGGCGATGAAGCCGGGGGCGACGAGGTTGACGGTGATGCCGCGCGAGGCGACTTCCTGGGCCAGCGCCTTGGTCATGCCGATGAGCCCGGCCTTGGCGGCGGCATAATTGGCTTGGCCGGGGTTGCCGGTGGAGCCGACCACGGAGCCGATGTTGATGATCCGCCCGGCCTTGCGGCGCAGCATGAACTTGAGCGCCGCGCGGATGAGGCGGAAGGGCGCCGCCAGATCGACGTTCAGCACCTTGTCCCAGTCGGCGTCAGACATGCGCATGGCCAGGCCGTCCTTGGTCAGCCCGGCGTTGTTGACCAGAATATCCACCCTGCCCATCGCGGCCTCGGCGGCGTTGATCAGCTCCAGCGCGGCCTCGGGCTGCGAAAGGTCGGCGGGGAGCACATGCACCCGCTCCGGGAACGCGGCCGCCAGAGCCTCCAGCGCCTCGCGCCGCGTGCCAGAGAGCGCAACGGTGGCGCCTTGCTTGTGCAGGGCGCGGGCGATTTGCGCGCCGATGCCGCCCGAGGCGCCGGTGACCAGCGCGGTTTTTCCTGTCAGATCAAACATTCAGAGACCTTTCAGCAGAGCTTCAATGTCCGCCGGGGAGCCGGCGGAGGCGGTGGCGGCATCAGGGGTGATGCGCTTGACCAGCCCAGCCAGCACCTTGCCGGCGCCAAGCTCGATGAAGCTGTCCACGCCCAGGGCGGCCATCGCCTGCACGCTCTCGCGCCAGCGCACGGTGGCGGTGACCTGCTGCACCAGGAGATCGCGGATCAAATTAGGGTCGCTCGCCTTGGCGGCGCTGACATTGGCCACCAGCGGGAGCAGCGGCGCGCGCGGCGGGGTGTTGGCGAAGGCCTCGGCCATGGCGTCGGCCGCCGGGGCCATCAACGCGCAATGAAACGGCGCGGAGACGGGCAGCAGCATGGCGCGCTTCACGCCCTTGGCCTTGGCGATTTCGATGGCGCGCTCGACCGCGCCCTTGTGGCCGGAGATGACCACCTGGCCGCCGCCGTTATCATTGGCGCAGGCGACGATCTCGCGGCCTTGCGGGCCGGTTTCGGCTTCGGCGCAGATTTCGCGGGCGGCGTCCAGCTCGACACCGAGCAGTGCGGCCATCGCCCCCTGCCCCGCCGGAACGGCGCGCTGCATGGCTTGGCCGCGCAACCGCAGCAGCCGGGCGGTATCAGCGATGGAGAACGATTCAACGGCGGCAAGGGCGCTGTATTCGCCCAGGCTATGGCCTGCGACCAGCGCCACTTTTTCCTTGAGTTTGATGCCGCCCTCGGCCTGGAGCACGCGCAGCACGGCGAGGGAAACGGCCATCAGCGCGGGCTGGGCGTTCTCGGTAAGGGTCAGCTCCTCGATCGGCCCCTCGAACATCAGTTTCGAGAGTTTCTGCTTCAGAACTTCGTCGACTTCCTCGAAAACCGCGCGCGCGGGGGCGAAAGCGGCCGCCAGGTCGCGGCCCATGCCGACGGTCTGGCTACCTTGCCCGGGGAATATAAAGGCGTGAACCGCCATGTCATGGGTCTCCTCAATCGTCCGGCGCAACTAGCATGAGCCGCCGGTTCGTCAAAATTTCCGTTAAGTTCCGTTACAGCAGGCCGAGTCCAACCAGCGCGCGGCGCATGTCCTCGGGCATTTCATCGGCCTGAGCGCCCGAAGCCGCGAGGTCGGGCGGGGCCTCGGCGGGCTCCAGATAGCGCCAGCCTTGAAAGGCTTTTTTGGCGTGGCCCGCGACCTGCAACGGCACAGGGGCGAGCAGCAGATCGGCGCAACGGGTGCCGTCCTCGCGGGTGGCGGCTTCGACGCCGAGGATTTTCTGCCGCGCCTGGACGATGCCGCCGATCACCCAATAGAGGGAACCGCCGTCGCATAGCTCATCGGCGCGCTTGGGCAGATTGCGGGTTTGGTAGCGCAACGGCTGGCCGGCGGTGGCGCGGCTGGCCTGGAGGGCGGCGAGGTGCGCGAAATCGCGCACCCCGACGGCCAGTTTGATCAGGTGGATCAGTTTTTGGCTTTGTCGACCAGGGCGTTCTTGGCGATCCAGGGCATCATGGCGCGGAGTTTTCCGCCGACTTCCTCGATCGGGTGGGCGGCGGTGGCGCGGCGCATGGCCTTGAAGTTGGTCTGGCTGACCTTGTTCTCCAGCATCCAGTCACGCGTGAAGCGGCCGAGCTGAATGTCCTCCAGGACCTTCTTCATCTCCTTTTTGGTCTCGGCCGTGATGATGCGCGGGCCGGTGACGTATTCACCATATTCAGCGGTGTTGGAGATGGAGTAGTTCATGTTGGCGATGCCGCCCTCGAAGATCAGGTCGACGATCAGCTTCACCTCGTGGAGGCACTCGAAATAGGCCATCTCCGGCGCGTAGCCGGCTTCAACCAGGGTTTCGAAACCGGCCTTGATGAGTTCCACCACGCCGCCGCACAGCACGGCCTGCTCGCCGAACAGATCGGTCTCGCATTCTTCCTTAAAAGTGGTCTCGATGATGCCGGCGCGGCCGCCGCCATTGGCCGAGGCGTAGGAAAGGGCGATGTCCAGCGCGTTGCCGGTGGCGTTCTGCGCCACGGCGACCAGGCTCGGCACGCCGCCGCCGCGCTGATATTCGCTGCGCACGGTGTGGCCGGGGCCTTTGGGCGCGATCATGAACACGTCAATGTCGGGGCGCGGCTCGATGAGGTTGAAATGGATGTTCAGGCCATGCGCGAAGGCCAACGCGGTGCCGGGGCGCATGTTGGGGGCGAGGTATTCGCGGTAGAGATCGCCCTGGCCTTCATCGGGGGTGAGCACCATCACCACATCGGCCCATTTGGCGGCGGCGGCGGGGTCCATAACCTTCAGGCCCGCGCCCTCGGCCTTGGCGATGGCGGTGGAGCCGGGGCGCAGTGCCACGGCGAGTTCTCTCACGCCGCTGTCCTTGAGGTTAAGCGCATGGGCGTGGCCCTGGCTGCCGTAGCCGACGATAGCGACTTTCTTGCCCTTGATGAGGTTAACGTCGGCATCCTGGTCATAATAAACGCGCATGATACTGGTATCCCTGTTCTGCTTCTCAAACTGACGCGTCACCTATTACTTTTTGCGCGCACTGTCACCTTTGGCACGCGATACGAAGGAGCATGCCAGAGCCCTGATTTACGCAATGATATTACTTAAATAGATAGTTTTTCGTAATTATTTGTGATCACTGACTGCCGGGGCTGGTTTCGCGCGCCGTGCCCTCCAGGCTGAGGTGTCCTCGCGCAGGCGCTGGAATACCGCATAAAGCAGCGGAATGATGAAGATTCCCACCAGGGAGGCCGCGATCATCCCGGCGAAAACCGGGGTGCCGAGCGAGCGGCGGCTGATCTGGGCCGCGCCGGTGGCGATGACCAGCGGGATCAACCCGGCGATGAAGGCGATGGAGGTCATCATCACCGCGCGGAACCGCATGCGCGCGCCCATGACCGCGGCCTCCGTGATGGACAGGCCCTCGGCGCGCCGCTCCTTGGCGAATTCGACGATCAGGATACCGTTTTTCGCCGCCATGGCGATGAGGGTGACCATGCCGATCTGGGCATAGAGATTGACATCGAGGCCGCAGACCCAGATGCCCGACAGCGCGCCGAACACCCCGATGATGACCGAGAGCAGCACTGGCACCGGAATGACCCAGCTCTCATAGAGCGCCACCAGGAACAGATAGGCGAACAGAACCGAGAGCAGCAGGATGGGCCCGGTCTGCCCGGAAGCGGCGTTTTCCAGATAGGCGGTGCCGGTCCATTCAAACGTGAAGCCGGGCGGCAGGGTGCGGTTGGAGATCTGCGTCATCGCCTTGATGCCAGACGCGGAGGAAACGCCGGGCGCCGGGGAAGCGATGACGGGGATTGCGTCGGTGTCGTTATAGCGCGGGATGACCGGGGGTTCGAGAATGGTGCTGATGGTGGCCAGCGCGCGCAGCGGCACCATCGCGCCGGAACTGCTGCGCACATAGCTTTGATAGATGGAATCAGGCGTTGCGCGGTCAGCCGCGATGCCCTGGATGTTCACCTGCCAGACCCGGCCATAAAGGTTGAACTGGTTGACGTAATAGCCACCCAGTGTGGCTTGCAGGGTCGTGTAGATGTCGCTGAGGTTGACGCCCAGGGCGGCGGCTTTGTCACGGTCTATGGTGAGCAACAGAGCCGGGGTTTGCGCGTTATAGGTGGAGAACACGCGGCCCATGCGCTTGTCCTGGCCGGCGGCCACCAGCAAGCCGTTGAGCACCGCCTGCATGCGGGCGGGGGGCGCGCCCTCGGTGTTTTCCAGCTCGTATTGCAGCCCGCCGTTGATGGAGAGGCCAAGGATCGGCGGAAAGTTGAAGGCGACGAGCTTGGCCGTGCGCAGCTGGCTGCCGATGGCGAAGACGTGACGGATGACCGCGTCAGCACTGTTGGCCGCGCCGGGGCGCTGGGCGTAGGGCTTGAGGCGGACCACGAAGAAGGCGGCGTTGGATTCGGTGGCGAGGTCAAGGATCGAGAAGCCCATGACCGACATGACATGGCTTACCTGCGGCAGGGCCTCCAGTTTGCGCACCACGTCATCGGCCACGACCTGGGTGCGATTGACCGAGGCGCCGGGTGGCAGGCTGATCTGGGCGAAGAAGGCGCCCTGGTCCTCATTGGGCAGGAAGCCGCCAGGGGTGATGAAGGCCATGGCGCCGGCGGCCACGGCGAAGGTGGCGATGACCGCCAGGCCAAGCCAGGCCTTGCGCAGGGCGCGGGTCACGATGCTGGTGTAGCCGTCGCGCGCGCGGTCTATCCCGCGCAGCACGCCGCCCAGGAAACCGTGCGGCGTGTGGCCAGGACGCACCAGCATGGCGCACAGGGCCGGGGAGAGGGTGAGCGCGTTGAAGGCTGAGATCAGCATCGCGATGCTGACGGTGACGGCAAACTGCCTGAACAGCAGGCCAGAGAGGCCGGGGATGAAGGCGATCGGCACGAACACGGAGAGCAGCACCAGGGAGATGGCGATAATGGGCGCGGTGATCTGGCTCATGGCCAGCTTGGTGGCCGCGCGGGGGGAGAGATCGGGCCGTTCGGCCATCACCCGCTCGACGTTTTCCACCACCACGATCGCGTCATCCACCACGATGCCGGTGGCGACCACCAGGGCCAGCAGGGTGACCGTGTTGGCGGAGAAGCCGAAAGCCAGCAGCACCGCGAAGGTGCCGGTGAGCGCGATGGGCAGCACCACGCTGGGCACCACCGCGGCGCGCCAGTCCCCGAGGAAGAGGAACACCACCAGCACCACCAGCGCGAAGGCCGCGGCCAGGGTGCGCTCAACCTCCACGATGGTGTCGCGCACGAAGCTCGAGGTATCAAAAACCTTGGTGGCCTTGAGGGAGGGCGGGAATTTCTGTTCCAGCAGCGCCAGCTCCTTGGAGACGGCGGCGGAGGTGGCGATGGCGTTGGCGCCGGGGGCGAGATAGATGCCGATGGCTTGGCCGGGGTTGTTGTCTATCTTGTTGATGCGGGTCTGGGTCTGGGCGCCCAGCACCACATGGGCCACGTCCTTGATGCGCAGGAGCGAGCCGTCAGGGTTGGTGCGCAGCACGACATCGCCAAACTGGGCCGCGGTGGTTAGCCGGCCGTGGGATTCCACGGTCATTTGCAACTGCTGGGTGCTGGCATTGGGCGGCACGCCGATGGCGCCGATCGGCGCCTGCACGTTCTGGCCGTTGAGCGCGGTGATGATGTCCTGCGGGGTGAGGCCAAGCTGGGTCAGACGGTTGGTGTCGTAATACACGCGCATCGAGTAGTTCTGCGGCCCGAACAGCATGACCTGGCCAACGCCCGGCACGCGCGCGAGCGGGTCCAGCAGGTTGAGGGTGACGTAGTTGGAGACCTGAAGCTGGCTGAGCTGGTTGCCGGTGCTGGAGAGAAACAGAAAGTCCAGCACGGCGGAGGAGCGCTTGATGACCGAAATCCCCTCGCGCTGCACCAGCGGGGGGAGTTGCGAGGTGGCCTGTTGCACCGCGTTGGTGACGTTCACCGTGTCGATGTCAGAGTTCGAGCCGACGCGGAAGCTTACCATCAGGGTGTAGCTGCCATCGTCGGCGCTGGTGGATGACATGTAGATTTCATCGTTGAGGCCGTTGACGGCCTCCTCGATCGGCTCGGCTACCGTCTGTTCCACCACCTGCGCCGAAGCGCCGGGGTAGTTGACCGTGACCATGACCTGCGGCGGGACGATGCTGGGGAATTGCTCGACCGGGATGCGGGTGAGCGCGATGACGCCGGCCAGGACGATGATGATCGCGTTGACGATGGCAAAGCGCGGGCGATCAATGAAGAAGGAGGAGAACATCAGCTCTGCGCCGCGGGCTGGGGTAGCACCTTCATGCCCGGATGCACCAGTTGAATGCCCTCGGTGATGATTTTATCCCCTGGGGCGACACCCGCGCGCACCTGCACGGTGGTGTTGTTCTGCGGCCCCAAAGTAATGTTATGGCGCGTGACGATGTCGCCTGGCCCCACTTCCAGCACATAGTCACCCAGCTGGTCGGTGATGAGTGCGGCCAGCGGGATGACGATGCGCGGCTGCGCATGTTGGGCGCGCAGGATGACCGTAACGAATTCGCCATCGGTGAGGGTATGGTCCGGGTTGGGGATGCTGGCGCGCCATGCCAGGGTGTCCGTGCTCTGGGTGACCTGGTTGTTGATGAAGTCAACATGGCCGGTATGGGCGTAGGTGGAGCCGTCCGGCAGTTGGAGCAGCACGTCCATATGCGCGGCCTGGGCGCGGTCCTTCAGCGCATCGGCCATGGGCAGGGAGAAATCGACATACATCGGGTCCTCGGCGACGATGGTGGCCAGCACGCCGCTCTGCGGCCCGACGACATTGCCGGCGTTGACCGCGGTGGCGCCGATGATGCCCGCGAGCGGCGCGCGGATCTGGGTGTAGCCGAGGTTGATCTGCGCGGTTTGCAGCTGCGCCTTGGCGCTTTGCACGGAAGCCTGGTCGGAGAGGTAGGTTGCCTCGGCAAGGTCCACGCTGGATTGCTGCCCGGCGGCGGTGTGCAGCAGCGCCTGCGCGCGTTGCAGCGTGAGCAGGGCAACATGCGCCTGTGCTTGCGCCTGTGCCAGTGCCGCCTGGGCCTGCGCGGCCAGCGCCTGATAGGGGGGCTGCTCGATGACGTAGAGCAGCTCCCCCTGCTTTACAGTCTGGCCGTCGGTGAAGTTCTGCGACACCAGATAGCCGGTGACCCGCGCCTGGATGTTGACGATCTGCGGCGACTGGATGTGCCCGACATAACTCTGCTGCGCGTAAACCGGCTGGCTAACGGCGGTGATGACCCCAACGGCGGGGGGCGCGGCATGGCCGCCAGGCGCGTTCTGGGCACAGGCGGGGCCAGCCGCCACGCAGACGAACAGCCCGGCGGCAAAAATCTGTTTCATATCAGTCTATCCTGTAGGCAGAGCGCGATGATGATCGTACCAATATGGGCCGCAGGGGCGCGCGGTCAATGGATGGCGGGAGGGCGCTTGCCGGGCCGCGGCGCCGTGATGCTTGACCGCTGCACCGCCACGTTGAATTGATGACGCCGGATTTGAAGGAGTAGGATTTTGGGAAACCGGCTGCCAGACGACCCCGCGCCGTATTTCGAGACGCATGTGTTTGTGTGCGGCAACCGCCGCCCGGCGGGCCATGAGCGCGGCTGCTGTGCCGCGAAAGGCTCGGAGAAAATCCGCGACTATATGAAGGCGCGGGTGAAGGAGCTGAAGATACCAGGCGTGCGGGTGAACCAGGCGGGCTGCCTGGACCGCTGCGAGCTTGGCCCCTGCGCTGTGCTCTACCCCGAGGGGATATGGTACAGGCTGGATTCCTTCGCGGCGGTTGAGCAGGTGCTGGCGCGGCATATCCAGGCCGGCGGGCGCGTGCCGGAGCTGATGCTCCCCAAGGCATGATGGCGGAGTTGTTCGCGCTGAACCTGCCGGGGCTGACGCAGCTGCCGGGATTCGCGCGCGCCGGGGAGCAAGAGCTGTTGAGGGCGGTGGAGGCGGTGATCGCCATGGCGCCGTGGCGGCAGGTGGTGACGCCGGGGGGCAAGGCGATGTCCGTGCGGATGAGTAATTGCGGCGCGGCGGGCTGGGTCTCTGACCGGCGGGGCTACCGCTACAGCGCGGCGGACCCGCTGAGCGGGCGCGCCTGGCCCGCGATGCCGGAGGATTTTGCCCGGCTGGCGGCGCGCGCCGCGGCGGCGGGGGGGTTTGCGGGGTTTGCGGCCGATGCCTGCCTGATCAACCTCTATGAGCCCGGGGCGCGCATGAGCCTGCACCAGGACCGCGACGAGGTGGATTTTTCAGCGCCCATCGTCTCGCTCTCGCTCGGGCTGCCGGCGGTGTTTTTATGGGGCGGGGCGGCCCGTGCGGACAAGGCGGCGCGCATTGAGCTGCACAGCGGCGATGTGGTGGTTTGGGGCGGGGCCGCGCGGCTGAATTTTCATGGCGTGCTGCCGCTGCGCGAGGGGGTTCACCCGTTGCTGGGCCGGCGGCGGATCAACCT
>NZ_JAQTZC010000007.1:39754-46186 GCF_028687955.1 Acidocella sp.
CGCCGCTTATTCTTCGGCCATGATGTCGGCAACCAGCGTGCCATAACCGGAGGGACGGTAGAAAATGATGCCGATGAGCAACCCGCCGATACCGACGATCTTCACGGTCATATTGAAGGTCGAGAGCGCGTAAAGACCGAGGATGATGAGAGCCAGGGCGCTGAGGAACGGGTATACGGCGTAGTGGATGAAGGTCCAGAGCGAGGTTTTGTAGCTGTCACGGTAGACCCAGGCGCAGACCAGCCCGGCCAGGCCGTAATAGTAGCAGACCTGCACGGCGATGGCGCTCACTGAATCGCCCAGGATGGTGGCGATGGAGGGCATGAAGCTGGAGACGAAGATCATCACCAAGCCGATGGCCATCAACAGGTACATGGTGCGCACCGGCGTTACCGTCTTGGCGTGAACAAGCGCGAAGAGGGTGCGGGAGAATTGCAGCATGGTGGTCTCGAGCGTGGCGACCGAGGAGAGAATGAGCGCCAGGGAGGCCGCATAACCGCCTGCCTTACCCAGCCCCGCGGCGACCGCGACGTGGTAGATCAGGTTATCGGAATAGCTGGAGGATTTGGCGAGGGTGAACATCATCAGCGCCGCCAGCGTGAAGGCGACAAAGGAGGCGATGGTGACGAAGATGCTCAGAAACCCACCCTGGCCGGCCGCGTTGGGGGTGTCAATCTTGGTTTCCTCAGCCAGGTTGCAGGTAACATCCCAGCCCCAGTAGAGGAACACCACCACCAGCGAGGAGGCCGCGAAAGTGCCCGGCGCGTAGTTGAAGCCGAACCAGGACCAGGAGAAATGCGTGACAGCGCCGCTGGCGCTGGTGTGCAGGAAGGCCGCGATGGAAATGCCGAAGAGGATCAGCAGTTCGATCGAGCTCATCACCACCTGGATTTTGCTGGTGAGCTCGATGCCCGCGATGAGCACGGCGCCGATGGCCACAAACCAGAGCGCGCCGATGAAGGTGGTCAACACCACATTGCTCGCCAGGGAGGGATCGAAAAGATCAATGGTCGCGGTGCCGAGCGGCACGCTGCCCGTGACCATGAACACCATGGCGGCGATGAGCAGAGCCCAGCCGGAGAAATAGCCGAAGAACCCGCCGAACACCGATTTGGTCCACTCATAGGCGGCGCCGGCATTTGTCATTTTAACATTGAGGCCCTTGTAGGCGACAGCGATCCCCAGCATGGGGACGGCAAATACCAGCAGCGCATTCGGCGAAACCGCGCCGGCAGTCGCCAGCAGACCCGCGATGGCCACGGCAATGGAGAATCCCGGCGCGGAACCCGCGATTCCCATGATGATGGATTCAAAAAACGTTAGAGAATTTGATTTTAATGTTGTGCTCATTATCGTCTTAGCCCCTTTTTTCATCGGATTAGCCTTTAGACTTTCAATTTTCAGTCCTTGGTTGCTGCTGGGTGATGCAATGGATATTGCCTCCCCCCAGAAGAATTTCACGCGCCGGAAGCATCACGATCTCTCGTTCTGGAAACAGCCGGGCCAGCACGGCCAGGGCCGCGGCATCCGTTGCCACGCCAAAGGATGGAGCAATTATCGCGCCATTTGCAATATAAAAATTCACATACGAGGCGGCGAGGCGTTCGCCGGCGGCGCGGTTCATGCCGTTCTCACCATGGTCAACACCGGCGGCTTCTTCATCGGAGATGAACATCGGCGTGGGCATCGGGATGTGCTCGACCATGATCGGGCGGCCCTTTGCATCGCGCGCGCCGTGGAGACGCTCATGCGCGGCGCGGGAGATTTCATAATGCGGGTCGGCCGGATCGCCGCACCAGCTGAGCAGCACCACGCCGGGGCGCACGAAGCAGGCCAGGTTATCAATATGGCCACCAGTCTCATCGCCGGGCACGCCCAAGCCCAGCCAGATGACATGCGAGGCGCCGAGATAGTCTTGCAGCACCCGCTCCATGTCCTGGCGCGTGGCCCCTGGATTGCGGTTTTCGTTGAGCAGACACGCCTCCGTAACGAGCACGCTGCCTTCGCCGTCGACGTGAATTGCCCCGCCCTCGATGATTTTGGGCGCGCGGAAACGCCGGGCGCGCTCCAGCTCAAGCATTTTGGCGGCCACCTGATCGTCCAGATCCCAGGGAAAATACAAGCCGCCGCCCAGCCCGCCCCAGGCGTTGAAGGGCCAGTCCACCCCGGCGAGATCCCCTGCCGGGTTGAGCAGAAAGGACGCGCCCACATCGCGCGCCCAGGAATCGTTGGTGCTAAGCTCAACGACGCGCACCGCTTGCGGGAGCATTGCGCGGGCCTGCGCGAACTGGCTGGCGCTAACCAGCATCGTCACCGGCTCGAAGCGGGCGATGGCCGAGGCCACCGCCGTGAAGGCGTGCTGCGCGGGCTTGGCCCCCAGCCGCCAGTTATCCGGCCGCTCGGGCCAGATCATCCAGCACCCCGCATGGGGCGCCCACTCCGCCGGCATCGCAAAACCAAGTTCGCGCGGCGTGGTCATCGGCATGCTGGCTTACCGGCACTATGGATATGCCTGCCGTCAAGCGTGAGCAGCGGGGAATAGAGTTCGGGGCGGCGGTCGCGAAAGACGCCCCAGGAGGCGCGGACATGTGCAAGAACGTCAAGGTCGAACGTGGCGGTGAGGACGGTTTCCGCCACGCGGTCAGCCTCGGCGATTTTGGCGCCCCTGTGATCGGCGATGAACGAGGAGCCGTAAAAAGTGATCGCCGTGCCGTGCGCCCCCTGCTCGGTGCCGACGCGGTTGGAGGCGACCAGCGGGGTGAGGTTGGCGGCGGCGTGGCCCTGCATGGTGCGCTGCCAATGGCCGCTGGAATCCAGCGTGGGGTCCTGCGGTTCGGAGCCGATGGCGGTGGGGAAGAAAAGCAGCTCCGCGCCCATCAGCGCCATGGCGCGCGCGGTTTCGGGAAACCACTGGTCCCAGCAGATACCAACGCCGATGCGGGCGTATTTGGTGTCCCACACCTTAAAGCCGGTATCGCCGGGGGAGAAGTAGAATTTCTCGGCGTAACCAGGGCCGTCGGGGATGTGGGATTTGCGGTAGTAGCCGAGATTGGCGCCATCGGCATCAAGGATGACGACGGTGTTGAAGAAGCTCTGGCCCGCGCGCTCGAACACCGAGACCGGCAGCACGACGCCAAGCTCTTTGGCAATGGGCGCGAAATGTTTGACCGCCGCGTTATCCTCCAGGGATTTTGCCAGCCCGAAGCAGGCGTGGATCTGGTCCTGGCAGAAATAGGGTGTTTCAAACAATTCCTGGATCAGAATGATCTGCGCGCCCTGCGCCGCCGCCGCGCGGACCAGTTTTTCGGCCCGCGCGATGTTTTCCGCAGCACTGGTTCCGCAAGCCATTTGCGTGGCCGCGACTGTGACGTTTCTCATGCGGTCTCCAGATACGCATCGTATTCGACATCGGAGATCCGCCGCCGCATTTCATTCACCTCCTGACGTTTGCAGGCGGTGAAGACACGTTGGAAGTCAGCGCCGAAAATGCTGGCGATGTGTGCGGAGTCTGAGAATTTTTCGAGCGCCGCGGACCAGGCGATGGGCAATGAGGGCGCGCTGGGGCTGCGCCGCTCGCCGAAGGTTTCCGGTCCGGGGTCGGCTTTGGTCTCGATCCCGTTCAGCGCCGAGCCGAGCAGCGAGGCGAAGGCGAGATAGGGGTTGCAATCGGCGCCGGCGACGCGGTGCTCGATGCGCGAGGCCTGCGGATCAGCGGTGATGACGCGCATCGCCGCCATGCGGTTGTCGTGACCCCAGTCGCCGAAGGTGGGCGCGTGGACGCCGGGAGCAAAGCGCCGGTAGGAGTTGGCGTGCGGTGCCAGGGTTAGCATCGTATCAGGCAGCGCCTTGATGATTCCGCCCAGTGCGTTGTAGAGCACCGGCGTGGCGCGCTCAGGCGTACCGGCGAAGATGTTGTTACCATTACGGTCCAGCACCGACATATGCACATGCATGCCGCTGCCCGCCCATTGCCCGTAGGGCTTGGCCATGAAGGTCGCGGTCAGCCCGTGTTTGCGCGCGACCTGTTTAATGGTGCGCTTGAACAATGTCGCGGAATCGGCGACGCGCAGTGCATCGGTCGAGTATTTCAGGGTCACCTCGAACTGGCCGGGGCCGTTCTCGCTGATCAGCGTTTCCAGCGTGATGCCCTGCGATTTTGCATTCGACATCATCTCGCGCAGGATCGGCTGATAGTCATGGATTTCACCCAGGCCCACCGCATCGATATGCCAGCCGCGCCAGCCAGAATAATCCGCGCCGCGCGGGGCGATTTTCAGACCGCCGGTCTGGCCTTGATCCACCAGGTAGAACTCCAGCTCCACCCCCAGCGCAGGGGTGAGGCCGGCGGCGGTGAAGCGTTCCAGCACGCGCGAGAGGACGCCGCGCGGATCGAGATAGAAATGGCCGCCGTCAGCCTCGCGCATGGTCAGCATGGCCTGGCAGGCCGTACCGTCCGCCCAGCCCATGCGGGTGATGGAGTGCGCGACGGCGGTGCAGAGGCCGTCGGGGTCGCCGGTGTCAAGGGCGATGCCACCCTCGACCACGTCACGGCCCCAGATATCGAGCAGGAAGGCCGAGCGCGGCATGGCGATGCCGGTGCCGAGCAAGGCTTTCGCCTTGTCCGGCTGCAGCCACTTGCCGCGCGGCACACCGTTCACGTCGATGATGAAGGCTTCAATATATTCAGCCTGAGCCATCAACTCCAATGTTTCGGTGTTGCCGGCAGATGCCGGCGCGCTCACAATGCCACCTCATGTTTTACTTGCTCGTAGGTCTGGTCCAAGGATTTTTTCGCCAGGGCGACCATCGTGTCGATTTCATCATATGAGATGATCAACGGCGGCGCGAACACCATGGTATCGCGCACGGCGCGCATGATCAGCCCGTTATTGATGCAGAAATCACGGCAGATCTGGCCAACGCGGCCGTTTTTGGCGAAGAATTTGCGGGTGCGCTTATCCGCGCTCAACTCGATGCCGCCGATCAGCCCGATGCCGCGCACTTCACCGACGAGCGGGTGATCATCGAACACCTCGTGGAATTTCTGGCGCAGCACCTCGCCCACCGTCACGGCACGCTCAACCAGCCCCTCGCCTTCGATGATGTCCAGATTCTTCAGCGCCACAGCGCAAGCAACCGGATGCCCCGAATAGGTGAAGCCATGATAATACTCGCCCGTCTGGTTGATGAGGACATTGGCCACACGGTCATGCATCAGCACCGCGGAGAGCGGGATGTAGCCTGAGGTGATGCCTTTGGCGACCGTCATCATATCCGGCTTGATGCCGAAATAATCCGAGCCGAACATCTTGCCGGTGCGGCCGAAACCGCAGATCACTTCATCGGCGATCAGCAGGATATCGTGCTCCTTGCAGATGCGGTTGATCTCGGGCCAGTAGGTTTCCGGCGGGATGATGACGCCGCCGGAGCCCTGCAACGGCTCGCCGATGAAGGCGGCGACGTTATCAGCGCCAAGCTCCTTGATTTTGTCTTCCACCTGTTTGGCGGCATAAAGTCCGAATTCGGCTGGGCTCATCTGGCCGCCGTAACCGTACCAGTAAGGCGGCAGCACCTGCGTGAAGTTTGGCATGTCGCCCGCCTGGCGGTGCATGTCCACCATGCCGCCGGCGGAAGCGCCGAGGGTGGTGGAACCATGGTAGCCATATTCACGGCCGATGACGAATTTCTTTTCCGGCTTGCCCAGGGTCTGCCAGTAAACGCGCGCGGTGCGCAGGGCGGTATCCACCGCCTCGGAGCCGGAGCAGGCGAAGAAGGCATGGTTGATGCCCTCGGGGGCGAGCTTGGCCAGACGCTGCGCCAGGGCGGCGGCCGGCGGGTTCGTGGTTTTAAAAAACGTGTTGTAGTACGGCAGTTTGGTCATCTGCGCGGCGGCGGCCTGCACCAGCTCGGGCCGGCTGTAACCCGCGTTGACGCACCACAGGCCGGCCATGCCGTCCAGGATGCGGTTGCCGTCAGAGTCTTTCAGAAATACTCCATCAGCTTCGGTGATGACGCGCACGCGGCCTTCATGCAGGGCCTTGTGGTCAGTAAAAGGATGTAAATGATACGCATTATCAATGCTCTGCCAGTTTGCGGCATCGCCCATTTTGTTCAGCATAACTGCTTCTCCCTAAAGATTTGATGATCGCGCCCGCGCTTTGGGCGGGGGCAAGAAAAAACCTTAAGCGTGGGGAGGGCTGAAGCCTATGCGCGCGCAAAGAAGGAGAAGTTCCTCCTTGAAGCTAAGCCCAACGGGAGCGGTTACCAAAACCATGCGCAATCCTTGCATGGCGGAACTGCAAGTTCAAGACAATTATAATCTGATGAAAAAAACCGGCTGGACGGGCCTGCTCCCAGCCGGTTTTTGTAACTAATACCAGTCAGCCTTAAGGCTGACTGGTATGCGCGCGGGGCTGGTGGGGCGGCCGCGCG
>NZ_JAQTZC010000008.1 GCF_028687955.1 Acidocella sp.
CTAGCGGCTCAGGCGTCCATCTTGAGCGCGGCCAGGAAGGCGCTCTGTGGGATTTCCACCTTGCCGAATTGGCGCATGCGCTTTTTGCCTTCTTTCTGCTTGTCCAGCAGCTTGCGCTTGCGGCTGATATCGCCACCGTAGCACTTCGCCGTCACATCCTTGGACATGGCAGAGATGGTCTCGCGCGCGATGACCCGGCTGCCGATGGCGGCCTGGATGGCGATTTTGAAGAGCTGTTTTGGAATCAGATCTTTCAGCTTGGCGCAAATGGAGCGGCCGCGAGCCTCCGCCTGGGAACGGTGCGCGATGAAGGAAAGTGCATCCACCGGCTCCTGGTTCACCAGGATTGAGATTTTGACGAGATCAGCCTCGGCATAATCCTCAAGCTGGTAGTCGAAACTGGCATAGCCCCGGCTGATGGATTTCAGGCGGTCGTAAAAGTCGAACACCACCTCATTCAGCGGCAGGCGGTACACCGCCATGGCGCGGGTGCCGACATAAGTTAGGTCCGCCTGCTGGCCACGGCGCTCGTTGCACAGGGTTAGCACCGCGCCCAGGTAGTCATCGGGCACCATGATGGTGGCCTTGATCCAGGGCTCCTCGACATGGTCGATCACGCTGCCGTCGGGCATGTCGGAGGGGTTGTGCAACTCCTCCATCTCGCCGTTGGTCTTGAAGATTTTATATACCACGGAGGGCGCGGTCGCGATCAGGTTGAGGTCGAACTCGCGGCTCAGCCGTTCCTGGATGATTTCCAGATGCAACAGACCGAGGAAGCCGCAGCGGTAGCCAAAGCCGAGCGCGGCCGAGGTTTCAGCCTCGTAGTGGAAGCTGGCGTCGTTCAGGCGCAGCTTGCCCAGCGAGTCGCGCAGCTTCTCGAAATCATCGGCATCCACCGGGAACAGCCCGCACCAGACCACCGGGATCGAGGGTTTGAAGCCGGGCAGCGCCTCGGCCACCGGGTTGCGGTCGTCGGTGATGGTGTCACCCACCTTGCAATCCGCCACGGTTTTAATGGCGGCGGTGATATAGCCCATCTCGCCCGGCCCCAGGCTTTCCACGGCGCGCATTTTCGGCGTGAAGACGCCGAGCTGCTCGATGGGATGCACGGCGCCGGTCGCCATCATGCGCACCTTCTGGCCGCGTTTCAGCCGCCCGTTTTTAACGCGCACGAGGGTGACGACGCCGAGATACTGGTCGTACCAGCTGTCGATCAGCAAAGCGGAGAGCGGGGCTTCGGCATCGCCCTTGGGGGCGGGGAGGCGGGTGACGAGGGCTTCCAGCACGCCCTCGATGTTCAGCCCGGTCTTGGCGGAAATTTCCACGGCATCGGAGGCGTCGATGCCGATCACGTCCTCGATCTGCTGCTTCACGCGCGGCACATCGGCGGCGGGCAGGTCGATCTTGTTCAGCACCGGGACAATTTCATGGTGCGCGTCGATGGCCTGATACACATTGGCCAGCGTCTGCGCCTCCACGCCCTGGGAGGCGTCCACCACCAGCAGCGAGCCCTCGCACGCGGCCAGGGAACGGCTCACCTCATAGGCGAAATCGACATGGCCGGGCGTGTCCATCAGGTTCAGCACATAGGTTTTACCGTCCTTGGCAGGGTATTCCAGCCGCACGGTCTGCGCCTTGATGGTGATGCCGCGTTCTTTTTCGATGTCCATATTGTCGAGCACCTGCTCGGTCATCTCGCGCGCGGTCAGGCCACCGCAATACTGGATCAGGCGATCAGCAAGGGTGGATTTGCCATGGTCGATATGGGCAATGATGGAGAAATTACGGATCAGTTCGGTCGGCGTGTCGGTCATGGGTGTGACATACGCAGAAACGGCCGCAACGTCGACAGCTATAAAGGCGGGAAGGGGCGAATCCTTCCCGCCTGGTGGCGGCGCTACAGCGCGCCGTTGGCGAGCAGTGTAGCGCGCACGGCCTCTTCGGGCACCTCGCTGCTGGTGAATGCCTGGCCGATGCCGCGCGTCAGCACGAAATGCAGCCGCCCGCCGAGCATTTTTTTGTCCTGCTTCATGTGGGCGAGCAGATGCGCCGCCGGCAGGCCGGCGATTTGCGTGGGCAGGCCGGCGCTGCGCAGATGCGCGGCGATGCGGCTGGTATCCTCCTGCGGGCAATGGCCGAGCGCGGCGGACAAATGCGTGGCGAGCACCAGGCCGGCTGCCACTGCCTCGCCGTGCAGCAGGCCCGGGCCGTAGCCGGTCTCGGCTTCCAGCGCATGTGCGAAGGTATGGCCAAGGTTGAGCAGGGCGCGGCCGTTGTTGGGTTTGGTTTCCCGCTCGTCATCACCCACGACCTGAGCCTTGAAGCGGACTGCCCGTTCCACGGCTTCCGCCAGGGCGTGCGAATCCTCATCCAGCATTGCCGGGACGTGGGATTCGCACCATTCATAGAAGGCTGCATCGGCGATCAGCCCGGCCTTCACGATTTCCGCATAGCCCGAGCGGCGCTCGCGCGGGGGCAGGGTGGCGAGGATGCTGGTGTCGGCCAGGACCATGATGGGCTGGTGAAAGGCGCCGATGAGGTTTTTGCCATGCGGTGAGTTGATGCCGGTTTTGCCGCCAACGCTTGAGTCCACCTGGGCCAGCAGGGTGGTCGGGATCTGGATGAAGGGCAGGCCGCGCAGGGTGGCGGCTGCGGCGAAACCGGCCAGATCGCCCACCACGCCGCCGCCAAGGGCGATAATCGTGGTATGGCGGTCAACCTTCCGCACCAGCAACTGGTCCACGACGTCAGCCCAGGCGTGCAGGCTTTTGGAGGCTTCACCGGGGGGCACGATGATGGAGTCGTGGCTGACGCCGGTTTCGGTAAGGCTGTTTTGCAATGCCGCCAGATGCAGGGCCGCCACGGTTGTGTCGGTCACGATCACGCAGCGCGGTTGTGGCAACACCGGCGCGATCAGCGCGCCGGCGCGCGCAAGCAGTTGGGAGCCGATCACGACATCGTAGTGGCTCTGGGACAATTGCACGCTCACCCGGCGTGGGGCGATGTAGTTGTTCAGGGCGGTGATAACATTGCTGGTGGTCACGTGCGGGGGGTCCTCTGAACCGGTGACGATGATGTCCGCCTGGGCATAGAACGGGCTGCGTTCATGGGAAAGGCGTTGCAGGATTTGCGCCGGGTCACCGGCGTTGAGCAGTGGCCGGTGCGTACGGCCGTGGACCCGTTGCATGAGGATATGCAGGGGGCAGCGCAGCCATACCGAAATGGCGCGCTGGCGTACCGTTGCCCTGGTTTCCGGGTCCATGAAGGCGCCGCCACCCGTGGCCAGGACGATTCGTCCGTCCGCGAGCAGCCTTTGGATGACACGCTTTTCCCCGGCGCGGAAATGCGCCTCGCCATGTTTGGCGAAAATCTCCGCGATGGTGATGCCGGCGGCGCGCTCAATTTCATGGTCGGCGTCAAAAAACGGCAAACCCAACTGGGCCGCCAGGCGTTTGCCGATGGCGGTCTTGCCGGCGCCCATCAGGCCGACGAGCACGATACTCCGTTCGGAGGGGGGAAGGTTTTGGGTGTTGAGTCGCATCGTGGGAGAGGCTTATCACATCATCCGCATGACGATAGATGGCCATATCGAGGCGTTCCTGGAAATGTTGGCGGCCGAGCGCGGCGCGGCGCGCAACACGCTTGCCGCGTACCGGGCGGATCTGGAGGATTTCGCGGCATTTGCGCGTCCGCGGGGCGTAAAGCCGGGTGGGGCTAACGCTGGGCATGTGGGTGAGTATATCGGCTCGTTGCACCAATCCGGGCTGGCGGCGCGCACGCAGGCGCGGCGGCTCTCGGCGCTGCGGCAGTTTTTTCTGTTTCTGCTGCGCGAGGGCATACGCGAGGATAATCCGGCCGCCGAGGTGGCAAGCCCGCGCCTGCCGCAAAGCCTGCCGAAATATTTAAGCGAGGCCGAGGTTGACGGGCTTTTGCAGGCCGCGCGGGAGTTTCCGGGGTTGCCGGGGTTGAAGGCCTATGCCGGGCTGGAGATTTTATACGCCACGGGCTTGCGCGTCTCGGAGTTGCTGGCGCTGCCGGTCCGCGCTCTGGCCAGCGATGCCACTGTTTTGATGTTGAAGGGCAAGGGCGGGCGGGAGCGGATTGTGCCGCTTTCCGACATTGCGAAACTGGCGGCGGCGCGGTTGCGGGAGGCATCGGCCGGGCTGAAGCCGCCGCCGCGCTACCTCTTCAGTGGTCGTGACCCGGCCCAGGCAATGACCCGCCAGGGCTTTGCCCTTTTGCTCAAGCAAGTGGCGCTGCGGGCGAACACAGACCCGGCCCGCTTGTCACCGCATGTGCTGCGGCACTCTTTTGCCTCGCATCTGCTGGCGCATGGCGCGGATTTGCGGAGCCTGCAAAAACTGCTGGGCCATGCAGATATCGCCACGACGCAGATTTATACCCATGTGCTGGCCGAACGCCTGCAACGCCTAGTGCAGGCGCATCATCCGCTGGCGCGCTGAGCCAGAGCCCGGTCGCGTTAACTGCGATCGCGCTCTGGCTATTTTCAGAGGGCGTTCACGCTTTCGGCTCGCTCACCTGAGCGAACCTCAAACGATCGCGCTCTGGCTATTTTCAGAGGGTGATTCACGCTTTCGGCTGGCTCGCCTGAGTGAACCTCAAACGATCGCGCTCTGGGAGCGCTCGTGCCGGGCCTCGTTGGCGGCGATATAGCGGCGCATCTCCTTGGACATTTTGCGGCGGGTTGGAGGATCGTCGCGATAGGCGGCCCGGATGCCATCCCATGCCGCCCTCGGGCAGCCGTGCCAAAAGGCCGTTACGAGATAAGCGAGCATGCGCGGGACCAGCGCCAGCCATGAGGCGCCCCATTTGCGGCCAATGAGCAGCCGGTTGCGGACAAAAGGCGCCATATGCGTGAGGGCCTCGATGGCGGGGGCGTTTGGCGCGGTCTTATAAATGATGGCCAGCGTGCCGTCGTATGAAATGGTCCAGTTGCGGGCGATGGCGGAGAGGCAGAAGTCGTATTCTTCCCAGGCGGAAAAGAACCCTGGGTCATAACCGCCGGCGGCGTTCCAGGTTACACGGCGGATCGCATGTCCGGCGCGCGGAAGGGTTGTGGCATCGAACCGGCCGTTGGACCGGGTGATGCGATGCAAAGGGTAGGCCCAGCTTGATTTGTCCGGGGTCTGGGCGCCGGCGCTGAGGATGTTGAAGCCCAATGCTCCTAATTCTGGCCGTTGGTTGAAGGCCCGCAGAGCCTCGGCGAGCACCCATTTTCCGGCAAAGACGGCGCCGGTATCAAGCGCCACGATAATCCGGCCATGCCCAAGGGTGGCCAGAAGATTGCGTCCGGCGGCAACGCCTGGATTTTTCGCGGCGGCGTATAACGAGAAATGGGGGGTATTTGCGAATAATCTGGCCAGAGTCTGCCGGGTTTCCGGGCGGGAGCCCTGGTCCAGCACCGTGACATGGAACATGCCGCCGCGTTGCGCCAGGGCGGACTGGATTGTCTCGATTGTCTCCGTGGGCTGGTCCAGGGACAGAATGACGATGTCAGCGTCATAAGCGTCTATGGCCGGGCGGCGGCCCGCCAGTAGTTTCGGGGGCGGTTTCCTCGCTGTTACGGCGGGATGTGCCTTGAGCATCGTTGACCTACCCCAAGGTTGAATTTTAACGCTTAGACTACCTTGGATTGCATTAACTGAAGACAAATCTTCTGGAAAGAAAATAATTGAAACTCAGGCCGGCGGCGGAGCCTGCAATGATAGGGAGCACCGGCTGGGCGTGGCAGAGTTTACTTATTGAAATCAATGCGAAAAATGTTCCCCGGTTAAACACGAAACCGATGGAGTTGGCGAGGAGAAAGCGCATCCATTGCACATGTGGCGCGGTGTGGATGTGGTGGCGGAATGTCCAGATACGGTTGGCGCCCCAATTGGCTGTGGCGGCCACCAGGAAGCCCATGACGCCGGCCATGTAGAGCCCCATGACGCCGCGCAGCGCGTAGACCGTGCTGGTATCCCAGAAAAACCCCATTGTGCCGACGATGGCGAAACGGATGAATTTTTCGCTGACGCCGCTGCGCGAAAACAGCGCCACGGAGGCTTCCAGCCCGGCCAGGAGTTTTTGGTACGCCACATTCGCCACTATTCACCCCGCTTTGCGGCGCGGGGTGAAGCCATGGTGGAGCGGGGGTGGAGGACTGGCAGCACCAAATCAGCTCGCAAACGGATCCTGCACCAGGATCGTATCGTCACGCTCCGGGCTGGTTGAAAGCAGGGTGACGGGCGCTTCGACCAGTTCCTCGATTCGCTTGACGTATTTGATCGCGGCGGCGGGTAGCTGCGCCCAGGAGCGGGCGCCACGGGTGGAAGCGCTCCAGCCTTCGAGGACTTCATAAATCGGCTCGGCGGTGGCCTGGGCGGCCATGCCGGCGGGTAGATGTTTGAAGGTCTGGCCGTTGATCCGGTAGCCAACGCCGATTTTTAATTCGCTGAAGCCATCGAGCACGTCCAGCTTGGTGAGCGCGAGCCCGTTGATGCCGCCGACCTTCACGGCCTGGCGGACCAATGCGGCATCAAACCAGCCGCAACGGCGCTTACGGCCTGTTACCGTGCCGAATTCATGACCGCGTTCGCCAAGCATCCGGCCGGTATCGTCGTTCAGCTCGGTCGGGAAGGGGCCTGAGCCGACGCGTGTGCAGTAGGCTTTGGCGATTCCCAGCACGCGGCCCACGGCGTCCGGCCCCATGCCGCTGCCCGACGCCGCGGTGCCCGCGACCGTGTTGGAGGAGGTGACAAACGGGTAGGTGCCGTGGTCGACATCGAGCATCACCGCCTGCGCGCCTTCAAACAGAATACGCTGGCCATCGTGGCGGGCCTGAGCCAGCCGCTCCCAGACGGGTTCGGCGAAGGGCAGGATTTGGGGCGCCAGCGCGAGCAGGCTGGCGAGCAGGTCGGCCTTGTTGAAGGTTGGCGCCCCGAGGCCGGCCAGCAATGTGTTGTGGTGCAGCAACAGCTCGTCGAGTTTGGCGGAGAGGGTCTCCGGCTCGGCCAGATCGCAGACCCGGATGGCCCGGCGGGCGACTTTATCTTCGTAGGCCGGGCCAATGCCGCGCCCGGTGGTGCCGATTTTGCGCTCGCCGCGCGCAACCTCGCGCGCGCTGTCCAGCGCTGCGTGCAAGGGCAGGATGAGCGGCGCATTGTCGGCGATGCGCAGGGTCTCCGGCGTTACCGGCAGGCCCTGGGCGGAGAGACGGGCGATTTCCGCCAGCAGGGCGAACGGGTCTATGACCACGCCGTTGCCGATGATGCCAAGCTTGCCGCGCACCAGGCCGGAGGGCAGCAGTGAGAGCTTATACGTCTGTTCGCCGACGACCAGGGTATGCCCCGCATTGTGCCCGCCCTGGAAGCGCACCACCACATCCGCGCGGCTGGCGAGCCAGTCCACCACCTTGCCTTTGCCCTCGTCACCCCATTGCGCGCCGATAATTGTTACGTTGGTCATTTCAGATCCTTGGCAAGTGGAGCGATGGCCCCGTCTTCATAGATATAGCTGCAGCCAAGCCGGGTTGCTTCCTGCCGCGGTGCGGCGTGTGCCGCCAGCCCGGCGATGGTGGCGAAATTACGCGCCCGGCAGGAGGTCGCCTGTTCTGGCGTGGTGCCGAAGGGCAGATAGATGCGCGGACGCAGCGCCGGGGCGGGGGCAGCGCGGACAATGGTGTCAGGATACAGCGTGATGCCGGTGGCGGGTTCGCCGGCGCCGCATAGATAGCGTCCTCCCCGGCCAAGCTCCGCCTGCCGCCCGGGGGCGAACAGGGTCATGCAGATGCCGGTGTGATATTGGTAGCCGCGAAATTCCACGGGATCGGCGGTTAAGGGCAGGCCGGGCCGCTGGCGCCGTATGACGGCGACGGTCTCGGCCATGCGCACGGCCTGAATACGCGCGCTCTCCGGCAGGTTGATCGCCAGCAAGGCTGGTATCGCGCGCTCGGCGGTCCCAGTGGCATCCAGGAGCTGGAGCAGCAGCCCCGCGATGGGGCCGCCAAGCTCGGCCACCTCGGCGGCGTCCTTGCGGTCCAGCGCGCGCGCAAGGGCGGGGCGGTTTACGGCGGGGAAGTCTTCGAGCAGATGCAGGACCAGCCGGGGCACTGTGAGGTCGATGCTGATGCTGGTCAGGCCGATGGCCGCCAGAGCTTCAACGGCCGTTAAAATGATCTCGGCGTCGGCTTCGGGGGTATCATGGCCGACCAGCTCGATGCCGGCCTGGGCAATTTGGCGCTCCGGCTGCAACTGCGAGCCGCGCACCCGCAGGCATTGCCCGGCATAAGCCAGCCGCAGCGGCCGCGGGGCGCTGGCCAGCCGTGTGGCCGCCAGCCGGGCGATCTGCGGCGTCGTATCGGCCCGCAGGCCCATCATGCGCTGGCTGTCGGGGTCCATGAGCCTGAAGGTTTGCTCGGACGTGGCGGCGCCTGAGCCCGCGAACAGGCTGTCTTCAAACTCCAGCAGCGGCGGCTTCACGCGTTGATAGCCGTGCGCGGCGAAGCAATCCATGATGGCTTCGACCGAACGCGCCTCCAGCTCCGCCTCGGGAGGCAGGACATCGCGCAGGCCGGCGGGGAGCAAAGCGGGGTGGGTAAGCGAGGATTCGTTCATGGGAACCAATGACAGTGGCGCGGCGCTATAGCATTGCTGCGCCGTACGTCCAATTGCCCGGTGCTGGCGCGGCGGGGTTTGATGATAATTAGGCGATCATCGCGGCGCTCCGCCCGGCAAAGCGGGACCACGCCTCGGCTTCGTCCTCATCGAACAGTTCGGTAAGTTTGCGCATCATCGTGCCGCCCAGCTCCTCGGCGTCAACAATCGTCACGGCCCGGCGGTAATAGCGGGTCACGTCATGCCCAATGCCGATGGCGATCAGCTCCACCAGTTCGCGGGTCTCGATGTCGCGGATTACATCGCGCAGATGCCGCTCCAGATAGTTGCCGGAATTCACCGAGAGGGTGGAGTCGTCAACCGGGGCGCCGTCGCTGATGACCATGAGAATGCGCCGGTGCTCCGGGCGCGCGAGCAGCCGCCGGTAGGCCCAGACGAGTGCTTCGCCGTCGATATTTTCCTTCAGCAGCCCTTCGCGCAGCATCAACCCCAGATTCTTGCGGGCCCGGCGCCAGGGGGTGTCGGCGGATTTGTAGATGATGTGGCGCAGATCATTCAGCCGGCCCGGGTTTGGCGGTTTGCCGGCGGCAACCCATTGCTCCCGGCTCTGCCCGCCTTTCCACGCGCGGGTGGTGAAGCCCAGAATCTCCACCTTCACCGCGCAGCGCTCCAGCGTACGGGCGAGAATATCGCCGCACATCGCCGCCACGGTGATCGGCCGCCCGCGCATCGAGCCTGAATTGTCAATCAGCAGGGTGACCACGGTATCACGGAATTCCGTATCGCGTTCGCGCTTATAGGTGAGGGCCAGAAGCGGATCGACGATGATCCGCGACAGCCGGGCGGCGTCGAGCATGCCTTCTTCCAGGTCAAACTCCCAGGCCCGGGTTTGCTGCGCCTGCAGCCGGCGTTGCAGCCGGTTTGCCAGCTTGGCCACCACGGCATGCAGATGCTGTAATTGCTGGTCCAGCTGCTGGCGCAACCGGGTCAGCTCATCGGGGTCACAAAGGTCTTCGGCCTTGATCTCTTCATCATGCGTGCGGGTAAAGGCCCGGTAGGCCGCGCTGTCATCGCCATGGGCGGGCGGGCGGTGCTGCTGGGGGCCTGCGGGAGCGTCTTCAGCATCGGCGGCGCTGTCTTCGGCGTCGCTGTCTTCCCCGGTGTCCTGGTCGGCGGCTTCGCCCTCGGTCATTTCCGGCTGTGCCGCGAGCATGGCCTCTTCCTGGCTCTGGGCGTCGCTGTCCTGGGAGTTGTCCTGCTGCGAAGTTTGCTCCCCCGAATCCTCGGCGTTTTCGGATTCATCCTCCTCGGTTGCTTCTGCCTCCGCCTCCGCCAGATGGACCGCCGCCAGCAGCTTGCGCGCGGCTTTGGTGTAATGCGCCTGGCTGGCGCGGGTGGCGGCCAGTTCATCCAGGGCCGCTTCGGCGTCATCGCCCAGCGTGCCGCGCCACAAGGCTAGTATTTTTTGGGCCGGCTCGGGTAGCGAAGCAGGGTCCATCCGCTCGCGCGCAAGCAGGGCGAGAGCGCTGGCCAGGGGAAGCTGCTCACGCAGCGTCATGCGGCCGAGCCCCTCGTTTTCGCACTCCTCGTTCAGCTTGCCGCGCAAATTCGCGGCAACGCCGGCCATGTGTTCGGAGCCGAAGACCTCAACGCGGGCCTGCTCCAGCGCATCATAGGCTTCGCGCGCCTCCTTGGAGGCGGGGTTACGGGCGGCATGGATGGCATTGTCGTGATAGCGTAGGCGCAGGGCGAGTGAGTCCGCGGCACCGCGCAATTTTGCCATCTCGGGCGGCGCCAGGGCGCGCGAGGGGGCGGGCAGCCGGGCGCGCTTGCCAGCCAGCCCGGAGGGGCCGGGCTGGTAGGCAACTTCCACGTCAGGCGTCTGCGCCATGGCCCGCAGCGCATTGGCTGTGGCGCGTTTGAAGTCTTCGCTGCGGCCCTGGTCGTTATTCGCGGTCATCTGGTTTCAGGCCGGCTGGCGCAAGCCGGTTGAGATCTCCTCGTTGAAGCAGCGCTGATAATACTCAGCCACGGTGTTGCGTTCGGCCTCGTCGCATTTGTTGAGGAAGGTGAGACGGAAGGCAAAGCCGATATCGCCGAAAATCCTGGTATTTTCCGCCCAGGTGATAACGGTGCGCGGCGACATCACGGTGGAGATGTCCCCGGCGATGAACCCGGCGCGGGTGAGGTCCGCCAGCGCCACCATGCTCTCGGTCCGCTTCTTTAGGACTGTATCACCGGCTGGGATGCCGAGTTTGGCCATCACGATGGCCACCTCCTGCGCGTGGGGCAGATAATTGAGCGTGGCGACGATGTTCCAGCGGTCCATCTGCCCCTGATTGATCTGCTGCGTGCCATGGTAGAGCCCGGTGGTGTCACCCAGGCCCACGGTGTTAGCGGTGGCGAACAGGCGGAAGGCCGGGTGCGGGCGGATCACCTTGTTCTGGTCGAGCAGGGTGAGCCGGCCTTCGACCTCAAGGACGCGCTGGATCACGAACATCACATCCGGGCGGCCGGCGTCGTATTCGTCAAACACCAGCGCACAGGGGTGTTGCAGCGCCCAGGGCAGGATGCCTTCGCGGAATTCGGTGACCTGTTTGCCGTCCTTCAGCATGATCGCGTCCTTGCCGATCAGGTCGATACGGCTGATATGGCTGTCCAGATTGACGCGGATGCAAGGCCAGTTGAGCCTTGCCGCCACTTGCTCGATATGGGTGGACTTGCCGGTGCCGTGGTAGCCCTGGATCATCACCCGGCGGTTGAAGGCGAATCCGGCCAGAATCGCGAGCGTCGTCTCCCGGTCGAACTGATAGGCGGGGTCGATCTCGGGCACATGTTCGGTGCGGAGCGAGAAAGCGGGAACCTCCAGATTAACGTCGATGCCAAAAACCTCGCGGGCGTTAACCTTTATATCGGGCATGTTGATCGCCGAGGGGCCTGAGTTGCTGGTTTCGGTGAGCGCGGCGATGTTGTTCATTAAAGGTTCAATCCTGTTGCTTCGTATTTGGGTAGCGGCGTGGGGCAATTGGGCGAACGGGCTCAACCGCCGGAAGTTTGGGACGCCTGAGCAGGCTTTGCGGCCAGTTTGCCACGAAGCGCCGCATAGGCAAGGTTGATCGATTTCAACATTTCCTCGGAGTGCTTGTCGCCATTGTTTGAATCCGGATGGTGGCGCTTGGCAAGCTCCTTGTACTTTGCTTTCACGGTGGCCAGCGTGACCGGCCATGTGAGGTTCAGGACGCTGAGAGCCTCGCGGATATCAGCCGGAACGCCTGGGCTGGGCGCGGGCTTGGGCCGGGCGCCAAAAGCGAAGGCGTGCAACTCGGCTTCGAGCGTCTCATCCATCCGCGATGTTTGTCCTAACCGGCCAAGCGGCCAGCTTGGCCGCTGCCAGGAGGTGTCGGCGCGCAATTGCGCATCGATCTCTTCAGCCGACATGCCTTTGTAATAATCCCAGGAGGCGTTGAACGCGCGGACGTGATCTAGGCAAAACCAATGAAAATCCCGCGACCCGGCCCGTGATTTTGGCGCGCGGTATTCGCCTTCTTGCGGGCAGCCGGGCGAATCGCACGCCTGACCCGGGGCGTTGGGGTCTGGGGCATAGGCGCGCGGCTTGCGGGTTGGTTGCTTGCGTGTTGACGAAATCATGGCCCTAATGTGCGCGCTTGGCTTAAATTGGCAACACTCGGCTGTGGCTGATATGCGCGCGGGGCAGAAGATACCGCTACGATGATTGGATGAACGGTCGGATGATTGAAGGTATGACGTGGTGAATATGAGCAAGAGAGATGATCGGATGCGCGATCTGCTGGTGGCGGCTTTCAAGCCGGTCAGGCTGGAGATACTTGATGAGAGCCGCAAGCATGCGAGCCATGCCGCCCGCAGTGGGCTGGAGGCCGGTGAGACGCATTACCGTGTGCTCATGGTCTCGCCGGCGCTGGCCGGGCTCTCGCGCGTGGCGCGCTCGCGCGCGGTGCATGAAGCCCTGGCGGCGGAGTTTACCACCGGGTTGCATGCGCTGTCTCTAATCCTGCGCACGCCCGAAGAGGTGCAGGATTAGGAAGTTCCTCAATTGCGGCCGTAGGTATCCTCGAAGCGGATGATGTCGTCCTCTCCGAGATAGGGGCCCGATTGCACCTCGATGATGGTCAGGGGGATTTTACCGGGGTTTTCCATGCGGTGGATGCATCCCAGGGGCAGGTAGACGCTTTCATTCTCATGCACCATGAGGGTTTCGGCATCGCGCGTGACACTGGCGCAGCCGGCCACCACCACCCAATGCTCGGCGCGGTGGAAATGCTTCTGCAGGGAAAGTTTCTGCCCGGGCCAGACGACGATTCGCTTCACTTGGAAGCGGTCCCCCCGGATCAGGCTCTCATAGAACCCCCATGGCCGGTAGGTGCGGTTGTGGGTGTCGGCTTCCGGCCGTTTCATCTGCTTCAGCCGGTCGACGATTTTTTTAACGTTCTGCGCCTCGTTCTTGTGAGCAACCAGCACCGCGTCCTGCGTGGTGACCACCACCAGATCGCGCACACCGAGCAGCGCGGTCATGATACCGTCGCTGCGGGCGTAGCTGCCGTGAACGTTTTCGAGCACCACATCGCCTAGGGCAAAATTGCCATCCGTATCCTTGGGCGCGATATCGGCCAGGGCCGACCAGGAGCCTACATCCGACCAGCCGATGGCTGCGGGCACCACGACGGCCTTGCTGGTTTTTTCAGCGATGGCGTAATCGATGCTGATATCAGGCGCCGCCGCAAAGGCCTCGGCGCCAAGCCGGATGAAGTCGAGGTCGGTGGTTCGCGCCAGCATGGCGGCGCGCACAGCCTCCAGCAGCCGGGGGGCCAAGCGCTCCATCTCGCCCAGCAATACACTGGCACGGAACATGAACATGCCGGAGTTCCAGAGGTTGCCGCCTTCTGCCAATAAGCGGACGGCGGTGGTGGCGTCCGGTTTCTCGATAAAACGATTGAGGTGAAAGACGCCGGGCAGGTCCTCCAGCGCGTCGCCCTGGGCGATGTAGCCGTAGCCGGTCTCTGGCGCGGCCGGCTGCATGCCAAAGGTGACGAAGTATCCCGCCTCCGCGGCCTTGGCCGCGGTGTTCACCGCGGCTTCAAGCGCTGCGAGATCGCTGATCGAGGCGTCGGCCGCCATGATCCATAAAACCGCATCGGGATCGGTTTCCGCGGCCAGCAGCGCCGCTGCCGCAATCGCAGGCGCGCTGTTGCGCCCCACCGGTTCCAGCATGATCTGCGCTCCCGCAATGCCCGCGTTGCGTAATTGCTCGGCGACGACGAAGCGATGATCCTGGTTGGTCACGACAATTGGGGCGGCGAAACGGGCGCCGGCGGCGCGCAGCGCGGTTTGCGCCAGCATGGAGTGCTGCGAAATGAGCGGCCAGAACTGTTTTGGGAAGCTCTTGCGCGAGACAGGCCACAAGCGCGTGCCCGATCCGCCGGAGAGGATCACGGGGATAATTTTCTGACCGTGTTCTGCGAAGTCCATGATGCATCCTGCCGTTGTACAACGAAATTAAATTTGGCTCTTTACGATTGTTAACTGGAAACGGCAAAACAAGATCATGAGCGATTCCAGACAAAATTACCGGCTTGGCGATATGACGGCGGCAATCTTCGCGCAAGCAGCGGCGGCAAACCCCGTGGTCCTGCTACCGCTTGGCAGCCATGAGGATCATGGGCCGCATTTGCCGATGGGTGACTACCTGCTGGCGGAGCAGCTTGCCGTGCGTATCGCGCAGGCCGCCACGGATAAAGGTGTTGTAACCTTTGCCGCACCCTGCCTGCCCTTTGGCGTTGCGGACTATTTTGGCGCCACGCCGGGCGGTCTGGCACTTTCCCCGGCCAGTTTCCGGGCTGTGCTGGCGGAGGTGCTGGCCAGCCTGCTCGGACATGGGCTGAGCAATATTGTCATCCTGAACGGCCATGGCGGCAATGTGCCGGTGATTCATGAAGTGACGCTGGAGATCCGGCGGACGCGAAATATCATTCTACCGTCATTTTATTTATGGAAAATTGCGCGCCAGCTCATGGAAGCTCAGCTTGGCGCGGGCAGCCAGGAGCGTTTTGGCCATGGCGCGGAACCGCTGCTCTCGCTCACCAAGGCGTTGCGGGGTGCTTTTGTGCAACCCGGCGAGGTGCTGGCGCATGGGGGTGAGACCATGCTCGGTCTGCCGGTTTCAGGCTTTGGCACCTTGGATTTTCATGGTCTCGCGATTGATGCGCCGGTCGAATTCGACCAGGTGCCGCTTGCGGCCACGCAGGCCGCGTGGCCGCTGGCTTCAGCTGAACTCGGGGCGCAAACCGCCGAGTCGTTGATCAGCGCGGCGGCGCAATTCGTGGTTCACTTTGGCAGGCTGCCGCGCGGTGCCGCCGGCTGCGTGGTTTGAGCCCGGTACTACTTGAGGAATTTCAGCAAAGTGATGCCGACAGCGGCAATGGCAACCAGTGTGGCGAGAATCACGCCAAGCGGAAGCCCGAAATAATGCGGGTTGCTGGGGTCGTGGTCGTGGTTTTCAGAGCTCATGTGGTAGATCCTTTTTTCAGACAGAGGTCAAAGCGGTAATAAGAATGGTTTCCTTCTACGTATCCGGCTTGGGCTGATGGGGCAACTCGCCGCGGCGTTTCCGTTTGCAGGTGTTCTGCTCAGTTTCGCAATCCTCCCGGGTGTGGCGCCGCGTTTGTGGCACAGGTGGATGGCCCCGGTCATCGGCGGCTGGGTTGCCTTGGGTTTTGTGCTGCGGATGCTCTCAGGCGGCCTGATGGATGCGGCGCAGACGCTATGGCAGGCCTCGCTGGCCGAGTTCCTGCCATTCATCACCTTGCTGCTGGCGCTTTATGCGCTTGGCGGGGGGATTTCGATTAAAGGCGGCCCTTGGGGGCGTCCTTGCGGCAACCTGCTGCTTCTTGTCATCGGCACGGTTCTGGCCTCGATCATGGGGACGATCGGGGCCACCTTGCTGCTCATCCACCCGCTGCTGGCGGCCAATGGATATCGCGCGGAGAAACGGCACCTGATCCTCGCCTTTATTATTCTGGTTGGCAATTGCGGCGGGGCGCTCTCACCGCTGGGCGATCCGCCTTTGCTGGCCGGATTTCTCCGTGGCGTGCCCTTTTTCTGGCCGGCGGCTCATCTTTGGCGGCCGCTGCTGGTTCTGGCCGTGCCGGTATTGCTGCTTTGCTTGGTGGCGGATCTCTATTTCGCGCGGCGGGATGCCATGCCGCGTCCGCAAAAATTCCGCATCGGCGGGAGGATGAATATTTTCCTGCTGGTGGGGCTGATCCTCGCCATTCCTCTGGCCGGTATCTGGCATCCAGGCATGGTTACTATTCTGTCCGCGAAGATTCCGGGGGAGCATCTGGCGTTGATCGTGGTTGAACTGGGGTGCATCGCGCTCTCAGAGGCTCTGACCCCGCGTGCCATCCGCAGCCACAACCGTTTCGCCTGGGGGGCGATGCGCGAGATCGTCATGCTGTTTTTTGCGATCTTCGCCACCATCACGCCGGTTTTTCAGCTATTGCAGACGGCCGCCTTGGCCCCCAGCCCGCTGTCCTGGTTCTGGGCCTCGGGCATTGCCTCCGCCATTCTTGACGCCGCGCCGACCTATCTGATCTTTTTCGAGGCGGCGGGGGGGCATGCCGCCAGCCTGAGTGCCGCACCCGCTCATCTGCTGACGGCGATTGCGGCTGGTTCCGTGTTTTTTGGGCCTGTTACCTACCTTGGCAATGCCCCCAACCTCATGGTCCGCGAAATCGCGGCGCGCCGGGCCGTTAAAATGCCCGGGTTTTTCGCGTTCGCGGGACTCATGAGCCTCATCCTCACGCCGGTTTACGTGCTGATGAGTTTTTTGTTTTTTTAGACCGTCAGCGCCTGTTCGAGAACGTCCAGCCCTTCGTCGAGCAGTGCATCGGAGGCGGTGAGCGGCACGAGCAGACGGATGGCATTGCCATACACCCCGCAGGACAGCAAGATCAGCCCGTTTTCGCGGGCCTTGGCGATCACCTTTTTGGTCATCTCGGGGTCTGGTTCGTTGGTGCCGCGTGTTGCCACCACGTCAAACGCGATCATCGCCCCTGGGCCACGGATTTCAGCAATGGGGACGGTGTTGTTGCGGCGCGAGATGGCCTCCAGCCGGGGTTTCATTTTTGCACCGATATGATTGGCGCGTTCGATCAGTTTTTCTTCCTTGATGACATCAAGCACAGCCAGCGCCGCGGCGCAGGCAATGGGTGAGCCGGAATAGGTGCCGCCCAGCCCGCCTGGCTCGGCTGCATCCATGATCGCGGCGCGCCCGATGACGCCGGAAAGCGGGAACCCGCCCGCCAGCGATTTGGCGACGGTGATAATATCGGGCTTCACGGCGGAATGCTCGACCCCGAACATTTTGCCGGTCCGCGCGAAGCCGGTCTGCACTTCATCGACGATCAGCAGAATGCCGTGCTTGTCGCAAAGGGCGCGCAGGGCCTCCATCAGCTCGGTTGGCGCCTGGATAAACCCGCCTTCCCCCTGCACGGGTTCCAGCACGATCGCGGCGGTCCGCTCCGGCTCGATATCGGCGCGGAACAACATGTCGATGGCGCGCAGGCTGTCCTGCACGGCCACGCCAAAGGGGGCGTGCGGGAAGGGGACATGGTAGATCTCGGCCGGGAGCGGTGCGAATTTTTTCTTGTATGGCAACACCTTGCCGGTCATCGCCATCGTCAGCATGGTGCGGCCATGGTAGCCGCCGGCGAAAGTGATGACACCGGAACGCCCGGTGGCGGCGCGGGCGATCTTCACGGCGTTTTCCAGCGCCTCGGCGCCGGTGGTGAAAAAGATGGTCTTGGCGGGGCCTTCAATCGGCGCCAGCGCGTTCAGCCGTTCGGCCAGCGCGACATAGCTCTCGTAGGGCGAGACCTGGAAGCAGGTGTGCGAGAATCGCGAGAGCTGCTCGGTGACTGCGGCCATCACCTTGGGGTGGCGGTGCCCGGTGTTCAGGACCGCGATGCCGCCGGCAAAATCGATATAGCGCTTGCCCTCGACGTCCCAAAGCTCGGCGTTTTCGGCGCGTTGAGTAAAGACTGGGTGCGCATTGCCCACGCCACGGGGCACAGCGGCTTCGCGGCGGGCCATCAACTCACTATTCGTACTCATATTGGTTCCAACTCCTTAAGGGCCCGGTGAGCCTAGCAAGCTTTACCGGGGTGTAAACGCGATGTTGCGGATACCTGCCTTGAACGGGTTCACGGTCTGGAGGGGAGCGAGGCCCGTTTTATGAAGCCGGGCTCCGCCGGTGGTTCCGCGAGCGTATCCTTGATTGTTTCGACGATGGCGGCGCGCGGCCCGCGGCGGCAGAGCCGCAGGCATTCTTCGACCGCCACGGTGTCCCCAGCGATGAGGGCTTCCACGGCATCTTGGCCGGCATTGCGCACCCAGCCGGAAAGCCCGAGTCGCCGCGCCTCGTTTGCCAGCCATTCGCGGAAGCCGACACCCTGAACCCGGCCGGTAATGAGCAAATGGGTCGCTTTCATGCGCGGCAGAGGACCATGAAACGGGCGCTCACGGCAATATCCTGCGCGATGATCCGCCGCCGTGCGCTGGCCTCGGCGTCCATCCCCCAGCGCGCTTCCTGCCAGAGCTCCCCGAGGCTGGCGCAACGGCAGGCCGCATCAGGGTCCAGCGCCCCGGCCTCCACCGCGAGCGCCAGCACAAGGCTCCCCAATGCGGGGACGATCACGCCAAGCCCCGCCAATTTATATTCGTCCATGCGCATTAGATGCGCGGTGAAAATGTCATGGTACTCAGGCGTTTGCCGCAGCGGCATGACTCCGGAGGTCGATTCCAGCCTGATGCCGAGCTGCCGGTCCAGCCAGTTGATCCAGGGGGCCCATGCCGCGGCCTCGCTCTGCGCGAGCCCCGGCGGGCCTTCGGCGCGGTAGCAGAGCAGGTCGTTCATGCCGTAAGCCGCCAATTGCCTGGCGATCTCCGCGCGGTGCAGCCGGATACGGTCCTGCGCTGTCGTGGCGAGGCGCGTGAGGGGCAGGTCATCGGGCGTGAAATCCGCCCCGGCCGTTGCCCATTCAGTGGCAATTGCGCCGGCCAAATCCTTGAACGGCACGCGAAGCGCGCCGCCGCTGGGGAGTTTCAGGGGGCGGCTGTCCAGCAGGATGATGAAATCCACGCCTTCCGGTACGGCGGATGCTGATGTCCAGAAGCGTTTCATGGGCCGAGCAGCCCGTTCAACAGATTTTTCGGCCCGCCGGAAGGCGGGGAAACGGCGCCCGGCGTGCTGGCGGATGGCGGCTGCGTGATCGCCGCCGCCGGGCCGGGTTGGCCAAAGCGCCCCAGTTTCAGCGCCGCCGGGCAGATGTCACCGCTGGTTGCCTGGATGCTGCCGGCTGGAGCCGCCTCAACCACCGGGGCGGCGAAGCTGCCGTTAATCGCCACCGGGCTGCCCGTTCCATTGGGCAGCATTGGCAATTGGGGCAGCAGAACGACGCCCAGTGTCTCCCCTCCCGCATTCACACTGCCGCTCCCCTGCAAGCGCAGGCGGCTGGAATCCAGCGCCATGGCCCGGATGGTGGCGATGCCGCCAACGGCATCAACCCGCAACGCCATGCAGCGCACCGGCACCGGCCCCGTGGCCCCGGCCAGACCAGCGGGCAGGCCGGCGGTTTGCAGCACGCCGCCAAACAGGCTTTGCAAGACCGAGCCGTCAACAACGCCGTTGGCCATGGCTAAGCCCAGTTGCTCGTTCAGGCCGCTGGCGATGGCATGGGGGGTGTCGCCGCTGCTGGTGGCCGAGAGCCGGACTTGCATGGTGCCTTCGGCGGTGCCGGGCAGGCCAAAGGCTTTCAACATCGGAGCGAGCGCAAGAGCGGGGGCGCTCATCGCCAGGCTTTCCACCGCGGGCGCCTTGCTGGCATCCACCGACACGCGCGCGGTGAGGTTGCCGCCGGGGAGTTGCGCGGTTAGCGGGCTGACCGTGAGCTGCCCGTTTGCGAGAACGGCGTGGCCTTGGAGCGCCGTATAGGTCATCTGGCGCCAGATCAGCGTATCCACCGAGATTTGCACATCGGCGCGGGCTGATTTCAGCCACGCCAGCGCCAGCGGCGCATCGGCGAAGACGGGGGCGGCGGCCGGGGCGGGATTGGCGGGCGCCGTGGCCGGTTGCGGCATCGCCGCCAGCAAGGCGTCGGTATTCAGCCCGGTGAACTGCAAGGCGAGTTGCAGCCTGGGCTGGGGGCCGAAATACAGGCTGGCATCGCCGCCGAAGGCCGCGTTATCCATGTTGACGGTGAGGGTATCCAGGCCAATGGCATTGCGCAGGCCAAGTCCGCCGGGGTCTATCAGCGTGGTTTGCGCCGTGATGTTTTTCCATGCGGGCAGGCTGGCGCCCATGGCCGAGCTGAGTGCCGAGAGGTCGGGGATGGTCAGGTTCAGCGCCAGCGCGGCGCCAGCGAGCGTCGCGGGGGTTGCAATCGCGCCGGTGAGGCTGGCCGTGGCCGGCCCGAACTGTGCATTGATTGTAACTGGAAAGCTGCCTGGTGGCCCGGTGCGCGCCGGCAGCAGGGCGGGATTCAAAAGTGCCCAGGGCGGGCCGAAATGGCCGGCGAGGGTGAGGGGGGTGCTGCCCAGCGTGGCCGCGGCGCTGAGTGAAAGCGGCTGGTTGAGCGATGCCATCGCAATATCCAGCGTCTTGAGCGTCAGCCCCGGCCGGAGCGAGGAAAGATCAGAGGTGCCGGCTTTGACAGAAAGGTCATCGATGGCCGGGATGGTAGAATTCTGGCCGGTGATCCGGGCTGAAGCCGTGATGTCATGCACGGGAGGCAGGGGGCCGGTCAGCCCGGGCGGGAGGCTGGCGGCCAGATCCTCCAGCGCCGGAATATTAAGTGCCACGGCGAGGCTGTAGCCGCTCGCCGTGCGCGGGCGGGCGAGCGCGCCCTGCACCTTCGCGGTCGCGCTGCCCAGTTTTACAGTCAGATCAACCGGCCATGGCTCGCTGCCGATACCGGAGAACCGCGCAATGGGACCTACCACGCCGGATACGCTGAAAGGTGCCGCGCCGAGAATTGCCGTGGCTTTTATATGCAGCGGGGCGGTGGGAGAAGCCGCTGTTCCGGTCAGGTTCGGCAGGGCGATAATGGTTGGGGTGGGGGTCTTGATCGTGAGCCGCCCGTTTTCGATTTCCACCGCCTGTAGAGCGGCCTGATAGCCATGGAATTCATGGCGCGTCATGGCCGCCGCGGGTTGCGCGGTGGTGAAATCCCAGTTTGATAAGCCGCCCGGGCCGCGTTCCAGCACGATATCAGGGCTGACCAGCACCAGTTTAAGGATGTTCAGGCGGTGCGCGAGCAGGGGCAGCAGCGCGATCCTGGCCTCGACGCGCTTGAGTGTCAGCATCTGGGCGCCGGCAAAACCGGGCGGATTAGAAAGACTTATGCCGCTGGCCTCAATGACCGGATGCAGCGAAAGCTGCATGGTGAGAGGCCCGCTCAGGTGCAACTGCCGGCCGGTTGCCTGGTCCACGGCCGCGATGATTTCCGGGGCATAACGGTTCGGGTCGAAGCGTTCCACCAGAGCCAGAATGCCTGCCGCGGGCAAGGCGGCGAGCAGCAGGGCGCCAAGGGCGGCCCATCGCCACGGGCTCATCGTCCGGCGCTGCGGCTTCGCCGTATTTTCACTAGATTGGGTCATTCAAGGAGGCAGATAGTCGGTTTTACGCAGTTATACGAGTGCCAAGCTTGTGAAATGCCAGGACTCGCGCTAGACGGCGCGGCTTGATGTTGGTATCGCGCGGGGCGGCCAAGCTGGCCGCGTTCCGGCGGTTAAGCGGGCGTGGTGAAATTGGTAGACACGCCAGATTTAGGTTCTGGTGGCGAAAGTCATGGGGGTTCAAGTCCCTCCGCCCGCACCAGGTTGTGGTTTTGTTGTTGATTTTTGAGGAATTTTTCGTCGATGCAGGTTACCGAAACGCTCTCCGACGGCTTGAAGCGCGGCTTCACGGTCGTGGTTCCCGAACCCGAACTTGCCGCCAAGCGTGAGCAGCGTTTGGCCGAACTTGGCAAAACCATGCAGATGCCTGGTTTCCGGCCGGGCAAGGTGCCGATGTCGATGGTGCGCAAGCGCTATGGCGATGCCGTGGCCGCGGAAATCGTGGAAGGCGCGGTGAACGAAGCGTCTGACCGTCTGCTCTCCGAGCGCAATTTGCGCCCCGCGATGCAGCCGAAGCTGGAAGTGACCAAGCCGGGGCAGAACTCCGATCTCGAGTTCACCATGGAACTTGAGGTGCTGCCCGAAATCACGATTCCCGAACTCGGCGGCATTACGCTGAGCAAGCCGGTGGCGGCTGTTACTGATGAAGCTGTGAGCGAAGCTCTGGCCAAGATGGCCGAGCAGCGCAAGAGCTATACCCCGGTTGAAGAGCCGCGCCCGGCGGCGGCTGGTGAGCAGCTGACGGTAGATTTTATCGGCCGCATTGACGGTGAGGCTTTCCAGGGCGGCACTGCTTCGGATGTTGCGGTGGTCGTGGCCGGCCAGGGTTTCATCCCCGGCTTCTCCGAGCAGATGGAAGGCATCGCCCCCGGCGAGACGCGCACCATCACGGTTGATTTTCCCGAGGATTACGGTGCTAAGGAACTGGCCGGGAAGAAGGCTGAATTCGAAATCACCGCCAAGGTGCTCGCCGTGGCGCAGGTTCCGGTGATTGACGATGAATTCGCCAAGGGGCTTGGGCTGGAGTCGCTGGAAGACCTGCAAAAGAAGGTCTCCGAGCAGATTGGCCGCGAATATGAGCAGATGACGCGCCTGAAGCTCAAGCGCAGCCTGCTCGACGCGCTGGCTGAACGTGCGCATTTCGAGGCCCCGGTTTCACTGATTGATGCTGAGTTCGCTGAGATCTGGCGCCAGGTGGAGCAGGAAAAAGCCGCGGGCCGCGCCGATCCGGAAGACGAAGCCAAGGATGAAGAGATGCTGAAGGCGGAATATAAGGCAATTGCCGACCGCCGAGTGCGTCTTGGCCTGCTGGTTGCGGAAATCGGCCGTGCCAATGCGGTGACGGTCTCCGATCAGGATCTCCAGCGCGCCATGTTCAACGAGGCGATGAAGTATCGCGAACAGGCGATGCAGGTTCTGGAGTTCTTCAAGAAGAACCCGCAGGCGCTCGAGCGCTTCCGTGGTCCCATTTTTGAGGACAAGGTGGTGGACTTTCTGCTTGAGCGCATCACCCAGGAAGAAACCAGTGTGAGCCCGGAAGAGTTGGCGGCTGACCCTGAATCTTAATACGGGACTAGACGCGCGCGTTTGATCCACTAACTTAGGTTCATGACGTTCCGTTCCGCTCGCGCCGCGGCCTTATGAAAGGCGCGGTGCGGTGCCGGGGCGAGCGGTTAGATAGAACGAGGAATTTAGAATATGTGGGATCGGGATCCAGTCGAGGTCTATAATAATAACCTCGTGCCGATGGTGGTTGAACAGACGGCGCGCGGGGAACGCTCCTACGATATTTATTCCCGCCTGTTGAAGGAGCGGATCATTTTTCTGACGGGTCAGGTCTATGATCAGGTAAGCTCGCTGATTTGCGCGCAGCTGTTGTTTCTGGAAAGTGAGAATCCCAATAAGGATATTTCTTTCTATATCAACAGCCCCGGCGGTGTTGTGTCCTCCGGCCTCGCGATTTACGACACCATGCAGTATATCCGCAGCCCGGTCAGCACCGTGTGCATTGGGCAGGCAGCGTCCATGGGCAGCCTGCTGCTCTGCGCGGGCGCACCGGGCAAACGCTTTGCCTTGCCAAATGCCCGCGTCATGGTGCATCAGCCCTCCGGCGGCGCCCAGGGTCAGGCCACGGACATCGAAATCCAGGCCCGTGAAATCCTTAACCTGCGTAAGCGGCTGAACCAGATCTATGTGGATCACACAGGTCAGCCGCTGGAGGCGATTGAGGCCAAGCTGGAACGCGATTCCTACATGTCGGCGCAGGAAGCCAAGGATTTCGGCATCGTGGACGACGTTGTGAAAAGCCAGCCGCCATTGAGCGAAAGCCCGGCAACACCGCCCAGCCCGCAGGAAACCGCGCGATAAGCGGAGATTTGCTCATCGGGCGCTTTTCTGCCGAAATCAGCCCTGAACGCGAATTCAGGGCTGAATTTCGGATGCTTTTGATGGCTCTGATCCCCAGGTCTGGTGAAGGCCGGGGGTTAACTTTCTGAATTACTTTGGATTTTCTCCCGCATATGCCGGCGCTTGTGTGCTCCTGCGCAGGGGGCTAATCTTTTCTCTTATATTTCGCGCTGTGGAGTGGTTATGAGCAGCAAATCGAGCGACACCAAGAACACACTGTATTGTTCCTTTTGCGGGAAGTCGCAGCATGAGGTCCGTAAGCTGATCGCGGGTCCGACCGTCTTCATCTGTGATGAATGCGTCGAACTCTGCATGGATATTATCCGCGAGGAGCACAAAACTCATCTTGTGAAATCGCGTGATGGCGTGCCGACGCCGCGTGAAATCTGCAAGGTGCTGGATGATTATGTGATCGGCCAGGGGCATGCGAAAAAAGTGCTCAGCGTGGCGGTGCATAACCACTACAAGCGGCTCTCGCACGCGACCAAAAACAATGACATTGAAATCGCAAAATCCAACATCATGCTGGTTGGCCCCACCGGCTCGGGTAAAACCTTGCTGGCCCAGACGCTGGCCCGCATTCTCGATGTGCCCTTCACTATGGCTGACGCGACGACCCTGACCGAGGCCGGGTATGTGGGCGAGGATGTGGAGAATATCATCCTCAAGCTGTTGCAGGCGGCTGATTATAACGTCGAGCGGGCGCAGCGGGGGATCGTTTATATCGACGAGGTCGATAAAATTAGCCGCAAGTCGGACAATCCTTCGATCACCCGCGATGTGAGCGGGGAGGGGGTGCAGCAGGCTCTGCTGAAGATCATGGAAGGCACGGTTGCCTCGGTGCCGCCGCAGGGGGGGCGCAAACATCCCCAGCAGGAGTTTCTGCAGGTTGATACCACGAACATCCTTTTCATTTGCGGTGGCGCTTTTTCTGGGTTGGAGAAGATCATCGGGCAGCGCGGCAAGGGGTCGGGCATTGGCTTTGGCGCTGATGTCCGCAGCCCGGATGAGCGGCGCACCGGGCAGGTTTTGCGCGAGGTAGAGCCGGAGGATTTGCTTAAATTCGGCCTGATTCCGGAGTTCATTGGCCGTCTGCCCGTGGTTGCCACGCTTGATGACCTGGATGAGACGGTGTTGATTGAAATTTTGACCAAGCCGAAGAATGCTTTGGTCAAACAATACGGCCGCCTGTTCGAAATGGAGGGGGTCAAGCTCACCTTCACTGATGAGGCGCTTAAGGTTGTTGCCGGGCGGGCGATCAAACGCAAGACCGGCGCGCGAGGCCTGCGTTCGATCATGGAGGGTATCCTTCTGACAACGATGTTCGACCTGCCGGGTCTGGATGGCGTGGCGGAGGTTGTCATCAGCGGAGATGTGGCCGAGGGCCGGGCCGAGCCGCTCTTTCTGTATGCGGAGAAGCGTGCGGAGACGGCGTCCTGAGGCGAGGGTCTGGCCAAATTGAGGGGTGGCAGGTCTTGCAGCTCTGCCAAACCAAACCGATATGTCCATTTGTGGCCGGAGACCGGCACCGTGTGCTGTGCCTGTAAGGGCAGTGCATGAGGCTTAAAGGAACCTATTATGTCTGATGTTACAAAGCCTGCCCCTCTCTCCGATACTCTGGCGGTCCTGCCGCTCAGGGATATCGTGGTATTCCCGCATATGATCGTGCCGCTTTTCGTTGGGCGCGACAAATCTGTGCGGGCTCTGGAGAGCGTGATGAAGGAGGATAAGCAGATCCTTCTGGTCGCGCAGAAGAATGCCGCGCAGGATGATCCTTCCGCGGAGGATATTTACAAAGTTGGAACCATTTCCACGGTTCTGCAGCTGCTGAAGTTGCCTGACGGCACGGTAAAAGTGCTGGTGGAAGGGATAAGACGGGCGCGGATTACGAGTTTCAAAGAGACCGAGGATTATTTCGAGGTTTTTGCCGATCCGATTGAGGATCAGGCGGATGACGAAAAAGAGGTCGAAGCACTTGGCCGCACCGTTGTTTCGCAGTTCGAGCAGTACATTAAGCTCAACAAAAAAATCGCGCCCGAAGTTTTGGTCTCCGTTAACCAGATCGACTCGCCATCCAAACTTGCGGATACGGTTGCCAGCCATCTGGGTTTGAAAATCTCCGATAAGCAGGAGCTGCTGGAACTCGGCAGCACGAGCGAACGGCTTGAACGCGTGTTCAACCATATGGAATCCGAAATCGGGGTGCTCCAGGTTGAAAAGAAGATCCGCACCCGCGTGAAGCGGCAGATGGAGAAGACCCAGCGCGAGTATTACCTCAACGAGCAGTTGAAGGCGATCCAGAAGGAGCTGGGGGAAGGAGAGGACGGCAAGGACGAAACCGCCGAGCTTGAAGACAAAATTAATGCCACTAAGCTCTCCAAAGAGGCCCGCGAAAAAGCGTTGGCAGAGCTGAAAAAATTGCGCAGCATGAGTCCGATGAGCGCGGAAGCGACGGTCGTGCGCAATTATCTGGACTGGATTTTGGGCATCCCCTGGAAGAAGCGCAGCAAAATCAAGAATGACGTGGTCGAGGCTGAGCGCGTGCTCAACGCGGATCATTATGGACTCGAGAAAATCAAGGAGCGAATCGTCGAGTATCTGGCGGTGCAGTCGCGCAGTCCCAAACTGCGGGGGGCGATTCTCTGCCTCGTCGGTCCGCCGGGTGTTGGTAAAACCTCGCTGGGCAAGTCCATTGCCAAGGCCACCGGGCGTAATTTTGTCCGTATGTCGCTGGGCGGCGTGCGCGATGAAGCTGAAATTCGCGGGCACCGGCGGACGTATATCGGCTCTATGCCGGGCAAGATCATCCAGGGAATGAAGAAAGCTAAAACCTCTAATCCCCTGTTTTTGCTCGATGAAATTGATAAGCTGGGTGCTGACTGGCGCGGAGATCCATCGTCGGCCCTGCTGGAGGTGCTGGATCCGGAGCAGAACGCGAGTTTTGCTGATCATTACCTGGAGGTCGATTACGATCTCTCGGATGTCATGTTCGTCACCACGGCGAACAGCCTGAACATGCCTCAGCCGTTGCTGGACCGTATGGAGATCATCCGTATTCCCGGTTACACTGAGGATGAGAAGGTCGAAATCGCCAAGCGGCATCTGGTGTCCAAGCAAGGTGAAGCGCACGGGCTGAAAAAGGACGAATGGTCCATTACGGACGATGCGTTGCATGAGCTGGTCCGCACCTACACGCGCGAGGCCGGTGTCCGTAATCTTGAGCGTGAAATCGCCACCATTGCGCGCAAGGCGGTGAAGGAGATCGTAACCACCAAGACCAAGAAGGTTACCATCAGCAAGCGCAACCTGGAGAAATTCTCGGGCGTTGCAAAATACCGCTATGGCGAGACGGAGGCCGAGGACATGGTCGGCGTCGTCACCGGCCTGGCCTGGACCGAGGTTGGCGGAGAGATTCTCACCATTGAGAGTGTGCTGCTGCCGGGCAAGGGCAATATCAAGCAGACCGGAAAGCTTGGCGATGTCATGCAGGAAAGCGTGCAGGCGGCATATTCCTATGTCCGCTCGCGCGCTGCCCAGTTTGGGATCAAGCCGCCGTTTTTCGATAAGCGCGATATCCATGTGCATGTGCCGGAAGGGGCGACGCCCAAGGATGGCCCGTCAGCCGGTATTGCGATGGCGACTTCGATTGTCAGCGCCATCACGGGGATCCCGATTCGCCGTGATATCGCGATGACGGGTGAGATCACCCTGCGCGGCCGGGTGTTGCCAATTGGTGGTTTGAAGGAAAAACTTCTGGCCGCGTTGCGTGCCGGGATTACCACCGTCATCATCCCCAAGGACAATGAAAAGGATCTCATCGAGATCCCGGCCAACGTCAAAAAAGGGTTGACGATCATCCCTGTCTCCCATGTCGACGAGGTTATCGGCCGGGCGCTCAGCCGCAAGCCTGAACCGATTGATTGGGAAGATATAACCGATGAGATCGCCGCGGTACCCGCTGACACCAGGGCGGCATCCTTGCCGCACTAACAGCCGTTATTTGACGGGCGCACCTTAAGTTAGGTATCTACTGGCGTTACTATCACCGATGACCCACCTGCAGCTAACGCTGGATGCAGGTGGGCGTTTTTTGCATGATTCACAACAGGGAGTTTACCCATGAATAAGAATGATTTGATTGCCGCTGTCGCTGACGAGACCGACATCACGAAGGCCAAGGCGGCTGAGGTGGTAGATGCCGTGTTTGGCGCGATCGAGAAGACGCTGAAGGCGAAAGAGGAAGTACGTCTGGTCGGTTTTGGTACATTTGCCACCGCCGAGCGTGACGCTTCCAAGGGCCGTAATCCGCGTACCGGCGAAGAAATTGATATTCCCGCCTCCACCTCGGTTCGTTTCAAGGCGGGCAAAACCTTGAAGGATGCGGTTAACTAATTTTGTCCTGGTGGACGGCGAGAGCCGTCCTCTTTTAAAAGTTTGGGCGGTTAGCTCAGCGGTAGAGCGTCTCGTTTACACCGAGAGGGTCGGCGGTTCAAACCCGTCACCGCCTATTCCTTCCTTGAATTTCCTCGGTTTTTTCTTCATGGGTTGTAATTTTAGGCGTTGCGGCCGTCTTGAATAGAGTTTTGCGCATCATGCGCTTGACGATGGTCACGTAGCCCTTTACACCGCCGCTTACTGAAATGCGGGTGTAGCTCAGTTGGTTAGAGCGCCGGCCTGTCACGCCGGAGGTCGCGGGTTCGAGCCCCGTCACTCGCGCCAGCATGGCGAAAGCCTCACTGGCCCCAGAAAACAAACCTCTCCATCGTTTCGCAGTATTGACCATATCTTGTCGCAGTGCGACACGGCGGATACTGTTCTGTTGTTGGCTACGCCAACGCTGACCAAGCCAGGGATAAGGAGTTACGCGGTGCAGCCGGTCCTTTCACAGTACTTCCCGATACTTGTTTTTGGGGCAATTGCTGCGCTCATTGGCGTGGCGTTCGTATTCGGGTCACTTTTTGCAGCCCGCCAGAAGCCCTATGCCGCCAAGCTCTCGGCATATGAATGCGGCTTCGAGGCCTTTGGGGATGCGCGGCGCCGGTTTGACGTCCGCTTCTACCTGGTTGCCATTTTGTTTATTATTTTCGACGTGGAAGTTGCCTTCCTTTTCCCCTGGGCCGTCAGCCTGTCGCGAATCGGCCTTCTCGGCTTTTTCTCGATGCTGGGGTTTTTAGGTGTTTTGACGGTAGGCTTTATCTATGAGTGGAATAAGGGCGCACTGGATTGGGAGTAGCTAAATGAGCGTTTCCACGGATACCGCGCTCGCCTGGAACCGGGATCATCTGCCGCAGGGTTCTGCGCAGGATGCCGTCATCAAGGGCATCACGGGCGAGATCGCAGGCAAGGGTTTCGTTGTCGCCAATATGGATAAATTGGTGAACTGGGCCCGGACTGGAAGTCTGTGGCCGATGACCTTCGGGTTGGCTTGCTGCGCGGTGGAGATGATCCACGCCTACATGCCGCATTACGATCTGGACCGATTCGGGATCATCCCCCGTGCGAGTCCGCGGCAAAGCGATGTGATGATTGTCGCGGGCACGCTGACCAATAAAATGGCACCGGCACTGCGCCGGGTCTATGACCAGATGCCCGAGCCTCGCTGGGTAATCTCCATGGGCAGCTGCGCCAATGGCGGCGGCTATTACCATTATTCTTATTCTGTCGTGCGTGGCTGCGACCGTATCGTGCCGGTGGATATCTACGTCCCCGGTTGCCCGCCGACGGCGGAAGCACTGGTCTACGGCATTATGCAATTGCAGAAAAAAATCCGGCGGACAGGGACAATTTTGCGTGGCTGATGAATCAATCAAGGCAGATACCGTGTTGGACGCCGTTGCGGCCCTGCCCGGTGTAATGGTGGCCCGGCGCGATCTGGGCGAATTAGTGGTCGAAGCCGCGCAAGGCGACGCCTATGCGTTGTTTACCCGCTTGCGCGATGAGTTTGCCTTCGCGCAGGTCATGGACATCTGCGGCGTTGACTTCCCCGAGCGTGCCGCCCGGTTTGATGTGATCTACAACCTGCTCTCGGTTACGCGGAATGAGCGGGTCCGGGTCGTGGTGCAGGTTGCCGACTCGCTTTCCCTCACCTCGGTCTCCTCCCTATGGCCGAGCGCCACCTGGTGGGAACGCGAGGTCTGGGATCTTTTCGGCATTCCGTTTGAGGGGCTGGCCGATCATCGGCGTATCCTCACTGACTATGGATTCGAGGGACACCCGTTGCGTAAGGATTTTCCTCTCACCGGCTATGTTGAGGTTCATTATGATGATGAACAGAAGTCAGTGGTCTACGACAAGGTAAAGCTCACTCAGGAATTCCGTAATTTTGATTTTCTTTCGCCCTGGGAGGGAATGACCACACTTCCCGGCGATGAGAAAGCCCGGGGGGAGCGCAAATGAGCGAGCTCGCGCCCCGCACATCGAAGACCGTTGAAATCGATAACCATACCATAAACTTCGGGCCGCAGCATCCGGCCGCGCATGGTGTGCTCCGTCTGATCCTGGAGATGGATGGCGAGGTGGTTGAACGCGCCGATCCGCATATCGGCCTGCTGCATCGCGGTACTGAAAAGTTGATCGAGTATAAGAGCTATCTCCAGGCTGTTCCGTATTTTGACCGTCTTGATTACGTCTCGCCGATGGCCTGCGAATACGCTTTCGCTTTGGCAACAGAAAAATTGCTAGGAATTACAGCGCCGGATCGCGCGCAGTGGATTCGGGTGATGTTTTCTGAAATCACGCGTGTGCTGAACCATTTGCTTGGGGTCTCCAGTTTTGCGCTGGACTGCGGCGCGCTCACCCCTGGCCTATGGGGGTATGTGGAGCGCGAGAAGCTTCTTGAGTTCCATGAGGCTGTCTCTGGCGCGCGCTTTCATTCCAACTATTTCCGGCCAGGTGGTGTCGCCAAGGATCTGCCGGCGGGGCTTGTGGATGATATTGCGGCTTGGGCCGAAACCTTTCCGAAATTCATTGACGATGTGGAGGCGCTGCTCACCGGCAACCGTATCTGGAAACAGCGTGTTGTCGATATCGGGGTGATCCCGGCGGAGGATGCGCTGGCCTGGGGCTTCTCAGGACCTTGCCTGCGCGCCTCCGGCATTGCCTGGGACCTTCGCCGCTCTCAGCCGTATGATAAATACAGCGAAGTCGATTTCGAAATTCCCGTTGGCCGTCATGGTGATTGTTACGATCGTTATCTGGTCCGTATCGCCGAGATGCGTGAGAGTGTGAAAATCATTAAGCAGTGCCTACAAAAAATGAAGCCAGGGCCTATCAAGGTTCAGGATCATAAAATCGCACCGCCCACCCGTGCCGCGATGAAGCAATCGATGGAAGCGTTGATCCATCACTTCAAGCTCTACACCGAGGGCTACCACGTTCCCGCAGGCGCCACATATACGGTGGTTGAGGCGCCTAAGGGCGAGTTCGGAGTTTATCTCGTGTCGGATGGGACAAACCGCCCCTACCGGTGCAAAATCCGTTCAACAGGGTTCTCGCATTTGCAAGCCCTTGAGACACTTGCAAAAGGCCACATGCTAGCTGATACGGTGGCGATTATTGGTTCTCTTGATATTGTTTTTGGTGAGATCGACCGGTGAACGCTAATATAGAGCCGACAGATTTCGTGTTTGATGCCGTCGCGGAGGCCGCGGTTGCCAGGGCGATTGCGCGCTACCCGGCAGGCAAGCAGGCCAGCGCTGTTATGGCCCTGCTGGATATTGCGCAACGGCAAATGGAACGGCTGACAGGCTCCGCCTGGGTGCCCCGCTTGGCGATGGATGCGGTTGCGCAGCGTTTGGGTATTGCTGCGGCTCGTGTGTACGAAGTTGTAACTTTTTATACGATGTACAACACGAAGCCGGTTGGTAAATACCATCTGCAGGTTTGCACCACGACGCCTTGCTGGCTGCGTGGGTCGGATGAAGTTGTCTCCTCCTGCAAAAAAGTTGCGGGTATTGAAGGCTTCGGCCAGACTAGCGCGGATGGTCTGTTCACCATGACGGAAGTGGAATGCCTTGGTGGTTGTGTGAATGCTCCCATTCTGCAAATCAACGATGATTACTACGAAGATCTGGACGCGGCGCGGACGGAAGCTTTGTTGAACGCTTTAAAATCCGGCGCTCCCTTGCCGCCGGCAGGCTCAAGTATCGGCCGCCAGGCCTCGGCCCCGGTGACCAATCAGACAGCCTTGCTGAACAACACCAAGCCGGTGGAGTGAGACATGCTGAATGATGCGGACAGAATTTATCAAAACCTGTATGGTCAGCAGGATTGGCATCTCGCTGGCGCGCGTGCGCGCGGTGACTGGAATGCGACGGCGGATATTCTTGCGCGCGGCCGGGATGCGATTATTGAGGAAGTAAAAACCTCGGGTCTGCGTGGTCGTGGGGGGGCTGGTTTTCCCACCGGCATGAAATGGTCGTTCATGCCCAAGCAGAGCGATGGCCGGCCATCGTATCTCGTCGTCAATGCCGATGAGAGTGAGCCAGGCACCTGCAAAGACCGTGATATTATCAGGAATGAACCGCATAAACTGATCGAAGGCAGCCTGATTGCCGGTTTTGCCATGGGCGCGCACACGGCTTTCATCTATATCCGTGGTGAATATTATAACGAGGCAGCGCGTCTTCAAGCGGCGATTGAAGAAGCCTATGCCGCCGGGCTGCTCGGCAAAAATGCGGCCGGTTCGGGGTGGGATTTTGATCTGGTTCTGCATCGTGGCGCCGGGGCGTATATTTGCGGTGAAGAGTCGGCGTTACTGGAAAGTCTGGAAGGCAAAAAAGGAATGCCGCGGATGAAACCGCCGTTCCCCGCCGCCATGGGCTTGTACGGCTGCCCGACTACGGTGAACAATGTAGAGTCCATTGCCGGTGTGCCAACGATTCTGCGCCGTGGTGCAGCGTGGTTCTCGGCGCTTGGCCGTCCCAAAAACACTGGCACCAAAATTTTCTGCATCTCTGGTCATGTGAATCGTCCGTGTAATGTTGAGGAGGAGCTCGGCACGCCGCTGAAAGATTTGATCGAGAAACATGCCGGTGGCGTGCGCGGCGGTTGGGACAATTTGCAGGCCGTTATTCCCGGCGGAGCTTCGATGCCGATCCTCAACAAGGAAATGTGCGAAACCCAGCTGATGGATTTCGATTCTCTGGCGGCAGTTCGCAGCGGCCTAGGCTCCGGCGCCATCATCGTCATGGATAAATCAGCCGATGTCGTTAAAGCCATCTGGCGCCTTTCAAAATTCTTCAAGCACGAGAGCTGCGGCCAATGCACGCCTTGCCGCGAGGGCACCGGCTGGATGATGCGGATGATGGATCGCATCGTGCAAGGCAAAGCCTCAATGGCCGATATCGCACTTATGGAGCAGGTGACCACACAGGTTGCCGGGCATACCATCTGTGCTTTTGGTGACGCCGCGGCGTGGCCAATCCAGGGGCTGATGCGCGCTTTCCGCCCGCTGGTCGAACAACGGGCAACGGACTATAAGCCGGCCCAACCACTCGCCCAGGCGGCGGAGTAAACCATGGCAAAAGTCACTGTCGACGGCATTGAAGTCGAGATTGCGAACGGCTCTTCGGTCTTGCAGGCGGCTGAGGCCGCTGGCAAGGAAATCCCGCGCTTCTGTTATCATGAACGTCTTTCGGTCGCAGGCAATTGCCGCATGTGCTTGGTAGAGATTGAGAAAGTTCCCAAACCTGTCGCCTCCTGCGGGCAGCCGGTGGCTGATGGCATGGTCATCTTCACCGATACCGAGAACGTGCGTAAGTCGCGCCGCGGCGTGATGGAATTTCTGCTGATCAATCACCCGCTGGATTGCCCGATCTGTGACCAGGGTGGTGAGTGCGACCTGCAGGATGAGGCCGTGAGCTATGGCCGCGACACCTCGCGTTACGAGGAAGGGAAGCGGGCAGCGGCCCAGCCGGATTGGGGGCCTCTGGTTAAAACCACGATGACCCGCTGCATCCATTGCACGCGCTGCATTCGTTTCTCTACAGAAATAGCTGGAGTGCCGGAACTCGGCGCCACGATGCGCGGCGAGAACATGCAGGTTGGCACCTATGTTGACAAAGCCCTGAGCTCCGAGCTTTCCGGCAACCTTATAGATCTTTGCCCGGTCGGCGCGCTGACCTCCAAGCCTTACGCCTACACTGCCCGCTCATGGGAGCTGCGCAAGACTGACAGCGTGGATGTACTGGACGCCGTGGGCGCCAACATTCGTATCGACGCGCGGGGCGCGGAAGTGCTGCGCATCTTGCCGCGCCTGAACGACGATGTGAATGAGGAGTGGCTCGGCGATAAATCCCGCTTCTCGGTTGACGGCCTAAAGCGCCGCCGGTTAGATCGCCCCTGGCTGCGCGAGAACGGCAAGCTCCGGGCCGCCAGCTGGGAAGAGGTTTTTGCAGCCGTTACGAACAAAATAAAAGCCAGCAAGCCGGAGCGCCTTGGCGCCATCGCAGGCGATCTCGTTGATGTGGAGAGCATGCTGGCCCTGAAGGAAATGTTCACGAGCCTTGGCTCGCCGAATCTGGACTGCCGGCAGGACGGCGCGGTATTTGATGCATCGCAACGCGGTTTCTATCTCTTCAACACCACCATCGCTGGCATTGAAGAAGCGGATGCGCTGGTCATCATCGGCAGCAATCCGCGGCACGAAGCACCGGTGCTTAACGCGCGCATTCGCAAGCGCTGGCTTGCCGGGCATTTTGAAGCCGGCCTCATCGGCGTACCGCATGATCTTACCTATCCCACAACCCATGTCGGCTCTGGGCCGGATGCCATCACCGCATTGCTCGATGGCACGCATCCCTTCGCGGAAGTTCTGAAAGCGGCGAAGAAGCCGATGCTCATCCTCGGCGCGGGCGCGCTGGCGCGGCCCGATGGCGCTGCCATTCACGCCGCCGCCTGGAAACTCGCCGCGCAGTTCAACATGCTGAACGACGACTGGCATGGCTTCAACGTGCTGCATCATGCGGCGGCGCGCACCGGCGCGCTAGATATTGGCTTCCTTCCTGGCCCGGGGGGTAAGCCGACAGCTCAGATGCTCGCTGGCGGTGCGGACGTTCTCTGGCTGCTTGGTGCGGATGCCCTGGATAGCCAAGCCATCGGTGCGGACACCTTCGTGATTTATCAGGGGCACCATGGCGATGCCGCCGCCGCCCGGGCTGATGTGATCCTCCCCGGCGCCGCCTACACGGAAAAGGACGGCACCTACGTCAACACCGAAGGCCGGGTGCAGCAAGGCTTTATCGCCGTTAAACCGCCTGGCGATGCGCGTGAGGATTGGCGCATTCTGCGCGCCATCAGCGCCTATATGGGCCACGCCCTGCGGTATGACACGTTGCAGGAATTGCGCGCGCATTTGGCGCAGACCTATCCTGCGTTTGCACTCACCGGTGAGCTGCGCCGCCTCGCGGGGGGCAGCCTCACGGCCCCGGCGGGTGATCCTGCAGCGGTGAGCGCCGTGCCGTTTGAACCGATTTTCGACAATTACTATCAGACCGACCCGGTCAGCCGTGCCAGCCCCACCATGGCCGCCTGCGTTGAGGCCCATTATCCTAACCTGGCGGAGGCTGCGCAATGAGCGTGCTTCTGCAAACCAATCTCGGCATCGCCGTCCTCACGCTGCTTGAGTCGCTGGCCATTATCGTACCGCTGCTGCTTGGCGTTGCCTATCTCACTTGGTTCGAGCGTAAGGTGATGGGCGCGATCCAGCTGCGCAAAGGCCCTAATGTCGTGGGGCCGTTCGGCCTGTGGCAGCCTTTCGCCGATGCCATCAAAATGCTGTTCAAGGAAACCATTTTTCCGGCCGGCGCCGATAAGGTGCTGTTCACCATCGCGCCGATGATTACCTTTGGTCTCGCTGTTGTGGCCTGGGCGGTAATCCCGGTGAACGACCATTGGGCGGTTGCCAACATTAATGTCGGCATCCTCTATCTGTTCGCGATCTCCTCGCTCGGCGTATATGGCATTATCATCGCCGGTTGGGCCAGCAACTCCAAATACGCCTTCCTCGGCGCGTTGCGCAGCACGGCGCAGATGGTGTCCTACGAAGTCTCGATGGGTTTCGTTATCGTCACGGTGCTCATCTGCGTTGGTAGCCTGAACCTTAACGACATTGTGCTGGCGCAGCGGCACATCTGGTTCGCTATTCCGTTGTTGCCGCTTTTCGTCATCTTTTTCATCTCTGGCTTGGCCGAAACCAACCGCGCCCCGTTCGATCTGGCCGAGGGTGAAACCGAAATCGTCGCCGGCTTCTTCGTTGAATACAGCGCCATGACCTTCGCGCTGTTCTTCCTCGGCGAATACGCGAATATGATCCTGATCAGCGCGATGACCACGACGCTCTTTCTCGGCGGCTGGCTCTCTCCCATTCCCTTCGCGCCGTTCACGCTCATCCCAGGCGTGTTCTGGTTTCTGCTCAAGATACTGGTCTGCCTGTTCGTCTTCGTCTGGGTGCGCGCCACCCTGCCACGTTTCCGTTATGATCAGATTATGTCTCTCGGGTGGAAGGTGTTTCTTCCTATTTCACTCGTATGGCTGGTGCTGACAGCCGGCTTCCTGGAAATTTTCGGGATGCTCCCCCATGCTTGAGGTTTGTAAATGACACGTTTAGGCCGGATGGCGTGGGGGCTGGTGCTGTGGGAAATCCTCTGCGGCCTGGCGCTGACTTTGCGGTATTTCTTCAAACCCAAAGCCACCATTAACTACCCGTATGAGAAAAACCCGACCAGCCCGCGCTTCAAGGGGGAACACGCGCTGCGCCGTTACCCGAACGGCGAGGAGCGCTGTATCGCCTGCAAATTGTGCGAGGCGGTCTGCCCCGCGCAGGCGATCACCATCGAGGCTGCGCCGCGTGACGATGGTTCCCGCCGCACCACGCGGTATGACATCGACATGACCAAATGTATCTACTGCGGTCTGTGCGAGGAAGCATGCCCGGTTGATGCCATCGTGGAGGGGCCGAACTTTGAGTTCGCTACCGAAACGCGCGAAGAACTTCTGTATAACAAGGCAAAGCTGCTTGATAATGGCGACCGGTGGGAACCGGAATTAGCCAAGCGGCTAGAACTTGACGCGCCGTACCGGTGAGAGTCCAACCATGATCCAAAATCTTCTTTTTGATCTTTTTTCCTTTATCCTGCTGGGTTCAGCAGCGATGGTGGTGACCAGCCGCAACCCCGTGCATGCGGTGTTGTTTCTCATTCTCGCCTTCATCAACGCCGCGGCGTTGTTTCTTCTGGCCGGGGCTGAGTTTCTCGCGATGGTCCTGGTTATCGTTTATGTCGGCGCGGTTGCGGTGTTGTTCCTCTTCGCCGTGATGATGCTGGATGTGAATTTCGCCGTCCTGCGGGAAGGCTTTCAACGATACGCCCCCATTGGCGCCTTGGTGGCGCTCATCCTGTTCGTGGAACTGGCGCTGTTTGTCACCGGGTCGGCCATCGCGCCCGGCGCGGCCGCGGCCCGGTTGTTTCCCACGCCGGACAACATTACCAACTCCCAGGCGCTGGGCTCGCTCATCTACACTAATTATCTAGTCTTGTTCCAACTCTCGGGTATCATTTTGCTGGTCGCGATGATCGGCGCCATCGTGCTGACGCACCGTGACCGCAAGCGCGCCAAGCGGCAAAATCTGGATATCCAGCATGCCCGCCTCCCGTCGGAAACCCTCACCATGGTCTCAGCCAAGCTTGGCGCCGGCGCCGCGATGCCTCAGCCGGAAAAGGAGACGCTCTAATGCTGATCCCACTATCGCATTATCTATTTGTTGCCGGCCTTCTGCTCGTTATCGGTGTTTTCGGCATCTTCATGAACCGCAAGAACATCATCATCATCATGATGTCGATCGAGCTGATCCTGCTGGCCGCGAACATCAACTTCATCGCATTCTCCGGTGCCTTGCATGACATGGTGGGGCAGGTCTTCACCATGTTCGTGCTCACCGTTGCTGCCGCTGAATCCGCCATTGGCCTTGCCATCCTGGTCATCTATTTCCGCAATCGTGGCTCGATCGAGGTCGAGGACGTGACATTGATGAAGGGTTGAAATGCTCACCTTAATCGCCGTTTTTGCGCCGCTCATTGGCGCGGTCCTCGCGGGCGTCGCGCGTCCGTTCATAGGAAAGCAGGCAGCCATTGGCGCCAGTGTGCTGTTCATGGTCATCTCGGCCGTGGCGGGTGTGTCTTCCTTCATCGCGTTCGTGCAGGGCTGCGTGCCCATCGCGCCGCTGCATCTTGCAAGCTGGATTTCCGTCGGGAGCTTCTCGCCAGGCTGGACCTTGCGGCAGGATACACTCAGCCTGGTCATGGTCGCCATGGTCAGCAGCGTTTCCATGCTCATCCATGTCTACAGCATGGGCTACATGGCGCATGACAAAACCGTTCCCCGGTTCTTTGCCTATCTTTCCCTCTTCACCTTCGCCATGCTGATGCTAGTGACGGCGAACAACCTGCTCCAGCTTTATTTTGGCTGGGAGGGGGTTGGTCTCGTCTCCTACTTGCTCATCGGCTACTGGTATGAGCGCCCTTCAGCGAACGTGGCGGCCATCAAGGCCTTCATCGTCAACCGCGTGGGCGATCTGTCCTTTGCGGTCGGCATCGCGCTGACATATTTTGTTTTCAAAACGATCTCGTTTGATGGGATTTTCGCCGCGGTCGCCGCCCATACGGGAGACCAATACAGGCTGCTGGGCACCTCGTTCCCGGCGCTGGAGGTTATCTGCATTCTTTTGTTCATCGGCGCCATGGGCAAATCCGCGCAGATTTTCCTGCACACCTGGCTGGCTGACGCGATGGAGGGCCCCACCCCGGTCTCGGCGCTCATCCATGCCGCCACCATGGTTGCCGCAGGCGTATTCCTGATCGCGCGGATATCGCCGCTGCTGAACGCGGCGCCAGCCGCCATGGATTTCGTCACGATCATCGGTGCGTCCACCGCCCTTTTCGCGGGCACCATCGGCTGCGTGCAGAACGACATCAAACGCATCATCGCCTATTCCACCTGCTCGCAGCTTGGCTATATGTTCCTGGCGGCGGGGCTTGGGGCCTATCCGGTGGCGATGTTCCACCTCATCAACCATGCCTTCTTCAAGGCGCTGTTGTTCCTGGCGGCCGGTTCGGTCATTCACGCGATGTCGGATGAACAGGATATCCGCCTGATGGGCGGCCTGGCCCGCAAGCTGCCCATCACCTGGCTCGTCATGCTTGTTGGTGCCCTGGCCCTGGCCGGCATCCCCCCCTTTTCCGGTTATTACTCCAAGGATGCGATCCTTGATGCAGCCTTTGGCGCGAACACCGCGGTTGGAATGTATGGCTGGGTTTGTGGCGTTATCACAGCAGGTCTCACGGCATTCTATATTTCGCGGCTTTTTCTGCTCACCTTCCACGGCACCTCGCGCGCGCCGAAGCATGTTCAGGAGCATGTGCATGAGAGCCCGCTGGTCATGCTGGTGCCGCTCGTGCTTCTCGCTTTCGGTGCTCTGGGCAGCGGATTTGTTCTCAGGAGCAGCTTTATCGGCGCGGGCTTCGCGCATTTCTGGGGCGCGAGCATTGCGATTCCCGCAAACGGCGTGATGAGTGCTTTGGCCCATCCAACGGCAGTTGCTGAATTCTCGCCGCTCGTTGCTTCCGTGTCAGGGATATTTGTCGCCGTCATCTTCTACATTCTGGTGCCGTCGCTCCCCGCAGCCCTCTCGCAAAACCTTGGCGGGCTGTATCGCTTCGTCCTCAACAAATGGTATTTCGATGAGGTTTATGACGTAGTTTTGGTCAAACCTGCCTTGCGCCTCGCCAAATTTGCCTGGCGTTTCGGTGACGAGCAGGTGATCGACGGCGTGCCCAACGGTCTTGCGAGCCTCACCACCGATGCCTCAGTGCAGACGGTTAAACTGCAGACCGGCTCGATCGCGCTATATGCTTTCATTATGCTGATCGGCCTGCTTGCCTTCCTCAGTCTCTTCCTGTGGGTGCGTTAACCATGAACCAGATCGGTTTTCCCATCCTCTCGCTGCTTACGTTTTTGCCGCTTGCAGGTGTTGCCTATCTTGCCACGCTACGCGGCGATGAAATGGCCGTGGCGTCCCAGGCGCGCAACGGCGCTCTCATCACAAGCCTCGGCGTGCTGGCGCTGGGGATTTATCTCTGGGTGGCTTTTGATCCATCACAGGCTGGCTTCCAGTTTGTTGAAGCACTGCCCTGGCTTTCGGGGCTGGACGTGCAGTACCGCATGGGGGTGGACGGCATCAGCCTGTTCCTCATCCTGCTCACGGCCTTCCTGACGCCCATCGCCATTCTCTCCAGCTGGTCCATCACCAAGCGTGTCCGTGAACTCATGATGGCGTTCCTGCTGCTTGAGACCATGACGATCGGCATGTTCTGCGCGCTCGATTTTGTGGTTTTTTATATCTTCTTCGAGGCCGTGCTCCTGCCGATGTATCTCATCATCGGCATTTGGGGCGGCGAGCGCCGGATTTATGCGGCGGTCAAATTCTTCATCTTCACCCTGGCCGGTTCGCTGTTCATGCTGCTGGCCCTGGTTTGGCTGTGGCGCAACGCCGGAACAACCGACATCGTGACATTGCTGCACACGCCCATCGCGCCGCAGGCGCAGATGTGGCTGTTTGCCGCATTCCTGGCTTCTTTTGGTGTCAAGGCTGCTGTCTGGCCGCTGCACACCTGGTTGCCTGACGCCTATGGCGAGGCGCCGATCCCCGGCACCATCATGCTGGCAGCGGTGCTTTCAAAAATGGGCGCCTATGGTTTCCTTCGCTTTGCGGTTCCCATGCTCCCGCAGGCTGCTGCCGCCGCTGAGCCCTTGATGTTTACATTGGGCGTCGTCGCCGTCATTTACATCTCTTTCGTCGCGCTGGCGCAGACCGACATGAAGCGCATGATCGCCTATTCATCAGCCGCTCACATGGGCATCATCATCATCGGCATTTTCACCTTCACGGTGGAAGGTATCGAGGGCGCGTTGTTTCAGATGCTCTCGCACGGTCTTGTCATCGCCGGTTTGTTTGTTTGCACCGGCATTTTGCTCTCTCGCGGCCAAACGCTCACGCTCTCGCGTTTAGGTGGCCTGGCCGCGAAAATGCCGGCCTACGCGGCATTGCTCATGCTGTTTTCGCTGGCGAATGTCGGTCTGCCCGGGACTTCCGGCTTTGTTGGTGAGATTTTGGTCATCGTCGGGGCCATGAAGGTCAATTTCTGGGTCGCGCTGCTGGGCGCCGGAGGCATGGTGCTGGGCGCCGCCTATATGTTGATGCTTCTTCGCGCTGTATTGTTCGACAAATTGAGCCGCCCCGAGCTTGGCGCGCTAGCTGATCTGAAACCCAGAGAATACGCCATGCTGCTGCCCCTGGCGGCCATGGTGCTCTGGCTCGGCATCTACCCCGGCAGCTTCACCCATATGTTTGACGCATCGGTGAATGCCATGGTGCAGGCACATATCGCCGCCCTCACACCCCATACGGCGCTTGCCATGGTGACCAAATGAACCCGATGTATCTTCCCCTTATCCCCGGCCTGATACTGGGCCTGGGCGGCATGGTTTTGTTGCTTATTGGGGTGCTCTCTAAGCGCGATCAGACCTGCACCTGTACTTACGGCGCCGTGCTGGCGCTGGGTCTCGCAGCGGCATTTTGCCTGGCCGCGCCAGATGGAGTGCTTTTCGCAGGGTTGTTGAAAACCAGCCTGTTCACTCGCTTTGCCGATACGCTGGTCTACCTTGGCGCCGCCGCCGCCTTGCTGTTGTCGCTGGACTATAACCGGCGCGAGGCCATGGCCCGCTTTGAGTTTCCCGTTCTGGTTCTCTTTGCGGTCCTGGGGATGATCGTGATGATCTCAGCGGCTGATCTCATGAGCCTTTACATCGGGTTCGAGCTGCAATCCCTGACACTGTATATTCTTGCCGCTTCGGCGCGGGATTCACTGCGTTCAACCGAAGCCGGCCTGAAATACTTTGTCCTGGGCTCTCTTGCCTCCGGCCTGCTCATTTATGGTATTTCCTTGGTTTATGGTTTCGCGGGGACCACCAATTTCATCTCCCTCGCGGCAATCCTCGCCAACGGCGCCGGCTATGGGACAATTATCGGCATCGTCTTTGTCCTGGTCGGCCTTGCCTTCAAGGTTTCGGCGGCGCCCTTCCATATGTGGACACCTGACGTATACGAAGGCTCCCCCACCCCGGTGACCGCTTTGTTTGGCACCGCGCCAAAAATCGCGACCATGGCGCTGCTGTTTTCGGTCATGCTCGGGCCGTTCGGCCACCTGCTCGCGCAATGGCGCATGATTATTGAGGTCCTTAGCATCCTCTCGATGGCCCTGGGCGCCCTGGCCGCCATCGGCCAGAAGAACATAAAGCGGCTGCTGGCTTATTCCTCTATCGGCCACATGGGCTACGCCCTGATGGGTCTGGCCGCTGGCACGATGGCGGGAACGCAGGCGACCCTGGTTTATCTCGCGATTTATCTGGTTATGTCCTTTGGCGCCTTCGCTTGCGTCATCGCCATGCGCCGGAAGGGCCAAGCCGTGGAAACCATTGCCGATCTGGCCGGGCTCTCCACGGAGAACCCAAGCTTTGCCCTGGCTCTGGCGATATTCATGTGGGCCATGGCGGGCATCCCGCCGCTCTCGGGCTTCTTTGGCAAGCTCTATGTATTCTCCGCCGCCATTAACGCGGGGCTTACAACTCTGGCCGTCGTTGGTGTGGTTACCAGTGTCATCGGCGCGTTCTACTATCTGCGCGTGATCAAGGTGATGTATTTTGACGCCGGAACCCCCGGCTTCGATAAAACCGCCAGCAGTGTGCGCTTCGTGATGTTCGCGGGCGCGCTTGTCACCTGTCTGTTCGTCTTTATTCCCGGTCCGCTCATTACCGCAGCGGATGCCGCGGCGAAGGCTCTTATTGGTTGATCTCCTGGCGGCTTGAGACCTATGACGAGTTAGGATCAACCTCCGATCTTTGCACCGCTCGTGCTAAAGCGGGGGAACCGGAAGGCTTTGCCGTACTTGCCCGCAAACAAACTGCGGGGCGCGGCAGCCGCGGGCGCAGCTGGCAGGCGCCTGAGGGGAACCTCAACCTCTCGGTCCTGCTCCGCCCAACCATGCCGGCCGCGCTGGCTGGTTTCTATTCCCTTCTGGCTGGCGTCGTGGCGGCCGAGGCGATTGAGCCGTTTTTTGCCCCGCCGACTATGCTGAAATGGCCAAACGATGTGTTGCTGGGCGGTGCCAAGCTCGCAGGGGTGCTTATCGACGCTGCCCCCAACGGCCAAAATCTTGATTGGCTGGTTATCGGCATCGGCATGAATTTACGCGCCGCGCCGCAAATCCCCGGCCGGGCCACCACCTCCCTGGCTGCTCATGGCCTTACTCTTTCGGCCCTTGATGCCGCAAACGCTATTTTATCAGGCTTCTCCCGCTGGCACAGTGCCAGCATCGAGGCGATCCGTGACGCCTGGCTCAACCGCGCCCACCCGCTCGGCACACCCCTTGAGATTAAATCCGCACAGGCCACCCGGAGCGGTACGTTCGCCGGCCTCTCGCCTTCGGGCGAATTGCTGTTGCAGAGCAATAATCGTATCCACCAGATCAGCACGGGCGATGTCATGCTGAGTCCGGTGTGAGGAGGGTCAAATGCTTCTGGTGATCGACACCGGCAACACCAACATCGTATTCGCGGTGCATAATGGCACGGAATGGCGCGGCACCTGGCGGCTGGCCACCTCGGCGCAGCGCACCTCGGATGAATACGGTGTCTGGCTGGAAGCCCTGCTGACCCGCGCGGGCATAACCCCAAGTGAGATCAGCCGCGCGGTCATTGGCACCGTTGTTCCAGCCGCCCTGTACGACCTGCGCCGCCTTTGCCGCGAATGGTTCGATGTCGAGCCGCTGGTCGCCAACGCCCGGCTGGATTGGGGTTTTGAGATCAAGGTTGACACCCCCGACGAGGTCGGCGCTGACCGTTTGCTCAACGCGCTCGCCGCCCATAACCTTTATCATGGCCCTCTGGTGGTGGTTGATTTCGGCACCGCCACCACCTTCGATGTCGTGGACGCCGACGGCGCCTATCTCGGGGGAGCCATCTCGCCGGGCATCAATCTATCCATTGAGGCTCTGCATCAGGCCGCGGCCCGGTTGCCGCGCATCGGCATCGGCCGGCCGCAATCGGTCATCGGCCGCTCCACGATCCCCGCCATGCGCTCAGGCACTTACTGGGGCTATATCGGGTTGATAGAAGGCCTGCTCACCCGCATTGAAGGCGAGTACGGCACACCGCTCAAGGCAATCGCCACCGGTGGACTCGCCCCCTTGTTCGCCGAGGGCACATCGCGGTTCACCGCCATTGATTCCGACCTGACGCTCTATGGCTTGCGTCTGCTTTCGCTGCGCAATAACCCGCCCCCTTTGCCGCGCGACCGCGCACGGTTTATCGAGGCCGAATAATCTAAAACCTACCCAGGAGTTTTGTATCTGATGAAAAAATCCACCGGCAAATCCCCGGCACCGGCCCGGGGCGATGCCCAGGGCGGGTTCATTTTCGTGCCCCTCGGCGGCACCGGCGAAATTGGCATGAATTTCAACCTCTATGGTTGCGATGGTGCCTGGCTTGCTGTTGATTGCGGCATGGGCTTCTCCGGGCCGGAAACGCCTGAAGCTGAAATTCTGTTGCCCGACCCGGCGTTTATCGCCGAACAACGCGACGCCCTGCTGGGCCTGGTCGTCACGCATGCGCATGAGGACCATATCGGGGGCATTGCCCGGCTCTGGCCGCAACTGCGCTGCCCGGTCTATGCAACCCCCTTCGCCGCCGCGATTATCCGCCGCAAACTGGCCGAGGCCGGGCTTGGCCGCGAGGTTAAGCTCAAGATCATCAAGCCCGGCGCGGCGTTTGAGCTTGCGCCCTTCAGCCTGCGTTATATCCAGATGACGCATTCCACGGTGGAGGCGCAATCACTTGCCATCACAACCAGCTACGGCACCGTTCTGCATACCGGCGACTGGAAGCTTGACCCCGACCCCGTGGTCGGCGCCTTGTCCGATGAAGCCGGCCTGAAAGCCTTGGGCGATGCCGGCGTGCTCGCCATTGTCTCGGATTCCACCAACGCGATGGTGGAAGGTCATTCCCGCTCCGAATCAGAGGTCAAGCGGAGCCTCAGGGGGCTGATTGCCGACATCCCCGGCCGTATCGCCATCACCTGTTTCGCCAGCAACGTGGCGCGCGTCGCGAGCATCATCGCCGCCGCCCAGGCGGCAGGGCGGCACATCGCCCTGGTGGGCCGGAGTCTGGGCAATTACGTCGCCGCGGCGCAGGAGGCTGGTTATTTGCAGGATGCGCCAGACTTCATCCCCGAGGAGGATATCGGCTCCATCCCCGACGAAAATCTGCTGCTCCTGGTTACAGGAAGCCAGGGTGAACCCCGCTCGGCTCTGGCGCGTATCGCAGCTGACACGCATCGCCACGCGGTGCTGGGGGAGGGCGATACGGTTATTTTCTCATCGCGCATGATCCCGGGCAACGAGCGGTCCATTACCGCGGTGCAGGACGCACTGGTCCGCCGCGGCGTTGATGTTATCACCGATGAAGATGAATTCACCCATGTCTCCGGCCACCCCAAGCGCGACGAGCTGCGTAAGCTCTACAGCTTGGTCCGGCCTAAATATGTCGTCCCCACCCATGGGGAATGGCGCCATCTCTCCTCCCAGGCGGCGCTTGCGGAGGAGGAGGGGCTGATTCCCCTCATGATGGAAAACGGTGACGTGCTGCAGTTCGGGCCGGGGACACCTGCGGTTGTTGACTCTGTCCCCTCCGGCCGCCTGGTCTTGGATGGTGAGCGCGTTATCCCGCTTAAGGGCGGCGTGTTGTCCGCCCGCCGGCGCATGTTGTTCAACGGTGTTGTTATCGGCAGTTTTGCCGCCGATGCCAGCGGTAAATTGCTTGGCCCAGCCAGGATTTCCGCACCGGGACTGCTGGATGAGGCAGATGGGATGCTCAGGCTGGAAGCCGAGGCGGAGTTTTTCGAGCTGCTCGCGGATCTGCCCGCCGCGGTTCGCCGCAACGAGACCGCCTTCCTGGAAGCTGCCCGCACAGGGCTGCGCAAGGTCGTCGGCAAGCGCTTTGGTAAACGTCCGATGGTAGAGGCACATCTGTTGAGAGTTTAGATTTGCATAAAATACAATCATTTATGAAAATAAAAACGCCTTTTCGACTAAAAAAATGTCAAATTTTTATTTTAAGGATAAAAAACCATCAATAAAAGGGTGCTTTTTGCTGGACTTCTGTTTTTGTGCGGCGCACTATAAGTCCGGGGTGAATTTTGGTTCTTCATCCTGCTGTGTGACTGGTGTTTCCTCCCTAACCTTGGCCCGCCGCCCGAAAGGGCTGGCGGGCTTCTTTCTGTTT
>NZ_JAQTZC010000009.1 GCF_028687955.1 Acidocella sp.
CGTGGTATGCGTAGGCCCGTTTGTTCTTCCAGGCTATTTATTTGCAGCCACAAGGGGCGTTGCTGACCGCTTTGTTAGCAAGCTGATTGGTTTGTGCATCCTCATCGTGATGGTGGACATCTTGCTGTCAATTATAGATGGCGCGATCAACACATACTGCGGTGACGTGGTTTCCATGATTTCCTCCGGTCAGTCCTCCGGGTGGTTTGGAACAACCGAAGACATCGCCGCCACTTTGTTTATGTGCATACAGCTTGTGGTGTTCTTGTTCTTGTCGGCCGCGACCATGACTTTCATTCCGGGTATCGCCAGCTTCATCGGCGGTGGAGTGTCTGTCAGCCCCATGCAAGTCGTCAACGCTGTAGCAAAAGCCGCTTCGGCTGGAGCAGGTCTCGGAGGGAAAAAATGAACTTCTTATATACTCGGCAGGCCCTCATGGACTTTGAGTGGGCTGCAATCCTCTTCTGGATTTTCATCGCCATATTCGAGTTTGGCCTGAAAAAGAAGGCCCCACGGATATTCCGCGCGATCTTCTGGCTACCTGGCAAGCTGTTACGGGTGTGTGTTGTGTGCGCCACTCTTGGCCTCCTGCTCTCCGGGTGCGCCAACCCTGATCCGCTCGCGGTCGCATCCGGACCGCTCTATCCGCTCAACGCAGGCCACTGGCAGCCGACGCCGCAGGATTTGTCGGCGCCGCCTCCTGTCACGCACAACTAAGGGGGGCACAATGAACGACCGCGACACCGCGTTTCCGCTGGCCGCGCCGCAACTTGAGGCTCACTACCATGAAGTAGCCTCCTTTCAGAAGCTCCGCGCCCGGCTAAGCCGGTACATCTCACGCGGTCTCGTTGTCGCGCTCGCTTTTTCCCTTTTTGCCAATGTCGGCTTGGCTTGGTCGATTGCCTCGATGCTACCACTCACCAAGCTGGTGCCCGTGTATCTATTGGTGCGGCCAGATGGCACGATTGACACATCCGTATCGCTATCCTCGCTCCCTGCGTCCAGCAGCGAGGCCGTCATCCGCGCCGCGCTTTGGCAGTATGTCCAGATGCGGGAGGGCTACACGTATGACACCGCCCAATACCGCTACGACATCGTTTCCGGCATGTCCGATGCGAACACGCGCACGATCTATCAAGCGTGGTTCAACTACCCCAACCCTCAATCGCCCCAGGTGATGGTCGGCAAGAACGGCGTCATCACAACGCAGCCGATCTCGGTTGCCCTCATCGGCCCGAATGTCGCGCAGGTCCGCTATGAGCGCGAGCTTACCATGGGGACGGATGCCCCGCTGACGACGACGTGGACCGCGACCCTGCAATTTCAGCAGGTCGCTTCCATCCCAGCATCCGATCGCCTGACGAACCCAGGCGGCGTCATTGTTACGAGCTACCAGAGTGAAGAGGATACCGCGCCATGAAAGGCTGGAGGGCTTTGCTTTTTTCTGGCGTGGTGCTGGCGGGCCTGGGGCCGCGCCTGGCGCACGCCGATCAAACCCCCATTGGGGACCGCTACGATACGAGGATGCGGCTTGTTGCCTATAATTCGGGGCAGGTTGTGCATCTCTCAACGATTGTCGGCGCAACCATGGTCGTGTCGTTCGGCTCGAATGAAACCGTGACGGCGGTTGCCGAGACTGACACTATCCACCTGGCCGCGGTTCCCAAGGGCAATTATCTGTTCTTGAAGCCGAGTGCCCCACTGGCCCTTCAGCCGGTCATCGTCTTGACGCAACTGCCTGACGGCCAGCTCCGCCGCTACGTGTTTGAGATTGAGACCGTCAGTGACCCGTCCACGGCAAACGGTGCCGATGGTGTCTATTACGCGGTGCAATTCACCTATCCCGCCCAGGAAGCCGCAGCGGCGGCAGCGAAAGCAGCGGCCGAAGCGGCACAGGTCGCCAAGCTGAACGCCCAGGCCGAAGCGGAGGCCCAGACTCAGGCTACCAATGACATCATGGATAGTGAGCGGAACAACCCCTATGTCGGGCCGCGAAATTACAGATATGTCGCGCAGGGCGATCATTCTCTTGCCCCGGTCTCTGTCTGGGACAATGGCTATTCCACGGTGCTGACCTTCCCAGGGAACACCGCCATTCCCTCTATTTTTATCATCAACCCGGATGGCAAGGAAGCGACGGCCACCTATTCGGTGCATGGCAATACGGTGGAGATTGACCAAACCACGCGGGAAGTCCGCCTACGCTACGGCGGGACGGTGCTGAACATTTACAACCTTGGCTACAACACCGTGGGCAACAACCCCGGCACCGGCACGGTCAGCCCGGACGTTACCCGCACCCTTTCCAGCGCAGCGGGGACCGTGCCATGAGCGAAAACAATCAATCGCCCGTCGAACAGGGTAAATCTCCCGTTGCCGGCGAGGGCGGCCGTCAAATGTCGATGGGGACCAAGCTCGGCATTCTCGGCCTTGTCGGGGCGTTGGCGCTTGGCTTCGTGTGGTTCAACGCCCTCTACAGCCATCGGCAGAAAGCCCAGCCGGCGGCCTCGCAAACGGCCTATACAGGGGGCGGTCAACAATTCACCCAGCCGCCCCCGACAACTGCGAAGCCGCCTCCGCCGCCCGCCCTGCCTCAACCGGCGCCTGCCGCGCCAACATCCTTCTTGGGAACCGGGAGTAACCAACAGACCCCGGCCACGGCGCCGATCATGGCCTATTCAGGCCAGGGAAGCCTTCTGCCCAGCCTGTCGGCCGCTGCGGCGCCTGCATCGGGCGGGGGCAGCCCGCCCGCTCCACCGCCGGCACCGGATAGCTCCCCGCTTGGCGCACGGCTGAAAGCCACGCCTCTGGATGGGGAACAGGCCGCCATTCTCGCCAACCCGAACATGACGATCACCGAAGGCACGATGATCCCATGCAGCCTCCAGACCGCGATTGATAGCCAGCTTCCCGGCCTCGTGACCTGCGTGGTGCCGATCGACATTCGCGGGACCACGGGCAATGTGGTCCTGCTCGACCGTGGGACCAAGATCGTCGGCCAAATCCAAAGCGGGCTGCTCCAGGGGCAAAACCGCGTGTTCGTCGATTGGACCCGCGCGGAAACGCCGGATCATGTCATCATCACGCTCGACTCGCCTGGCACCGATGAGCTGGGCCGTTCCGGCCTTCCGGGCGCAGTCAACAACCATTTTTGGGATAGGTTCGGCGGTGCCCTCATGCTGACGCTCGTTCAAGGCGGGCTTGACGCGGGAACGGTCCTGGCGGCCGGAAATGGTAGCAGCAATTCGACATCGCAGCAGGCCGCCCTTGGTTTCGTCTATTCGGCACAATCGAACGGCCAGGCGGTTGCCAACACGGCCTTGCAGAACACCATCAACATACCCCCGACTCTGACAAAAAATCAGGGTGATACGGTCGGTTTGATCGTCGCGCATGATCTCGATTTCTCGAATGTTTATAAATTGCAGGTCAATAATTCATCTTTCAACAACGGCCAGCCGGTGAGCCTGGACAATGGTGGGTGAAGCCGCGCTTCAACTGAACTACTTGATGAAGCCGCTTGCGCCATGGCTGGAAGATCCTGCCACGGAGGAAATCTGCATCAACCGCCCCGGTGAGGTGTTTATCCGCCAGCGCGGCATTTTCAAGGCCGAACCCATAGCCTTCGATCTGGCAGACCTTGAAGATATATCCACGCTCGCCGGCGCGCTCCGAAAGCAGGATGTTGGCCCCCGTAATCCGCTTTGCGCGACGGAGCTGCCCGGCGGCGAGCGGTTGCAGATTTGCGTCCCGCCAGCCGTGCCGGCCGGCACGGTCAGCCTGACGATTCGCAAACCTGGCGGTTCGGTATCGCCGATCAAGTCCGTTGCGGGCCGGTATGCTACTACGAGGTGGAACCAATGGGAGACCCGGAAGGAAGCTGAACGCCGCGACTTCAGCGAACTGCTGGCGCTCTACGATTCGGGAAATCTCGAAGCGTTCCTAGAAAAATGTGTGGCATCCCGCCTGACGATCCTGAATTGCGGGGCAACCGGCTCTGGCAAAACCACGATGAGCAAGACGCTCATCGGGGCGATTCCCGTAGCAGACCGCATCATCACCATCGAAGACACGCTTGAGCTGGTGATCCCGCAACCGAACCATGTCCGGCTGCTCTACAGCAAGGATAACATCGGGCAGTCCAACGTCACGGCGGAATCGCTTCTCCAAGCGAGCTTGCGGATGCGGCCAGACCGCGTACTCCTGCAAGAGCTGCGGGATGACGCCGCCTGGACCTATGTAAATGAGGTCGTAAGCGGCCACCCTGGCTCTATTACCACCATCCACGGGAAGAACCCGGAAGATGCCTTCAAGAAGCTCTTCGCGCTGGTGAAGGGCAGCCCCCAGGGCGGCAAGTGGGATGACCGCACACTTATGGATTTCCTGGCATCGGCGGTGGACGTGATTATCCCGTTCCATAACGAAGGCGCACTCTATGAAATCCGCGAAGTCTGGTTCGCCGCCGATGCGGCAAGGCGGGGTGAGACCGCCGCGAACCTGTTGAGGGCAGCATGAAAATCAATCCTGACAAGATTTCTACCTGGGTTGAAGGCAAGGCGTCCGCTTATCTCGAATGGGACAAACGCCGCACTCAAGCCCGGTTTGAGAAAGCCCTTAAACTCAAACGGTATTTTTGGATTCTTTTAGGGATATGCTGCCTCCTTTTTCTTTTAGGGTTAATGGACCATCTGAACGCCGCAGCAATAAGTTCTGCCTGCGCCCTGGCGCTGATCGTCGTGTTCATGAAGTTCGTTCAACTGACGATGATTGCCCTGCACGGTAAGGAAGGATCGGACGAATGACCGATGCCATGGGCCAGCTCATCATCAAGGTCGGTTTCAGCTTTATCATGGCCTTTGTCGCCTGGACGATGGTGGCCTCCCTGGTGTTCCTGTTCGGCACTGGCCTGCTGCATGATTTCCCGCACCCGTTCTACCAATGGTGGCTTTACGCGCTACAGGACACTGGCAACGCGCGTGTGTCCCTCTGGCTCAAAATCGGCGCGGTAGCTGGCGCCGTCCCACCCGTATTGCTGGCGATCGGCCTCATTGTTCGCTCGCGCCAGGTCACAGGCCCGCGCCTGCGCCGCCCCCTGTTTGGCGGCATCGTGAAATCGCCGCTTGCTGTCACCGATAATCACGGCCGCGCCGAATGGATCAGCATGGATGCCGCCCTGAAGCGGTTCCCTGGTCCGGACCCTCTCTATGGCGGCATCGTCGTTGGGGAAGCCTACCGGGTAGATCAGGACAAGGTTGCCAACGATCGGTTTGACCCGGAGAACCCGAAAAGCTGGGGCAAGGGGGGCAAGGCCCCTCTGCTAATTGACCCATGCAAGGAAGGCCCCACCCATTCCCTCGTTATCGTAGGCAGCGGCGGCTACAAGACGACAACTGCGGTTTCAACGCTTCTTCATTGGACCGGCTCGGCCGTGGTCCTCGATCCAGCCGGAGAAATCGCCCCGATGCTGCGCGAGGCGCGCGCCGCCATGGGGCACAAGGTCTATGAGCTGGACCCGGCGGCAGGTGTTGGCTTCAACGTGTTGGACTGGATCGACACAAAATCGCCGGTCTCATCCACAAACATTGACTCGGTCGTAACCTGGGTCTGCGGCGATCAAAAGCCGGGCGTCAACAAAAATGAGGACTTTTTCGAGAGCATGGGGCGCAACGTGGTGCGCTGTTTCGTCGCTCACGTCCTTTATGACCCCGATGCCCCGGAAAAGCTGAAAACCCTCCGCACCGTGCGTCGCGCGATTGCCATGCCAACCGAACAAATCCGCACCGTCCTGCGGTCCATCTACGAGAACAGCCCCAGCTCCTATGCCCGGCAGCTCGCCGGGCCATTGTGCGGCCTGGTGGACGAAACCTTCAGCGGGGTCGTCGGCGCCGCGGCCGAGCTGACCACCTGGCTGGGTAACGACGCCTATGCGACGCTCGTATCCGGGGACAGCTTCACCACGGCCGAGCTGCTGCAAGGCCGGATGACCCTGTTCTTGAAGATGCCTCTTAAGGTGCTGGAAACCACGCCGGGGGTCAGCCGCACGGTCATTGGCGCGCTGCTGAACGCCGCCTATGAGGCCGATGGCAATGTCAGCGGACGGGTGCTCTACCTGCTCGATGAGGCCGCGCGCCTGGGGTACATGAAGATCCTCGAAACTGCCCGCGATGCCGGCCGGAAATACAACATCACCATGCAGCTCCTCTATCAGTCGATCGGGCAAATCGTCGATCAGTGGGGCGAACAGGGCAAGCGCGCCTGGTATGAGGGGGTCTCCTTCCGGTGCTACGCTGCGGTGCAAGACCTCGATACAGCGACGGAGCTGGAAAGCACCTTCGGAACCTACGGCGTCATGGCAAGTTCCGAAGGCACGAATTCCGGCAGTGCGGGCAAGGCGCTGGAATCGTCCTCTCGCTCCCATGGCTCTAATATCAGCTATCACGAAATTGCCCGGCCGTTGCTCCGCAAGGCGGAGCTGATGCACGACACGCGGGCTGATGAATTGTTCGTTCTCGCGCGCAGCACGCCGCCGATGCGCTGCGGACGGGCCATCTATTTCCGCCGCCCTGAGTTGGTTGCCCAGGTCGCGGCCAATCGTTTCTATAAGGGAGCGGCCCAATGAGCGGTGAATATCAAGGGGAGAACGAGAAGGTTTCCACCATCTTCAAGGGTGGCTGGAAAACGCTTGATGACGGCTATGACCTCAAATCTATCGAGCTGGGTAAGGGAACAACGTCAGGGCAATTTTATTTCGCCACCTGGCGTAGAACCGAGATGGAAGCCGGGCATGATCCTGAACCGTTCTGGCGTGGCCCCGTCAAAGACTTGGCTACAGCCTATGAGGGTGCAACCCGTGGCGATTCCTACATCATGGACGCCAAAACCAAAGGCGAGCTGTTCCGTGAACAGGCCGCGGTGGGTGCCGCTACGCTCACATTCGAGCAGGCTTCGGCAGTCTGGCAGGAACGTGCCCAACAAGACAGGGCCAACATCCCCGCACGGACGGAAGAGATTGCGAAAGAGCTGACCGCCAAGCACGCCGGTAGCCCCTATTGGGGCGATGCGAGAATTCAGGAAGAGGCCCGCCGCGTGGCCGGACTGGAGCCAAGCCAAAACTACCAGCGGGCTTTCAACGCGGACCATAATGTGCGGATGGCGACTGACCCTCAATATCGAAAAGAGTACAACACCGCTGCCGAAGAAAACCGGCAAGCCGGTGTCGAAGCTCAGTCGTATTGGGAGAAGGTGGCCTCCGGCGCATCCCAGGCGCGCGCCTCTGGCGCCGTCGAATCCCAGGATCTCACGCGGCCACCTGGCCGCACGCGATAGGAGAAAAGCCATGTCGGAAATCGAATCTGATCTGGACCGGGCAGCGGCATCCTACTGGATGTCCGTTGCCAACAAGGTCGGCACGGGAAAGTCGGACGCCTTGCAACAGGCCGCCAACCTGCTGCGGGATGCACGCGCTGAAGCACGTATCCCCGATAGTGCCAAGCAACCCACGCTAGACACAATGGAGGCACCGCCCCTCGATGTCCTGAAGCCCCCCCGTTTGACCCGATAATCAGCCCAAGGAGATTTCCATGCGCCTCGCCGTTTTATCGGTCCTCGCCCTGGGGACCGTTCTTGCGCTCTCCCACCCGGCCCGCGCCGATAGTGATTCCGCGTGCGGCGCGGTCCTCTGCCTCGCCGGCGAGGCAGCCGGCCAGGGCGGCGGTTCAAGCTGCACGGGCTATCTCACCTCGTATTTTTCCATCCGCGTCTTCAAGGGAGGCGATTTCAAGCCGGGGGACACGCTCTCCGAACGGGCCAATTTTCTGAATCAATGCTCAAGCGCCCCGTCCGGCACGCGCTCATCCGTCAATTCGCAATATGGCGGCCAGGAATTTGGCCCCTGAGCACGATCCGGACATTCGGAAGATTTTAGCCGCCAAGGGGTATTGCAGACTCATCTAGGGAAGAGAGGAAGATTATGCGCCTCGTCAACGCCCTTCGGTATTTTGAACCGCTCAAGCCCGGTGCCACCCCTCAAGACCGGCCCGAGGATTTCTGGGCCGCCTATGCGTCCGGCCTCGTCGCCACCGCATCGTGTGGTCGCATGGAAATAGGCCAAGACGTTGTGGAAGCCGCCCATGAAGTCATCAAAACGCGGCCTAGCACCGTACTCAGTGCGTTCCATCTTGCCCGTCCCCCTTTTCCGGTAACATGGCTGGAATGGCTCATGGAGCCAACTGCCGAGATTCGCCGCCGCGGTTGGTTGATCGTCGAGGAAGACTGCGACACATATAGCGCGGTCCTGTTCGGCCTTGAGTCGGATGAGGTGCTGATTGCTGCTGGCATCGGCATGATTCTCCGGACTGTATCCGGCCCCCGCACTGGCGTATCTTTTAGTGAAGCCGAGCTTCAAGCCGCCAAGAAATTCAAGAGGCAGGTTCTCACAATCTCGAAGGTGGGGCGCTTCTTCACCAAGCTTTTTCAACGCTTGCCAAGCGGATCGCTTCTAACTGATCCTGATTACCAACGTCTGGTCAAAGACCTCTCGCCCAATGACATTGTTGCCCTTCACGAGTTGGCTGATCGTATCGAACCTCATTCGATCGAGCACGGGTCGTTTGGGAACGCCATCAACCCCCGTGATGAAGCCTATGGCGAAGCTTCCCGATTGTGTCAGGAACTCGTGGCTATTTTGCTGTTGCTGAATAGCCGCAACGCGACGGAGACCGGAGAAGAGCCGGACTTAGAAGCCATCAATCGGGCAAGGACAAGGAAGGGCGAACCGCCTTTGCTGCCACTGCGCCCGGTCATTCTTGACATTACACGCCGTCTCCGCGCGGCACGCCGGGCCGGAATTCCAAACGCTCCTTCCGATCTTCGAGCCGCCCTGGTGAGGGGGCATTTCAAGGTTCGGAAAAGCGGCGTCTTCTGGTGGTCGCCGCATGTTCGCGGCAATATCGGCGAAGTATCCGGGCGAGATTATCGTGTCCAGGCAGGGCGCTAACCCCGCCTCAAGCCAAACCTATCGCCCCCGGCCAGGTCGCCGCGCCTGGCTCTGGGTTTGTGTCTGCTCGGGCGTTTTTGAGGCGCGTTCGGCCACGTCCTGCCAATAATCCCGCTCGGTGTGCCGCTCGGCCCGCTTCGCGCGGGCGATGGCGGCCAGCCGTTCGGCGAGTGCCGCGCCGGCGCGGGCGAGCTGGGCGACGGATTCACCATGACGCCGTAGGCGCTCGGCCAAGCCCGGCAACCGGCTCTCCAGGGCGCGGGTAATCCTGCGCCGGTCCAGGCGCTCCGGCAGGCTGGTGGTCGGCTCCTGGGCCGCTGTGCGAGCCTCCATGGGCTGTAGGGACGCTTGCACGGCGCGGATCGTACCCCGCCGCACATTGGCCGCCCGTTCAAGCATGGAAACGGCGCTTTCCTTCTCGTCCTGGCGCGAGAAATTCCGGGTGACGTTCGCCAGCACATCGCCGGGCGTGATCTCCCGCCGATCGCCGAGTGGCCGCCGGCCGGCAACTTCCGCGCGCTCGGCGCCGTCCGATGTCACGATGAAGCTCTGCTCGCGGTGCCGGCTGCCAGAGGTGTAAGCGCCAAAGGCTGTGACCAGGCGGCTCCCGCTCGGCATGGCATGGATATGCTCGGTGACGGTTGACCCCTGGGCCGTATGCGTGGTCAGGGCCTCGCCGTAGGCAAGGCGGAACCGGCCGGCATCATCCTGAAGCCGATCCCAAGGCACAAAGCCCTCTTTGCCATTGTGATTTCGCAGCACCAGGCCGTCACCCTGAATCTTCACCACGTCCAAGACGGACCCGTTTCGGCCGATGTTCCCATGCGTGCCGTTTGTGAAAGCCGCGTTCACCTTATCGAACAGCCGCACCCGGTCGCCTTCGGCCAGCGCCAAGCTGTAGCTCCGCGTCCCCTGGCCGTCACTGGCGGCCAGGGTGGTCTTATCCTCGCCGATCTCGCCGGCGTCTCGCCGCCGCCCCCGGATGGCAATGCTGATGTCATGCGCTTCGGCGTTCGTCGGTGCGCTGACTGTCACCGTGAAGCCCGGACGGTCGCGGTTGGCCTCCCGGCGCTCCTGCCAAAGTTCGGCCACCCGGTCGATTGCCTCGCGGTAGCCGCCCGGCGCGGCCTGAAACGTGCCGTTGATGGCCTTTCGGTCCATCGCTTCCTTCGTCTGGCCGTTGCGGAACATCAGGGTTGTTTCCCGCTCGTCGGCATCCTTCTGGCGCACTGAGCTGCCCAGCTCCGGCACGGCCTCAGTGCCGAGGGCCTGCCGCAACAGCGCGATGACCGGCCCGGCCTCTACGGATTGCATCTGTTTGGGGTCGCCCAGCATCATAAGCTGGAATCCGGTGCGCTTCTGCAGGGCGAGGATGTCATTGAGCTGGCGTGTGCCCAGCAAGCCAACTTCGTCCACTACGACTACAGATTTCGCGTCCAGCGCGATCTTGCCGCGCTCAACGGCTTTGAGAAATGACGCCACGGCGCGCGTGCGGCCCTCGATGCCGGCTTCAGCCAGGTCGTCAGACTGCCGCCAAGCCAGGGCGATGCCGTGAACGGTTCGCCCATCGTCCTGCCACGCGCGCACAAGGGGTTTGAGCAGGGTGGTCTTGCCGGACCCGGCAACGCCGATCGCAAGCCCGATCCGTCCGCCAGTGCCCAATTTGTCGATGACGGCGCGTTGCGCCTGGCCGTGCTCGCTTGAGAATTCCAGCTCTGGAAACGCCCGGACGGCCGTTTCAATCTTCGCCGGCGTCAGCGCGGCACTGCGATCCCGGCCACCCGCGCGGGCCGTGGCAATCAGGGTCTTTTCCTCGCGTTCGTCTAAGCTGGTGGTAACGGCGGTACGCTCGCGGCCCTGGGTGCTGGAGACGGTGCCCCAGATCAGCGCGGCATCCTCGCCGCGGCGCTGAACGCCGCGTTCGCGGAAGGCCCGCGTCACCTTGCTTACATCATCGGCCGACTCAATGCCGGCAAGGATCAGCCCCTTTGCTGCGGCTACGCGGGCATCGGCCCCGTCGATGACCGCCCGCCGGTCAAACTGCTTGTCGAGCAAGGGCATGGCAGCCCGGTAGGCACGGTCAAGCCGTTCCTCGTGGGACAGCTCCCGGTTGCGCTCGTCTGGCCGCAGGACGCTGCGATGCCGGTAGCCGATGGCCTCCGCCATCTTCAGCCAGAACGCCAGGTCGCTTACGTCATCGGACTTCGCCCCCCGTGGATCTTGTACGCCAGATTTAAGAAGGCGAATCTTATGCTCGGCATCCATGCCGTCCCAATCAAGGCCGAGGGATTGGGCATAGGCGCGGGCGGCTTCGGTGCCGCCCATGGTCCGCTTGCTGAAATAATCAACAACCCACTCCGGCACGGACCCCAGCCGCATCATTTCATTGCGTGAGTCCAAGCCGATTTCGACACCATGGCGGCGGAGATTTTCAGCAAGGAACGCCTGATAAAGCGCGCCCCATTCATGCACGCGGCCGTCGAGCTGGGCGAGGTCGAGGCCGCCGACACGCCCGGTCGCGGTCTCCACCACGTTGAACACCGCGACATGGGTATGCACCTGCATGTCGCCGGGCACGCGCCCGCCCGTGCCAGCGAGGCTATGCAGTTCGGTGGCATCACGGCCATCCTCGTCCTTGGTGATGACCGCGACGGTCGGCCGGGCCGCGTAGTGGTCGAAGGAAACCCAGCCAATCGCGCCCGGCTCATGCCCATCTTTGCCGCCCTTGCCTTTCCGCGCCCGGCCAATCTCCTGCTCAATGGTGCCCATGACGCTCTCGATCGCGTCGGCGTGGGCCTGATGCAGAATGGCGCGCTCCGCGTTCGTCGGCGCGAAGGCCCAGGCGACGGACAGTGATTTCGGCGCGGAAAAGGTGAGGTCGATATAGCCGATACGCGATTTGGAGGTTTCCAGCGCGGCCATATAGGCCCGGTCAGAGACCTCCTTTCCATCAGCCAGGCGGCCGGACAGGATATGCTCGCGCTGCTCGGCCGACATTTCCTTGCCCGTAACGCCAAGCGCCTTTTCCAAGCGCCGCACCGCCCCCTTGGCGGCCTTCTCTGGCAGCGCCTCGCCGGCGGCCGTCTGGCCGGCCAGCATCCGTTCAAGCTGCGCCCGGTCGGGCTTCTGGTCCGCCTCAAGGCCGAAAATCTGCGTCAGCGGCAGGGTGGCGGCCTGTGTCTGCTTGCCTTCGATCTCTCGGCCATCTGCGCGCTGCCCGTTCAACAGGAACGCAATCTCACTTTGGGTCAGCCCCCGATTTGGGTCGATGCCCAACCGCCGGGCAAGGGCAGGGTCCATGTTTCGCCGTGGCGTAGCGGCCGCGCTGCTATAGTCGCGCGCCGTCGTCGCGTCGGCGATGGCGGCTTCAAGCAGCTCGGGGAATGTGGGACTCGCCACTTTGTTTGTTTGTATTCCCAACCGTTCCAGGCTCGCGCTCCCGTCTTCGCGGGAAAGAAGCCCGGCGCCGATGAAGGCCGCGACGGCGCGAAGGTGCAGCTCGCCGGCGTCGAGCGCGGACCCGTCCGGGGCAAGGGCGCTTTCGCCCAGCCGGGCCGCTTCGGATTTCACCAGCTCATCAAGCGCAGCGCCACCCGGCAACTGACCGTCCGGGGCAAGGCGGCTATAGCGGCTATATGCCGCTTCCGCCGGCGTCGGCGGTGTCACGCCTTGCTCATAATACTCCGCCATCACCGCCATCTCGGGCGGCAAGGTTTGCTGCAATAGGTGTTCCGCCATACTCCTGGCCGCCCGTGGTGCCCCTGCGGCCCCGGTGCGGTAGGTCAGCATGTCAGGACTCTTCGCCCGCTGTGCGGGCCTCCGGCGGCGCGCTGCCATCCATGGCGGCGCTGATGGCGTCGGGCAGGTCACTGACCTCCGAGCGCAGCGCCTCGATGCCGGCACCCATTTGCACCACGGCGCCGGTCAGCTCGTCCAGGCTTTGAATGATGGGTGAGGGGCCGGGATCGTCCTTCACGGCCGCGGCGATCTCGCGCAGCAAGTTCGTCTGCTGTTGCAGGGTGTCGAGCATGAGGCCGAGGGCCTGGTTCATCGCCGTCTGCCCGGATTCAAGCGCAGCGAGGCGGGCTGTGGTATGATCGGCTGGCGATGAATCGGCCATGGGGTCTCCGGGGTCGGGCGCTGTCCTCAACTGCTCGCTGCGGGCACCGTAGCGGGAACAGCGGGGCACCGCAACAAAGCACCCTTGGGTGCCTTGGTCTGCTACAGATGACCCCTTTTCAAAACCGCGAAGACGGTGGGGTCTGACCCAGGAAATGAGCGGCGAAAAGAGCCGCGAAAAGCGCCCCTATAAGAGCGGCGAAATGGGACGCGAAATGAGCGGCGATTTCTTGACCAAAAGCCCGCTCTGAGGCAACCTGCATCTGCCCATGCCGATCAAACGTCAGCCATCTGAAGCCGAACTTGACGCCTTGGCAGAACGCTTCCGCGCGCTCTGGCGCGACGGGAACGTGATGCGGCCATGGCTACGGAGACACCATGCGATGTTCCGCGAGCTGGTGAACGATGACTGGTCATGGGCGGCGGTCGCGGATGCCCTGACTCGCGCGGGCATCACCTGGCGCACGGGTCGCGGCTGGTCGGCTGAGGGCCTTCGCCGTGAGATAGTCCGCGCGAGCATCCCGCTCAAAAGCCGGGGCAGGGAGGGCAAAGCCCCCTCCCCGGCTGCTCAAGTTTCAGCGCCAGGAGAAGCCACCACGCCGCAGGTAGCGGCGGGCAGCCCGGCGCCAGCTTCTTTCCCGCCGCCAAGTGCGGCTCCCGTTCCCAGGTTCAAACCGGCTTCATTGAAGCCCTATGAACCCCCACGCCCCCTAACATCAGCCGAGGAACAGGAGAGAGAGGCAGTGCATAAAAAAATCTACGGATGAAAGGAAAACCGATGGCCGACAACACGCCGCAACCCTCCACCCCGAAAGCGGAGAAGCCGAAGCCCGCAACCTTCAAGCCTGGCGCCACGTCCTACGCGGGTAAGGATGTCGATTTTGGCGGGCTGGCACCCCAGACCGAACCCGAACCCGCGATTACCAAGGGCGTCGATCTCGCGGGTAAAACCAAGATCGTCTTCGCGGCCGGTCGCGGGAAAACCGGGAAAACCACCCTCCTGCGCTGGATCGCGGAAACCTCATTCCAGCGGGCCAGCACCCCAATTTTGGCCGACATTGACCCAAGCAACGCGAGTTTTTCCCGCTATTTCGAGGACGTAGCTCGCCCGGAAACCGACAATCCGGCCGGGGTCGCACGCTGGCTTCAACAGCTTATCGAGCACTGCGTCTCGGAACGCCAATCGGCCATTGTGGACCTGGGCGGCGGTGACACGACGCTGCGGACACTGGCAACAGAGATGCCCGGCCTGGCCGCCGCCATGGAAGCGGCCGGGGTAGCGCCGGTCATGCTCTACCTGCTCGGCACGCAAGCCGAGGATCTGACCCCCGCCCTCACCTTGAGCGCACGCGGCTTCGCGCCGAAGGCGCAAGCCCTCGTACTGAACGAGGTTGCCATTGACGCGGGCACCACGCGCACGGACGCCTTTGGCCGCCTGACCGGGCTGCCGGGCTTCATCGAGCTGGCGAAAACGAGTGTCCCCGTCTGGATGCCCCGGTTATTCGCGGCGGAAGCCATCGAAGCCCGGCAATGCCGGTTTTTCGATGCGCGCGACGGCAGGGTGACACCGCCACTCGGCATGTTTGACGGGGCACGGCTTCGCGCCTGGTTGGATGCCATGGACCGGCGCTGCGCGGGTATCAGCTCATGGATACCGTAACGGCCACGGGTCGCCGGGGGGAGTTACGGGCGAAACTGGAAGCGGCGATCGGTGCAATGCACCGCGCCGCCTCCGCGTCCGTACTGAAAGGTGATCCGCTCGCAGAACAGCTCCACGCCCTGGCGGAATCCATCGGGGCACTTGGCGAGATTTACGAGTCCAGCGCAGACACTCAGCTCGAAATTGCCGAAAAGCTCCGCACCCAGGCCGATACGGTGGCGAATGACGCAATCGAGCGTGTTCACGCCTCCGGGGTCGGCATCATCGACCAGCTCGCCCCCCGCCTCGCGGTCATGGTCGAAAAGAGCACCCGCACCCGCCTGCAAACCGCCCGGCTGCGCGTCATTCTTGGCGGCGCGGCCGGTCTCGTGATCGGTCTTGCCCTCATCGCCGGCGTCTCCTACGCGGCCGGCTTTGCCTCCGGCCGGTCACAGGGGGAAATCTCTGCACACACCATATCGGCGGCCATGGCCGCCGGACCTGGCGCCGCCTCTGCCTGGGCAACTCTCATGGCGGACAATGACCCGGTGCAAGCCCTCACCGCCTGCAAGAAATCGGTCGCCGCCGATGCTCAAGGCCGCCGGTACTGCTCAATGCCGGTGTGGCTTGATCCGGCGACAAAAGCCGTTCCCGGACAATGACCGGCACGGGTGGCTAAAAGGCCGCCTTCTTTCCGAAAATTACCGTTCTGATATAACGCAGCCTGGGGCAGTACGCGCTGCCCTGGGGCGTAGAAACCCCTAACTTAGCGGTTGGTGCCCGCCGACAGGGCACCATCTTCCTTGACTCATGTGGGTCGGGGAGCCTGTGGCGTATGTCCAGGTTTCCCGCGAAACTAAAGGTCACAGGGACCGGCTAAGTTCGGTTTTTCTACCTCCCCGATCAGGGGTCAGGAATTGTCAGCGGGGGCGCACCGCAGACACAACCTATACCGGACGTAGAATGATTTTGCAGTATCCCGTGGACCTAACTGCCGAAGAGAGCGGGCAGATTGCCGTGCTTTTCGGCAGTTTGCCGGGCAAAACATGGGGTCACGATGAATCTGACGCCCTGATCCGCGCCGCTGATGCGCTGATTATCGTCCTGGCCGGGTATGTCGATGCCGGAGAGCGCATCCCCCTGCCGTCTCCGGCCCGTGGCCGCCCGGTTATCTCCGTGGCTCCGCTGGAAGCCGCGAAAGTACGTTTGCACAATGCGATGCTCGATGCCGGGGTGTCGGATGCTGACATGGCGCGCACGCTCGGGCTGCCGAAATCTGTAGTTCAACGCCTTCGGAATCCGATCTTTCCGGGCGAGCTTGCGGAGGTCGAGATGGCCTTTGCCGCTCTCCTGGCGGCGGACAAGTCGCAATCGGATGCTTCGGCCTAGCCGTCCCCTTCGCCCGAGCTACTCCGCCGAACCGGCTTTGCCGCCGGTCAATGTCCGCGCGTCTTCCTTTTTTGTCGTGGCCGGTGCCTGCCGCTGCTGGCATTGCGGCCATGAAACCGATGTTTATGTGCTCGGTGTCGATCCGCCCTTTACCCGGCGCAATACCGTCGATCCCTGGCAGGACGGAACAAGGCCCGCAATCCTAGCCTACATCGAACGCTTAACCGATTCAGTCTTGAACCGCTTGCCACAGCTCGCACCACGCTATTTCTGCGATAGCAGCAAATGGCATCAACGCCCGTATTGGTTGAATCATTGCCGCCACTGCGCTGCAAAGATCGGTGATTTTGAAATCATCGAAGCCGCCTGGGCGCCGCTGCACCCAAGCCGCAATCCGTCCGGTGCTTCGGAATTCACCCGTATCGACGAACCTTTTGAAGCCGCTGCCGTCGCGCATCTTTGCCAGGATAAGGGCTGGGATAACATGTTCGCCCGTCTCGGGCCGCAAGACACAAACAAACAGAGATCAGAGGCTTGAGCGCAAAACTACGGCTCTCGGAAGATACCGTTGGCGACCGGATTAGAACCCGGCGCATCGCGGCAAATATGACCCAAGATGTGCTGGCGGCCCTACTCGGCGTTTCAAGATCGGCCATCGCGCAATGGGAATCAAACCGCACCGGCCAGGTCCGCGACCACATGGAGCGGTTGGCGAAGGTCTTGAAAACATCCGTGGGATACCTCATCGGCGGCGATGAGGGGTCAATCTCAGAAGATGAGCAACTGCTTATCCGGCTGTACCGGACCTGCGCGATTGAGGACAGGCGCGTGCTCTTGATAACGGCCCGCCGCTTTCGCAGAGATTCGACCCCTACCCCGAAATAGCGGCCCTCCCACGATGGGAGGGCCGCCGGTGTCTGGATCACGCGACGATGTATCCGGCCCGTTGTGCCGCCGTGGCATAGGCGGAGAGGGCCTTATCCGCCTGGAAAAACTGGTCCCGCTCCACGGTCAGGCCCAGCGCGGTTTTGACGCTGGTGATCTCGCCAAGGCTGACATAGCCGAGTTCGGGGCATCCCATGCCAAGGTCGCCCAAGCCAAAGGCCAGGTCGTCATCCTCCGGGTCCAGCTCGGTCAGCAACCACGTCATGTCGCTGCCGGGCAGGAACAGCTTGACCACAGGGAACGGGTCGATTTCGTGGCCCTCGCGGCTACGCCTGCCATTTTCGATCAGCGCCGCGCGCTGTTCCGGGGTGAAAAGCCGCATCGCGGCCGTAGGTTCGCGGTCCTCGCTCATGCCGCGATCTCCACCATATCGGGATTGTCGATCAGGACGGCCGCCCGGAGCGTGCCCGCCATATCGGCATAATCCTGGCCCACCTTGGACCAATAGAGCCGGTCGATCCCTGGTGTTGCGTTCGCGGCGATGGCCCAGGCCGCATCCGCGTGGTGTGCAAGCCGGGCCGCCACCTTCAAAACTTCAATGGTACTGTCTCGCATTTTTCTCTCCTCTTGCTGAAAGGCGCTCAACGCCTTTCGGCGGACGCCCCTGCGGCGAGCAGCGGGAGAGGAGGGGGAAAATGCGGGCGGGCGCGGCCGGGCTGCGGAGCGGGCGGGGCTTGCCCTGCGCGACACGCGGCCTGCCGTGCTGTAGGCGGCGTTTTCGAGGGAGGGGATGGGCGGCGCCCTTCCCTCCCCGGCTATCCCCCCTAAAGGGGGGGTGGGGGGCAAGCGGAGCGCGCAGGGCCGTCAGGCCCGGAGGCGTGAGCGATGGAAGCCCGGAGGGCCAAGACCCGGAGGGGCTTGGGGCGCAGCCCGACGTAGCGCCCTGAGCGAAGTGAAGGGCACGCCCATACGCCACGGTGATAAAAGACGCGGGAAATTCAGAATTTTCCCTCACCGGAAACACGCGGTTTCCTGAAAAGAGGGCCGTCAGGGCCGGGAAAGGCCGCCCGAAGGCGGCCTTGCACCGCCTAATGGCGGTGCTTGGGCCGAACCGGCTCCGTCTTGATTTCGAGCTTCACAAAAGGCGGCAGGCTGATCGTGAGGGTGACGCTGGCAACGGCGATCCGCCGCAGGGTGCGGCTAAGGGTGCGGCGCAGGTGGGCGAGCAGCTTTACGGCGGCGTTTGAGATAGTCATGACGTGTCCTCCTTTGGGTGGCGGGAAATCCGCGGAGGATAAGTGCCGGCCCGGAAGAGCGGCCCTGCACCCGGAGGGTCGAAACGCAGTGGAGAACCTGGCGCAGCCAGGTTGCGGGGCCGCGACGGGCTGGCACCCTTCGCACCATGGATTTCCTGTTGCCCAAAGGAGCTGCCATGACGGGGAGCCGCCGCTATGGCGGTGTCCGAGCCTGCGCCGCACCCTTAGCCGTGCCCTGCGGCCCTACGGTCGGGAACAACGGCAGATGTCGGCCTGCCGCCTTTTGTGAAGCTGGGGGGCGAGCTGGACGGTTGGCCCTGCCGCGCGCAGCGCGGTAGCGGCGGGCTATGCCCGCCGCCCCCGGCCGCCTCAGTCCCGGCGTTGTGGGCGGGACCAGATGAGCGCGAACCCGCCTTCATCCTGTTCGATCAGGTTGGCGAAGAACGGGGCCGCGAAGGTCGGATCATCGAGCCGCACCGAATAGTAGGTCCGGCCGGTGTTTTCAGAGGTCTTTTCCCAGGCCGCGCCTACCTCCGTCCGGCCTGCGAACACCCGGTAGGCCGGGGCATCGGGGCTGGTCTGGTTCTGGTTGGGCAGGAAGGCCAGCGATGAATTGAGGCTGAGGGTCTGGATCTTCCCAATGAGTTTGCCGTCTTTCTCGGTGAAGGTGCCGATGGTCGCCATGGTTTCAATCTCCGTGCTGTTCGGGCCGCCAATCGGCCTCGATGGCACGATGCCCGCCGGGGGACGGGTCCGGGGCACCGCTTGCGGCCGCAGCGAAGCGGAGGGCCGAAGGCGGCGGTTATTTTGTCCCGCGAGGAATGGCCGCCTTGCGGCCAGGGGAAAATAATCGCCGGCGAGGTTGCCCCGGTCCCGGCTCTCGGCAATCGTGCCCGTGAGAGAGGCCAGATGGTGGCCCCGGCAATGAACGGAGTGCCCGTCCTGGCGACGGCTGACCTTGGCCGGGGTTCGGCATCGACGGCGGGGATGCCCAGCCCTTTGCGTCTGGCGCTGGCCTTCCTGCCCAACCACACGCCTGCCCTGCCCCGGCTATCGGGGGTCCAAGCGCGCGAAACGGGGCTATGCGGCTCTGGGAGAGGCCGCTACGCCCTGGCTGGGCGTTTTCCGGTACTCGGCTTGATCGGCCCTCCCCGGCCCTGTGGCGCCTTCCTGGCTGGTTTCGGCAAGGGGAGTGCCCCTGACCCGCCTGCGTGGCCGGTCAGAACGGCCAGGGGCGGCGGGCACAGCCCGCCGCTTCCGGCGCGGCAAGCGACATCATTTCAGGCGCGGCCCGCGCGTGGCCTGTTTCGCGGCATCCTGCTCAATCGTGGCATCGGGGGAACCGGCATCGCCGCCCTGCCCTTTCCGCGCCACGCCCGCCCAATAGCTCTCGGCCGTATCGGCCTTCGGCCGTTGTTCCTGGGCCGGGGTGAGCGTCCTGCTTTCCGTCAAGGCCGCACGGATCAAGTCCCGCAGCGGTTGGTCTCCCAGCCCCTTGCGGAAGCTCTCGACCTGTAGCGCGGCCTCGTAGGCGTCGCGCGTCCCGGCATTTTCCGGTGTTACGCCGGGATAATGGCGGCTGAGGACTTCGACATCACGCGCGGCATAGAGCGCGTTCCGATGCTCCGCCGTGACATTGGTGCCCGTCCAATCAAGCGAGAAGCCGGCCTCCGCCGCGAGCGTTCGGGTAAACTCCCGCAAAGTCCGGCTGTTCCCCTCATAAAACCCATGGGTATGGTCTAGGTCGCCATACAGCCGGGCGAGTTTGGTGGCGGCATCATCGGCCGAAAGCCCGCGCAAAGCGCCAGGCCCGCCAAAATCGTCCAAAATCGCCTTGAGTTTCGCCGTTACCCCCTCCGCGAGATAGCGCACCTCATAGACCCCTGCCCTGTCCTCCAGCGCCCGGTTTTTGGCCCATAGGTCCGAATCGCCCCGAACGACGCCGGGCTGATGACGCGGCACATCCTGAAAAATGTAGCCATGGATGGCTTGCAGATGCGCCGCGTCAAATTTTCCGGTTAGCGGTTTTTCATAGAGTTCGCTGAGCCGGTTCGAGACAAGATCAGCCTCTTTGCGTTCTTGGGCTGGTCCCACGTCCCATGAAGATGCGTCATCTTCATCCAGGCTCACGCGCGATGGAGCCTCAGAATGGCTTGGGTCAGTTCCTCGCGCGTCAGCTCGCCGTCGATGTAACGCTGATTCAGCGCCTCAGCCTCCGGCGACACCACGAAGCCTTCAAGCCGCACGCTCCCACGGCCATAATTGATGGCCGCCCGGCGCCGGTCACGTTCCGCCTCAGAGATCAGCGGCTTGCTGGATACGACCTGATCCACGATGCCTTTCCTTTCAGTAAGTTCCTGATATATAGCCGATTTTCTCGAATATTGCAAGTTTTCCGGGCATCGCTCGCCCCGCGACTGGCCTGGAAAATCAGCCGGATAGAAGCCTCTGGGCCGTCAACAGGGCGCAAGCGAGGCTGACCACACTGCCCACCCATAACGCGCGCACCGGGTCGAAACGCCGCCCATGGGCCATCCAGCGCCGATGCTGGGCGCTAAGGGCCGCCTGACCCCAGGCGGCCTTGCGCCGGGCCAATTCCTCGAAAGCCCGCGCAATGCGCCCCGTGGGCGGCCCTGGCGGCCCCAGGAAGGCCGGGAGGCTGGCAAGCGGCATCACCCGGTCGGCCAGTTCCGGGGGCACCTGTAGGAAGCCCGCCGAGACCACAAGCGGGGTGACAGGGACATGGCATATCCCGCCGATGACCTGGGCATGGGTCTGGTTCTGGTGGAGGGGGTTATAGGCCCGGATGGCCTCGCGGCTGCGCGGCCTACGGAGGGTCCATTCCCGGTCCCCTGCCCGGCCCTCGATCCGGCCCCGCCACGTCTTGGTTTCCAGCACAAAAAGCCGGTCCTGGCCGCACACCACATGGTCGATCTGGTGCGTCCCCCTGCCCTGCTGCACCGTCAAATCGGTCAGCATCGTATAGCCAGCCCGTTCCAAGGTCCGCGCAACGCGCTGCTCGCCGCTGTTGCCATGCCGGGTTGCCCGGTCATCCCCGGCCCGGCGCTGCCTGCCAAGCCAGAGCGCGCCAGCCCCGCATCCGAGATAAGCGGTGAAGGACGCGGCCAGGATGGCGTATTCCGACAAGGTGCTATCTGCTATCATTCTGATATTAGATAGTGGCTAACTCGCGCGGGACCGGCGGTAGAGGTCGATCAAATGGGCAAGGCACGCATCCGCGTCAGGAAACTCCGCCACTACCTGCTTGAAATCGTTCTGAACGCCCAAGCTAACCCGCATGTTCATCTGCGCCTTGCCCTTGCGGCGGAGCGTGCGCCCGTCGATCTTCTCGGCCTCTGCCCGGCTGGAAAAGCCGTGTTGCTTGCCCGCCGCCACTGCCGCGCGGTCCTGTTCCGGGGCCACTGGTGGCGCGGCCTTGGGCTTGAAACCTGCAAGGTCCAGCCGCGCCGTTTTCCGTTCCTCAGCCATTGGCCTCTACCCTCCCCTGCCCTGCCTCACCCTCGCTCATCAGAATGTCCCGCACTTCTGCCGCGAACGCTTCGGCGTTCTCGATGGCCGCGCGGGGATTGCGAACGTCACTCCGAGTCTGGTCGTAAAAGCTCGCCCCGACGCGGAACGGCACCTTGAACGCCTCGCGCTCCATGATGGATGTCCGCAGCAACGGGATGCCCAATTCGCGCAACTGCGCGTGAATGTCGCGCATCCCCTTGCTCTCGATGACCGGCGAGGTCCGGGTGAAAAACACCCGGAACGGGATGGTCCGCCGGAATACCTCTTCCTGGGTTTGGATCAGCTTCACCACACTCGCCGCCTCGTCGGCATCAAGCTGGGAACCTTGCATCGGGATCAAGGCGAGGTCCGCCCTGCCCAGGCCAACGGATACTTCCACGTTTTTCGTGCCCTCAAGGTCCACGATGACAAACGGATCGCGTAGCGCCGCGTCGTCAATGGCGCGCGCAGCGGCATTGCCCACGGCCCCCGTCACGGTCAGCCCTGCCGGGATGCTATCGGGAAACCGGGCAGCCCAACGCGCCAGCGGGGCGTTGGGGTCGGCGTCGATCAGCGTGGTGGCTGCACCCGCCTGGGTGAACACGAAAGCCAAGGCAAGGGCCGAGGTCGTCTTGCCGACGCCGCCCTTGCTTGACGCGAACACGATGGTTGGCACTGGCGCCGCTCCTTCCAATATCTACTATCAGGACGATAACCAATATCTACCTAATATCAGATAACTTTGCAATATCAAATATCTTTCCAATAACCACTACCAACCCGATAACCGATAACAACCCACTATCTGAAATCTGCCTAATATCTGCTATCTTTCCGCTATCAGATAGCAGAAAGAGCCACCCTTGCGGGTGGCTCTTGAGTGGCGAGGGCAGGGGCCGGGTTAAGCGGCTTCGGCTTCCGCTTCCGGCTCCGGGGTCGGCAGCCCCTGAGTCCGCAGCACGCCCGGCACCCAGCCTGTCCCGGCAACCGCCGTCACGGCCTCAACAGCCATGACGCCTTTCTTCAAGCCGTCCAACCGGCCCGCCGCCTTGGCACCCGCCGCGTCTTCCACCGCATCGAGGATGCTGGTCTTGCTGATGCGGGAAAAGAAGCCGTCCGCCGTGGGCTGCCAGTGCTTCGCCATGTCCAGTTGCAGGGTGGTGGCAAGCTGCCCGGCATGGGTCATGCGCTGCCGGAAAGCGAAATCACCGTGCTTCTGGTGGGTGGCGTCGATAGACACCGCCGCGCACACCGCGATGAGGTCAAGCAAATCCTCGTCGGAAAGGGCCAAGATCGCGCCCCAAAGCTCGCCAGACTTACCCGGAAGCCGCAACCGCCAATGGCCGATACGGGATTTCAGGGCATCGTCATCCGGGCAATGCGTTTTCGAGATGGCCGGAATATAAACCTCGTGAACGCTCACGGTCAGCGCGCCGGTTTCATGGGCCATAATCCGCGCGGCAAGGGCATGGGCCACGGCCCGCAAGGCAATATCCGGGCGTTTTGCCAGTTCCAGGCGCAGCGCAATCGTCCGGGCGGCGTGAAGATCGGTCAACACCGCATCGGACAGCCCGGCAGTGGAAACCGGGGCAGGGGAGGGGGGCAGGGCCTCGCCTTCGCCTTCGGCCTCGCCGTCCCCCTCGTCCTCACCTTCCGCCCCCTCCGGGGTCTCAACGCCTTCCTCGTCCTCCATGGCGGCATCGCCACGCTGCCGCAGGGCATCGAGGGCGGGGATGTCCTCGCGCTTGACATAGCCAAGAACGGCGGTCGGGTTGCCGTCCTCGTCCAGCGTAATCCAGCCCCCGGCAAGGGCCTGCTCGTCCCGGTCGAACGCATGTTCCCGGCTTTCGATGGCATCAAGCTCCGCAGTCAGGGCCGCGTGTTCTTCGGCCAGCGGACCATCCTCCGGCTCATCCCCCCCTGTTTCCTCCGCGATTTCATCCAGGCGCGTGGAAATCACAGCGCGCCGGGCCTCATCTTCACCGCTAAGAGGCTGATAACGCAGGTGAATACGCGCGAAGCCGCGCGCCATCGCGTCATCATGCTCGGCCACCGGCGCAATCCATTTCCAGCCTTCCGCGAGGATGGCCGGAACCTCCGCCGCCAGCATTTCCACCGTGAGGCGGTCCAGCAACGCGCTGTCGTCCGCGTAGCCACCCCCCTCCGTGTCGAACAGGTCGCGGCTGATCGTGCCACCCGCCGCAACGTAGGCATCCTCGCCCACATAGATGAAACGGGCATCGTCCGTGCCCACTTTCTGGTGAGTCAGCATCCGAATGACGGTCTGCCGCTGCATCTGAACCCCACGCGCCGTAAGGTCCGCGAAAACCTGCGCCTGCTCGGCATGATCGTCCGTCACCGTAAAGCCCATGACGGCTTCAAGGCTGATTTCATCCTCACGAAACGCCGCGAGGATGACCGGGGCAACCTTCCCCAGCTTCATCCGCCGCGTCACCACGGCGGGCATCACGCCAAAGCGGGCGGCCACGTCCTCGATGCTCTTACCCTGGTCGATCATGGCCGCGAACGCCGCAAACTCGTCCGCCGGGTGCATGTTCTCCCGCTGCACATTTTCCGCGAGGCTGAGGGCAACCGCTTCCTCGCGCGGTTTCACCAAAACCGGAACCTCATAGCTCTTGGGAATTTTCCTCTGCTTCACCAAGGCGGCGAGGGCCTTCCTGCGGCGCTCGCCACCCGCAACCGCGAATTTCTCCTTGTCCGTGACATAGACAATGAGATTTTGAAGGATGCCATCGCAGAGGATGGACGCCTTCATGCCTTCATGCCCGGCATCGGTGTTCGTCCTGCGGACGTTCTCCGGGGCCTGCACAAGTTTGGAAACAGGTATCATTTCAAGTGTATCGGTCGTCATTGTTCTCTCTCCTTGTTAAAGTGGGAATGGGGGCCGCCTAAGCGGCTTCTGCCTCTGCCGTGTCGGCCTGGGTTTCGGGGTGGAACGCGCAGAGGTATTCGAGCGCATCGCTGGCCTTGGCGGCTGCCGTGAGCAAAGCTCGGCTGTTTTGCTTCAAGACCGTTAACCAGTGTGCAATATAGGGAGCGTGATCCTCGCGGATTTCCGGCTGCAATCCGATTTCCGCCATGCTGAAAGCTGCGCCAAGTTCCGCGACCAATTCTTCCATCGCGTAGCCTTCATCGCCCCAACTCACGCGGCCAAAATCGCGCGCAAGCCGCGTCTCGTGCCTCGTCCAATGCACGGTTTCATGGGCGCGTGTGGAAAAGTAGGCTTCCGGGCTACGGAAATTGTCACGCTCTGGTAGTTCAATCCGGTCGGTGCTCGGCATGTAAAACGCTCGCGCGCCACCATGGCGAACATCTGCCGGGATCGCGTCAAACCACGCGGACGCATCCGCATAAGCGGACCAATCGCGCGCCTCCGGGGCTTCAACCGGCTTCGGCGCAGGCACATAGAACCGCTCTGGCAAGCCCCCGATCTGCTCGGCGTTGAAAACGGAATAGGCTTTGAGAAAAGCGAAACTCCGCTCTACGTCTTCACCTTCCGCATTAGTTTCGGTGCGGCTGACACGATTGGCATAGACGATCTGCGTGCTATGCTCGCCCTTTCGGACACATGCCCCGTATTCAAGGGCTTGTTTGAAGGTCATCCAGTAGGGGGAGCGATAGCCCGCTTCCTGCGCTTCCGCCCAAAGGATCAGCACATTGATGCCCCGATAACGCGGGCCGCTGTGCCGTCTCGGCATGACCGGACGCGAGGCTTGCCCCGCAACCGTCCAGGGCTGCGACCATGGCATGACACCACGCTCAAGCTCGGCCACAACCGCCTTGGTAATCCGCTCGCAAATCTCATGGCTCTTCATTGTTCCGCTCTCCATCAGGGCCTTTGCTTTCCCTGAAAATCTTTCCAAGGAAGCGACAGCTTCCTTGGAAGCGCCCAGCGGCGAGCGCGGGGCAGCGGGGTCAAGCGCGGCCGAAGGGGAGGGGGATCACCCGGCCTGCACGGAGCGGAGCGCAGCGGAGTGGAGGAAGGCTGGGGATACCCCTTCGGCCGTGCTTGATGCCGCTGGAGGGGTGTCCCCTCGCAAGGGTCTCCCCGGAGGGGAGACCTGGGCATAAACCTGTGAGGTTATGATCGGCGGGGGTGGGCCTTGTCCGTCAGCCAGGTTCGCATCGCTGGTCGGCGCCAGCCCCGGACTTGAAACCCTTCACCGGCCGGCGATGTCATTACCACGGCGGTAGAAGTGACAAGATTGTCACTTGTTGATCCTGATAGCCCATTTGGGCTATCTAGGGTTGCCCGCCGAGAGGCGGGTGGAGGCGTGGAAACCTCCTGAATAGAGAGCCGGTCGAGTTCTGCGACCGGGTGGCGGACGTGTATGTCCAAGCCACCCGGCCAAAGACGTCCGCGCCTGACTCTATTCAGGTTTCCAACACCCGGTTCTGGAACCGGCACGCCCCCTCAATCGGAGGTGTGCCGCTGGCTGTCCGCAACTTGTTACAAATGCAGCCAAAGGACAGTTGGACGCGGGTGATCTTTTTTGTACAGCCACCTTCCTGTCGGCCGCCTGGTCGGCTGTCTTGAACGCCTAACGAGAGAGCAAACCTGGCTTGCCGTGCTGGCGGCAACCGCGGCGATCACGGCCGCCGAAAGGCTGGTGCCCGGCATCGAGTTCTCACCCCTGTACGTCCCCGTGATCTGCATAGCGAGCTGGCGGCTTGGTGCGCGCCCCGGCTACATCACCGCCGCCGGCGCCGCCGTGCTGATGACCATTTTAACGTCCGGCAGTTTCGACGACCGCGCGATCCCCATAATGCTGGGCAAGTTTATTATCAGCATCGTCAGCTTTGTTTATGTCGCGCGCCTCATCACTAGCTTTCGGCAAGCCTATAATCGAGAGCGTTACCTTGCGCGACGGGACCGCATGACTGGCGCACTGAACCATGAATGTTTCCGTGAGCAGGCCCGCGCCACACTCGCCATGGCCCGCAACAAGGGGGAGTTCTTGTTACTGGCGATGCTGGATTTTGACGACTTCAAAGACGTGAACAGCAATCATGGTCATTCGGCGGGTGATTCCGTACTGCGAGGTTTCTCCCGTGCGGCCGTCTCAATCATCCGGCGGCACGATGATTTTGGCCGTCTCGGAGGTGACGAATTCGCGGTGCTGATGGTCCTCCACAGTTCGGAGGAAGCCAAACCGCTCGCCACCGTCCTCCATGCGCGATTATCCGAAGTCCTCAGCAACGGGCCAATCCCGGTAACGTGCAGCATGGGGGCGCTCGTGATCCCGCCGGACAACACGGACTCTGAGGCCGATTTATTGCATCAAGCAGACATGCTCATGTATGCGGCCAAGCGTAGCGGGAAAAACAGCCTACACATCGAATGGTGCGGAACCCTAGCCCCGGAATTGATCGCGCCCGAAGCCCGGCGCCGCTGGAAACCCGCCTAGCTTACGAGCTGGCCACCGCTTAGAAGGCCACAGCTAAATATCGCCCTTCCGGCGCCGGTCGCGTGCCGCAAGCAGCCTTTGGATTTCCTGTAAAACAAGCCGATGCTCATAGGGTTTCGTCAAGGCCGGACCATCCGCGCAGATTTCGCCGGCTTTCTCTGCTGTCCGGGCGACGGTGCCAGTCAGCACCACGTCAATGCTGGGATGATTGGCACGCACCCAGCCAGCAAAGGCAAAGCCATTCTCCCCAATCCCTTCGGCGTCGGCAAGAATCACATCAACTGCGACCTGCGGCTTCGCCAGGGCTTGCCGCGCCTCGTCGGCATCGAAGGCTTCGAGGACATGAAACCCACACTGGCGGAGATATTCCGCAAGCGGAGTACGGACCAAAAGGTCGGCTTCGACCAAGAGGAGGAGGGGTTGTGTCATGGCGCGTCGTCACCCCCTACAAGGCCCAGAGACCGCAGAACAAGCGCAACCACATGAAAAATCTCGTAGGGCTTGGGGACAAAATGCAGCGCGCCCCCTATGTCGGGGGGCTGACCATCGCCAGAGGTCAGAATCACCGGGAGCTTCGGAAGTGCCACGCGAACCCGCCGGGCGAGTTGCACGCCATCGACGGTGCCCGGCATTTGGACATCAGAAAATATCAGGTCCACATGACTTCCTGACTCAAGATAGCCCACGGCATCGTCACCGGATCGCGCCTCAACGACTTGAAAGCCCAAGTCCCGCAGCTCGTCGGCGATGAGCATACGAATAAGAATATCATCCTCAACGACCAGGATTTTCTTCGGCTCATCTTCGATCTCGGTTTTTGGCACCATCTTTGCGCTACCCCGTTTTCTCTCCTTATGATGGAGATTGCTAACGTCTCCGTTGTAACGACCACTTTCAAGCCCGTATGCTTCTTGGTGCTGCGTCCTCACCACTTTGTAATCTTTGTGTTGGCATCAACTAAAATGCTCGCCCGATCAGCATTTCATCGGCCCGCGTGGTATAGCGCGGGGAGAGCTGCTGTTGCCGGGCACGCCAGGGCCGCGCTGCGCCGGTTGAGGCGATCCGCAGGGTTTCCCGGCCGAACCGGGCATTGATCGCGTCCAGAGCCGCCATCGCCGCTGCGGATTTCGCCTTGTCGCGGGTTGCAAACAGGCCCGGTTGCTGCCCGGCCGGCGCGAGGTCATGCAGCATGACGCCCGCCTTGAAATACCGGAATCCGGGCCGCCAGACCGCGCGCAGCAAGCGGACGGCCTCGCCGATCAGCGCCCCGGTGTCGGCGGTCGGCTCAATCTCGGCGGCGCGCTGTCCGGAATACCAAGGATCGCCATTATGAGGGTTGGTGTGGGCGAACACGGCGAGATGGCCTGCCTCAAGGCCCTCGCCGCGCAGCTTCTCGGCCGCGCGGGCCGTGTAGTTGGTGATGGCCTCGCGGAGATCCCGCCAGGTCTCAACGAGGCCCCCGAAGGTGCGCGTCACGGCGATGCCCTGGCGTGTCGGGGCCATGAGGGACAGCGGCAGGCAGGAAACCCCGCGCAGCTCGGCATGAACCCGTCCCCCGGTCACGGTCAGCATGTCGCGCACCGCCTGCGGGTCGTGCGAGACGAAATCGGCGATGGTCTCGATGCCTACGGCCGCCAGCTTCGCGGCTGCACGGCCGCCAATGCCCCATACGTCCGCCACGGGCAGCACCGTAAAGTGCCCCGCCCGGTCGGCCGGGCACCGTAAATCACACACCCCGCCCAAGGCAGGGGTGTTCTTGGCGATGCGGTTGGCGAGTTTGGCAAGGGTCTTGGTCGGCCCGATGCCGATGCAGGTTGGTATCTTGGCGAGCTGGCGCACCTCGCGCCGAAGGGCGCGGCAAAAGCGGTCGAGGTCGGCGATGCCCGTGAGGTCAAGAAACATCTCGTCAATCGAGTACGGTTCAACCGCGGGCACGCGCTCGGTGAGCACGTCATAAACGCGCCGGCTCATGTCTCCATAGAGGGCATAATTGCTGGACCGCCATGCCACGGCCCGGCCATCCGGCAGCTTGCGGAAAAGATGCCATGGCTCGCCCATTTTGACGCCCATCGCCTTGGCCTCCGGGGAGCGGGCGATGGCGCATCCGTCATTATTGCTGAGCACAACAAGCGGCTTCGAGCGAAGCTCCGGCGCAAAAGCCTGCTCGGCGGAACAATAGAAGCTGTTGCCGTCGATCAGCGCGAACGTCGGCATCGCTAGACCTTCGTGCGGACCAGGCCCGTGACAACGGCCCAGATTTCCGCATCCTCGCCCTCAACCGGAAGGGGGGCGGTGTCCGGGCGGCCTGAAAGCAGCCACCAATGGCCGTGCCGGAACGCGAGCTGCGCCACCAACACGTCGCCGGCGAGCATCACGACAGCCACATGGCCCGCCGCAGGCGGCTGGGCCGCGTCGGCGATCAGAATATCCCCGGACAGGATGCCCCGGCCCGCCAGCGCGTCCCCAAGGACGCGCACGGGGTATCGGCTCGGTTGTCGCAGGTCGAGGATAGCGGCAAGGTCAATCGGCCCCTCCAGGCTATCGCCGGCGGGACTGACAAAACCCGTAGTGTTCCCACCATTGTACCCAACCATAGCCCCTCCGCAGGATCGCGGAACATAATGAGAACATGCCAGCGGGGCAAGGGGAATGTATAGGGGAGGGGCTATGTGCGGCCGTTTTGCGAGTTTTCAGCCCCCGGAGGCTATCCGCGCCCTCTTTCGCACCGTCAACCCGGTGCCGGAAGACGCACGGCCGTCATGGAACGTCGCGCCGTCACAACCGGCTTTGGCCGTTCGGCGCCACCCTGAAACCGGCGATCGGCACCTTGATCTGCTGATTTGGGGCCTGGTGCCGCATTGGACGAAGGATTTGAAGGCAGCCCGCCGGCCGATCAACGCCCGCGCCGAGAGTGTCGCCAGTTCGTCGATGTTCCGGGGGGCGTTCGCCTCACGGCGTTGCCTGGTGCCTGTCGATGCGTGGTACGAGTGGCAGACCACAGCCGCCGGGAAGCGGCCCTACGCCTTCGCCCGGCCTGACCGCCAAACCATGGCCTTCGCGGGTCTGTGGGAAAGCTGGAAGGCCGAGGGAACGGGAAAGGTGCTCCGCACCTTCGCGGTCCTCACCACGGCCCCCAACACACCGGCCGCCCGCGTGCATGACCGGATGCCTGTCATTCTTCGGCCTGCGGATTGGCCCGTATGGCTGGGGGAGGCGGCCGGCGATCCCGGCGCGCTTCTCCGCCCCGCCCCGGATGAGCTTGTCGAGGCGTGGGCGGTCAGCCGCGACGTGAACACGCCACGCAACAACAACCCGGAGCTGCTGGCACCGCTCGCGGACCTTGGGTGATGCACGGGCGAGCCATGCGTGATGCAAATTCATGCAGGTGCGCGCCCCTCTATTTCGCGCGATAAGGAATCGGCGGAATAGGGGAAAGGAGATGTCTGAAAAATTTTACCCAAATCTCTCTGACAGACTTCAAAAGCTGGTTGATGAGATCATCGCAGAGCTTGAGCCGATGGATTGGCCCACCCGCTTTGAACATCTGCTCGGATGGCTGGCCCTTAAATTGCGATCCGCTCCAACTTGGGATCAGCAGGCAGGTCTTTACCAATTATGGCCGGCCATCGTCGCCGCCGTCTTTGAGAAACTGCCTCCCGATCCTGATCTTATCGAGTGCCAGGCCCTTATGTGCATCGCCCCCACCGAATGGCGAACGATGCTTATCGAGAAGATGGAACGCGACCCCACTGTGGAGGATCGTATCGCCGCCGCCTATCCAGGGTGGCCTTTGATCGTGGACACCATCAAGGAAGCATACGAAGAATATCCGATCCACGACGACTAGAACGACCAGACTGACCGCGAAGGCCCCCGGCCGCCCGCGCCGCCGGGTCTCCAGCTTGGCGGGCAGTCCTCCGCCTGACTTTCAGCAACCGTTCTCAGCGTTGTGCGCTGGCAATCGCCGGCAACACACGCGCCAACACAGCCGCCGCAGATACCCGCGTGTCGAAAACCGTGAGGTCCGCCGTGCCCCCCGATTTCAGGTGCGCGACCAACCAATAACTCGGGCTGCTCCGCGCCCCCGTCCGCTCGTCAATCGTAACGCCGGCAATGTCCGCTAGGCTGGCGATGGGTGTATATGAGGCGGCAACCCCGGCATCCTCATTGATTGAGAAATCCAGCGGGAATTGCACGCGCGCAAAAAAAGCCCCCGACACAAGGATGCAAAAGCCACTGCCCAAAATGACGACCAGATAGGGCAAAAAGGTTTCCCGTTGCCACCAGCCGAGCAATGCCATGAACGAAGCAAAGCCGAGAAGAATGCAGGCCGCGCCGATCTCCGAGTTTGGAACAGTGACGATCCGGAGCAAGTGGCCGGGTTTATCAACCCAATATAGCGGTGAGTCACCGTCCGCCGGCCCTGGAAACGGGACAAATCCGCCTTTCACAAGGAGAGCCTGGATTTGCGCATCGAGGTGCCAGTTCAGGCCGACACAAATAAACGCTAAAAGGATGAGACAGCCGAGAAGCCCCTTTTTCAAGGGCATTGTATTGAATCGCGCATGTGCGGGAGCGGCGGTCCTGTCGGCTTGGGCTTTCGCAAACGCCGCCACCTGGCGGGTGTGCTGAGCATGTTGGCGTTGTTTCCGGCTCAAGACCTAAATTCTCCCCCGTGTTTTAGATGATTTAGAGCCGCACGGCTTTGGGCCGAAGCGGTATATCGTCCGGGCCGCGTTCATAGCCGGAAACCCAGATCAGGCGGCGTTCGGACCACTGCGGGCCATAGGCTTGAAGTTTGAAATGCCCGGCCACCTCCTGGCGTTCCGATAGATTCCACGTCGATGGAATCGTGTTGGCAGGTCTGCCGACTTTCCCCGATGGGTGAAGCCGAGTCATCGCAAACAGACTTTCGCCATTTCTCGGTTTGCCAGCGCGAAGGCGCTCCGGCGAGGTTTCAGGAATTGGCTGCTTCGCTTCGGACGGGCCGAAAAAGTAATAGGCCAGCACCAGCCGAAGGAACACCCCGGCACGGCCCAGGACAGCTTTATGCAAGAGCGGATGGGCGAAAGGCTCCTGCACGGTGAAATCAACCGTCAACCCGCTCTTATCCCCAGCTTGCAGGCTGATCGTGCCGTCCGGGCACAAAACGCCTGCCACGCGCCCGCGCCCGCGCTCGGTGCCCCTATCTGTGAGCTGAACCACGAATTGAGTGTGCCCCGGCATGTCCGGCGGTAGGTACGGCGCGGCTAGGATCGCCCGTAGCTCTATGACCTCGCCTTGATCTCCGTCGGTATTAAATGTCAGCGCACCATGCGGAATGTCCACATACACGGTTTGAAGAGGGCGCAGCCGCTCGCGCCATACGGCATCTGGAATCTCAATCGGTCGTGCGTCAGAGAGAAGATTTGCAGTTTCTCGCGTCAGAACAATTCCCAAAGTCCGGTCCGGGGGCTGACCGTTAAGAAGAAGGCTACTTCCGTCCGGCAGATAGGGGGCAACAATCGACATCAATATTGTGTAAAAAATTTCGTCGAGCATATTTTCAACTGGCGCTCGCCCTGTCTTAGCGCCGTGAAAAATCCGGCCGATGACATCTGCGAAAGCACGGCGCGGATCGCTACTATGCTCTTTCCCGTCCTTGTAATCGACACCCTTGCGGCAAAGATGATCTAGCCAGGTCAACATAAAACCGTGGTCCCTCCGCGCTAAATTATTGCCCCTGTCACGGTCTGCTTGCCGTGTAGAGCTGGAACAACCTTCTGCTGATGTTCTCGCCACACGCGCTTTACCTGGGCCGTGCTGCATCCTGCGAGGCGAGCGGTCGTGGCTATGGAATTCCCGCCACTACGCAAGGCGATGATGCGCGCATGGGTTGTCCCATCCGTTCTGCAGCCCCTGTATTTTCCGGCCTGCTTGGCAAGGTCAATCCCCTGCCGTTGCCGCTCGCGCCGGTCTTCGTAATCTTCACGGGCGATTTGCAACGCCACCTTCAGCATCATTTCTTGCACCGCCTCAAGCACCACACGCGGCACGCCCGACGATTCGGAAACCACCTCCGACAGATCAACCACGCCCGGCACGACAAGGCGCGCGCCTTTCTCCCTGATCGCGGCAACCAGGCGCTCGGCCTCTTCCAATCGAAGGCGGCTGATTCTGTCGATCTTCTCCGCAATGATGACTTCGCCTGGTTGCAGGTCCGCGACCATGCGTAGCAGCTCCGGGCGGTCGGGCCGTGCCCCGGATGCAAATTCCCGATAGACGCCGGCGATGTAATACCCGGCGGCGCGGGCATCGCTGACAATCTTCTCCTGCCGTCGAAGATCCTGCTCACCCGTGCTCACCCGGAGATAGACCCGCGCCACTTTGAGAGGATGTTGCCCGGATGGCCCGGCCCGCGTGGTGCTGCGGGCCTGCTTATTTGACAAGCTCCGGCCTCCACGTTTCGACAACCCTGACAAAATCTTCTTTGTATTGCTCAGGATATTCATGGACGCGGGCAATGAGCTTGAACACCGTCGCCATGTCATCGGAGATGGCGGTATCGACACCCCACAGATTGGTCAGGTCGAAACCGCCGCAATCGCCCGCGTTCCACCAGGCCAGCAAAAAATCAGCCACCCGGCGGCTTTGCCCGGTGTCGCACCTGGCGATGGCGAGCAAGCGCCGCAACGCGGCGTCTTCCTCTTCGGTCATCGGCCGGGGAGGGGGATACATGGCGCGCAGCTCCTCGCGGGTGATGGTCTGGGGTTCGGACGGGGGAAGGGGGCGGAGCGGCGTCGGTTCGGTCATGGTGTGTCTCCCTGGCTAAATTGGGCATACCTGATGAGCCACCCATACATGGACAGGCTCATAATGGGAATACCCCAGCTTCATTTAGCCTAGCTCTACGAGTCTGCCCTATTTAGCCTACCAGCCTCGATTTTGATGGCAGAGTTGCCATCACCGGCCCATGATGGTAAAGCCGCCATCATGAAAGCGACCTTGTTGCTGCGAGACAAGCAGGTGCTCTCCGGCGGCGATGCGGTTGTGGAGCTGGTGATCTGGCAGGTGCCCCGAATGCTTCCGGGCAGCCTCCATCGGTTCAAGTATCGCCTCGCGCTCGTCGTCAACGGCGAATGTGTGCTGCGGTACGACAACGAGGCGGGAAAGGGCGACCATAAGCATGTCGGCGAACGCGAAGTGCCCTACGCATTCACCGATCTGGACCAGCTCTTGCGGGATTTCAGGGCGGATGTGACAGCGTGGAGGGCAAAGCAATGAGCACTGTGACGATTGGCGTAGCAAGCCTTGATGCCGTGATGCAGCGTGCGACCGCAGCGTTCCGTGGCGTGCCGCAGGGCGAACACATTTCCTTTGAAACCGTCGAAGAACTTTGGAAGACATTGACGCCGCGCCGATGGGCATTGATCCGGGCCATGGCCGGTAAGGGGACGATGAGCACGCGCGCCGCCGGCCGGCTCATCGGCCAGGACATCAAGACCATCCATGCCGATGTGCAAGCCCTCCTGAACGCGGGCGTTCTTGAAAAAGACGCAGCCGGGCGCATCAAGTTTCCATACGACGCAATCCATGTCGATTTCATGATCGAAGCCGCGTGATGCTCCGGCCACCGGCATAGGATGACGCCCCCGGATTTGAGGCCATTTTTTCGACGAAACGACAGAGAGGAATCAGATGACGATAGTTAGCCGCCTCGCCGTACTCGCCCTTGGCCTGTGTTTTGTTGCGGGAACCGCCAAAGCTCAGCAATCTCAGCTCCCTGAGCTATCGTCAGAAGCGAAAAATGTTCAAACAACCTTTGCACCCGTGAATCAATCTCTTACGGATTTGATTAAAGGCGGCGCGACAGTGCTGTCCGGGTCTGAAGGGGGGAGCGGTCCATCTGTAATACTTCACGCCGGCGCGCAATATTTCTTCTGCCTCATCCATCCCGTGAATACGCCTGCCAACATTTTAACGGCAACATCTGAGTGCTACCGGCTCAATTAACGATAGCTAATATCTACCCGCTATCCGATAGCGGGTAGATTTCCAAAATTCACCCGAACCGGACGGCGTGCCCGTGCTGGTGGTACACACTGCCATCTTTGCCGGAGCATGATCGGGTGTAGAAGGCATCGCGCACCTCCGCGAGCAAATCGAGCTGGTCATAGACGACCCGGCTGACTCGCTGCCCGTTTACAAAGAAGCGGGTCGGTTTGAAGGTATGTACCGAACGGCTCAAGCTGCATCCGCCCTGTTGAATCATATCGGCAATATAGATCATCTTTTGAAACTCCTTTGGAAAGCCCACGCTTTCCGAAGGAACGCCCCGCGGCGAGCAGGGGGCGAGATAGGCGAGGGCGGGTGCCGGGGAGGGGGATCACCTGGCCTGCACAGAGCGGAGCGAGGGAAGGCCGGGGACACCCCGGCGCGCGGGAGCGTGCGACAACTCCTCGCCGATCTCAGGGGCTGTGCCCCTCGCCTGGCCGCGCCGGAGGGGCGGCGTGGGGATGCGGCAGCCGATCGTCACCCGGATGGGCCGAGACTCTTTGAGGCTCGGTGGAGCTTGGCGTCTTACGCCTAGCGGAATAGAGCGCGGTCGGCTTCGCCGAGCCGCCAGCCTTTATTCCCGTCCACAAAAAACCGGAAATCTGTTGTGTCTAGCTCAGTCTTTTAGAATACCCTGCGCCTTTCAAAGCCCGCTGCTTGACGTGTCTGAACCATGACGCGGTGACACTCGCCTCCTCGCCCTTGGCAATTTTTTTGGCGATTCCGGCCACGTAGCTCGCCCGGCGCAATTCGATTCTCGGCGCGCTGGACCTTGTAAACCTGGCTGGGGGCAATTCCGCGACCGTCGCCACCGTGATTGCCGCCCATTCCCGGCCGAGATTCACGCATAACGTCTTCCACGCCGAATCATTCAGATCCCAGCTCGCCGCGAGCAGATAGGCCGCGTCGATCAGCTCCGGCCAGCTCGGGTTCAAACTCTGCACGTATCCTGCGAGTGACGGACACTGATCGAGCACCATGCCAGACTTCGGGATGAAGTTCGGCCGCCCTACGGGATGGTAAACACCATTCAAATCAGCACCTTGTTGGGGTTTTCCACAGACCCTTCCAGCTACGGACCCCTCATTAGCAATTACAGATTCAGAAACAGATTTAGAATCGGCTGTATTAAGGGGGGCAGAAATGTCCTCCCCCCCTGACATTACTATTCCTGGCTCCGGCGGCAGGGTCGCGCAAAGAGCGCGATCGGCGCGAAAATCAGCCCGCTCCTGGGCGCGATCCGAGATGGCGTCTTCCAGCTCGTCCAACCGCTCCACGGTTGGCCCCAGGTCGATGGCGGGCCGCGCCAAGCCAATCGGGCCGGTTGTGAAGTGCCGGTAAATCCAGCCTGCATCCTGCAACTCCGCCAAATAGCGGCGAATGGTGCGCTCGGTCTTGCCAAGCTCCTGCGCCAGCGTGGCGTTGCAGACCGTGACGCGGAATCGGCCCTCGTTGCAGCCCTCGCGCGAGAGCAAGGCCGCGAGGCGGTATAGAAGCCGCGCAGCGCCATCCGAAACATCCGGCCCGTCCGCGATATGGGGGAGCTGCCCGGCGGCCATCAAGACGCTGTTGAGCCAGCCTTTGGCGGTCGCACGGGCCGCGTAGGCCCGTGCGAGCACCTGGCTGTCATGCTCGGCCCTGTGGGGCATCCCCGGCCGGTCTCGATACAGGATTTCCCCGGCATCGCTGACGGCCTGGCTGAGCCAGCCATCGGCGGCGTCCGGGTCGTCCAGCGCCGCCGGGGGCGGGGGTGGCAAGGTCACGGGCCGGTGCTCGGCCCTGGGCGTGAAGCTCGGTCGATAGGCGTGATTCATCGTTCATTCCTCAGTGGTTGATGAGCCACCGGGGGCGCCTGGAAGGACCAGCTCGCCAAAATTTGGGCGCAGTTTCCCGCCGCAAGTTTGGGCTTGCTTTTTTCCAGATCGTGAGGGAGAGTGCGAACCAGAGCTTAGGGTTCGCTTTTCCACCGTTGACGCGGTGTTCTCAGTTTCACGATCCAGAAAATCGTCCCGCCGGGGTTGGCGCCCTTGGCGGGTTGATTTTTTTATGGGCTTAGGCGCTGCTGGGTAGCGGTATCCTTTCCTTCAAGAATCAAGGCTCGCCTCCCGAATCGGGGGGCGATACTGAACTGTCACACTAAACGGGGCGGCCTGGCGAGCGACGTTTGCGCTTTTCAGCGCGAAGCGCGTACCAGGCCCCTGAAAGTCCGCCTGTCGTGGCGGTGTGACAGAATGGAAACTCCCTGTGAAAACCAGGGAAAAGCGAACAGCAAACGCGGAATGAACAAAGGCGCGGCGGGCGGGTTTACGCGACATCACGCGCCCGCATCGCGTCCCATTTGAGCGCGGCCCCCAAGGCGACTCGTTCGGCCCATATCCACGGGCCGGCATGGTGCGCATCGAGCACATAGAGCGCCGCATCCGGCGCGAGCTGGTCGGCCGCCGCGGCCGCATGGGCAGCGGTGCGGCCATGGGCCAAGGGCAGGCCGGTCTCATGGTTGAAGGCAATGAAGGCGAAATCGTTCATGGCGGGCTAAGGCCGCCAGCGGCGAGGCGCACGCCCGCTCATGCCGAAGATCCACACCGCCGCGATGACGACGCCGGCGATCACCACGTCATCGACCACCGGCAGGCCGCGCATGACGTGCCAGATGGTCGAGTAGATCACGCCCTTGATGATCGTGGCGACGATCAGATGTGCCAGGCCGTAGTGACTCATCGCGGCTTTTCATCCCGTGTCTCGGCCTGTCGCGTTGTCGCAAGCCAGTCATACCAGACGGCTTGCGCCTTCAGCGCGTAGCGCAGTTGGTCGGCAATAGGCTGCAAACGCTCCCGCAGCCGTTTGTTCTGGGCCGCGCGTTCTTCAGGCGTCCAGCTCTGCATAAGAGCCTGGAGCCGGTTCAAGGCGGACTCGCTGCCCTCTAGCCGGTCCATGGCGCTGCGCTGATTGGGGGGAGGCATGGCTAATCCGCCTTGTCGCCGTCGATGAAATTCAAACCGCCATCACCCTTGACGTGAATCTCGGCTTCGCGCCGGTCGGTCTGCTCACCGTCTTTGCGGTAGGTGTGGTAGCTGATTTCGCCATCAACGATGACACGCACGCCCTTTTTGCCACGCTGGCGGGTGCGATCAACCAACCCCGGCGGGAAGACAACGACGCGATGCCAATTCAGATTTTTCCGCCATTCACCGCTCTCTTTATCGAACCAGCCCGTATCTGTGGCGAGGCTGAAAATCGCTAAATCCTTGCCCCCTTGGGTGGTACGAAACTCCGGGTCCGCGCCAATTCTGCCGAGTAATTGGGTAGTGCTTATGTCAGCCATGGAAGAATCCTCCTTTCTGATCTGCGTGAGCTAACAGCCTTAACCGTCGAATATCAATCGTTTTGTGCGGTTCTCATTAAGAAACGCACATCTGGCGCAGACGCGCCAATGATAGAGGGGAGGGCGCTGCCCTCCCCTCCCGAAAGCACCGCCTACAGCCCGGCAGGGCCGCGTATCGCGCAGGGTAAACCCCGCACGCTCCGCAGCCCGGCCGTGCCCGCCGGCCCTTTCCCCACCTCTCCCGCTGCTCGCCGCAGGGGCGTCCGCCGAAAGGCGTTGAGCGCCTTTCGGCGTGAGGATGAGAAAGGAGATTTACGATGCAGGTTGGAACATTTCGCCTTGTGGGCGAGGAATTTAGGGGGGAGCTGCGGACCCTGACGATGACCGCGGAGCTGGCCTTCGTGCCGGTGTATGGATCGAAGGGGAGCATGGCCCCGTCGCATGTCGTGGTCGCCAATGGGGTCGAGGTCGGCACGGCCTGGCCTGCCGGGCCGGAAGCGGGGGTTGGGCTGAAAGTGAGGATTGATGATCCAACCTTCCCGGCGCCGCTCGTGGGCACGCTGAGCCGCTTGAATGATGAAAGTTTCGTGTTGGTCTGGCGGCGGCCGAGCTGGCGCGGCTGACGCTGCCAAACCCCGATAACACCACTGAAACTCTGTGAAACCATTACCGGAAACGCCGGTTGTAGCGCGTTTCCGGTAACGCAGATTTGTAGAATCTCAAGGACATTACAAATAATTAAGGCAAAAACCTTGTGCGTCGTTATCTGCGGTTCTTGTTGACTCACGTAAGCAACGGGGGCACGGAAATGCAACCAGTGCGTAACCTGCGGTGGCAAAATGATGCAATGCGAAGTCAAGTACGGGCGGAAACGAAAATGGTATGATACCCGCTTACTGGGACACCATTGGGGGATCGGTTGGGCAGGATTCACCGGCCGCGCAGAGCGCGGACAGGATTTGAGAAGGCGGACATATCCAAATTTCTGGGTGAAGGGGAACGGATCGTCGGCGCCTACGTCGTCGTCCGGGCCGGGAAGCCGATTTCGACGGAGTTTGCGCCCTCGTTCGATTATTCCCTTTTCATCAACATCACGGGGCTGCGCGGCTACTACGCCTATCTGGAAGGGACGCGCACCGGGAAGCCCCGAATTTTCCGGTCGTTTGATCGCATTCTCAAGATGCTGCGTGGCCTGGGCTACCTTGGCCCGGTCACGGCCTATGATGAGGACGATGCGCGCACGCCTCCGGCAGCGCGCGGTGCAACGCGCCGCCGGCCGGGCGATAAGTGCCAAACCGCCGCGCCGGAAGGGCAAGAGTAAATCCAGGGCCTCAGCGGCCCGGTTATTCCGCGCTTGGTTTGCCTTCATTCGGCGCGTCCTCTTGGGCCAGCGTCGCCTTGCGCTGCTGGACAGCACGGCGAACGGCTTTCGCGCAAAACTCCTCGATACTCTCGCTCGTCGTGAGATGCGCTTTCAGGTCGGCGTACACGTCGAGACTACGGATAGCCGTCTCCAGCTCAACGGCAGCCCTGACAAAATCGGAACGATCTTCCTTCTCGCCAATCACCCGCTGAAGGGCGGCAAGGGTGTCTTCGTCGAATCGAACCATGATTCGCCGTGCAAATTTCTTCGGCCGGGCCATCCGGCCAGTGTATCGGGGGGTGTCGCTAATCACCAAACGGTTGCCTATAACTATAGTTTCGGTCGCCCGATATTGACATTATGGGCAGATTGTCGGTTTATGCAAGCCGCTGCCCCCTGCGGAGTGTTCCGGTGGCTGGGAAACACATGATGGTCAGGCTGTTCGAGCAACGTCGCGCTCTCCTCTTCGCCGCTGGAGCGGCCTGGGTGGCGTGTGGGGTGCCGGGCGCCGCAGGGGCAGCACCCCTCTCCACGGCCGATTTTACGACCCTGGCGGTCCGCTGTGCGCCAGCGGTGCCCGTGGCGACATTGGAGGCCGTGGCAAAGACGGAAAGCGGCCTCGATCCCTGGGCGCTGCATGACAACACCACCAAGGTCAGCGAGGCGCCGGCAACCGCACAGGCGGCTTTGTCGGATGCCTGGCAATGGATCAGCCGGGGCGATTCCGTCGATTTGGGCCTCATGCAGATCAACTCGGCGAACCTGTCCGCCCTGGGCATGACGGCCCGCACTGCGCTTGACCCCTGCGCCTCGTTGGCTGGGGGCGCTGCGGTGCTGCAAGCGGCCTATGGCGGCGGGAAATCCAGTGCCGAGCAACAGGCGGCGCTCCTGATGGCGTTGTCACGCTACAACACTGGCTCGCCGTTCAAGGGCATCCTGAACGGCTACGCGCGGCGCGTGATCGCCAACGCCAACGGCGGGACCGCTCAGCCGCCCGCCTCGCCGCCCCAGGCTGTCGCCGTCGCGGACCCGAACGCCCCGCCGTCATGGAACGTGTGGGCTACAGCGGCCTATGCACAGACGCATGGGGCACCCTGGCTCATCCCCCTCGCACCGGCCGCGCTCGCATCCGCGCAGGCCCAGAAATCGCCGGCTGGCCCCCCGGCGCCCGTGTCCCCGGCTGCAACCGTGGTCGCGGCAATTCAGGCCACACCCTCCACCCAGCAAACCCAGAGGAGTCCATGATGAAGCAAATTCTTACCCGCGTTGACCGTTATATTCAGCCGACAATATCGCCGCTGCGACGGTTCGGTATGACCGTCATGCCATTGCTCATGCAACGCACGGGCCTCGCTCTCGCGCTCCTGGCGCTCCCGGTCGCGGCCTATGCTCAGACCGTCAGCGGCGGCGCCAGCCCGCAGACGATGATTAACAACGTCTGCACGTTCATTCTCGGCCCCTTCGGCGAGACGATTGCGGTACTCGGCATCATCGGCATCGGCTTTCTGTTCATGTTCGGCCGGGCATCTCTCGGCGTGATCGCGGGCATTATCGGCGGCATCGTCATCATGTTTGGCGCCTCCTACTTGGGCCAAACGCTCACCGGGGGCTGATGTGGAGCCGCTGGAAACCGACACTCTCTACTTGGCTGCGACACGCCCGGCGATGTTCATGGGCGTGCCGTTGGCCGTGGGTGCGCTCCTTTTGATGCTTTGCGGCCTCGTCGTCGTATTGCTGAAAAACCCACTCTATCTCGGCGTGATGCTGCCGCTCTGGTTTGCCGCCCGCGAGCTGGTCTCGCGCGACTACAACGCGGTTGGGGTCATGCTCCTTTATCTCAGATCATCCGGCCGGTCGGTGGACAGCCATTTATGGGGCGGGTCGTCGGTCTCGCCCTTCCCGATCCGGGTCAAAAATCGCGGGCGAGGTATGATTGATGTGGGGTGATAGCGGAATCAGCGAGCGGTCGCCTACGCAGCACCGCTATTTGCCGTTTGTGGGTCATATCAGCCCCCAGGCCGCCTTGCTCGAAACCGGCGGCCTGCTTGCCATGGCGCGTGTGGAAGGCCAGCCCTTTGAGCTGGCGGACCATGCCGCGCGCAACGCCCGCCTTCGGCTGATGAACACCGTCTATCGGAATATGGCTGACGACAACGTAGCCATTTTCACGCATCTCGTCCGGCACATGGATGAAGCGCCGGAAGCACCACGGCAATTCCGGTCGCAATTCGCGGCTGACCTTGACCGCACCTATCGCCGGGTAGTGCTGCAAGACCGGCTGTTCAAGAATGACTATTATATCAGCCTGGTCGTGTCGCCCCGCAGCGTGCTTGGCGCAGGCTTTGCGACCAAGATGGCGCGCTTTCGGAAGAAATTTCCTGACGTTCAGGACGGCCTCGCGCGAGAGCTGGAGGATCTGTGGGTGATCCTCGAAAACGGCTTTGAGAATTTCGGTATCCGCCGCCTTGGCGTCTATGAACATGGTGGCGTCATGTTCTCCGAAATCGCGGAGGCGCTGCGGCTCATCATCACCGGCCGCCAGCTCCGGGTGCCGGTTGTTTCCGGCCACATGGGCGATTCCATCTACACTGACCGGGTGATTTGTGGCCGCCGCGGCATTGAAATCCGGTCGCCGGACAAGAGCACATTCGGCACCATCTTCTCGTTCCGAGAATACCCCGCCAAGACCAGGCCGGGGATGCTGAACACGCTGCTCTCGGCGCCCTTCCCATTGGTGCTGTCGCAGTCCTTCGCCTTCGTGACGCGCGCTCAGGCGCAAGACAAGCTCTCACTGAAATCCGCGCAGATGGTGGGCGCACAGGATAAGGCAGTGTCGCAGATTGCCGGGCTGGATGAGGCGGCAGATGCCGTCATGTCCAATCAGTTTGTTATGGCGATGCACCATCTTTCGCTCGCGGTCTATGGCAGCTCCTTGCCGGAGGTTGAGGAACGCGCCGGCCGGGCACGGGGCCGCCTCGCTGATTGCGGCGCTGTGGTGGTCGAGGAACGGCTTGGGCTGGAAGCGGCCTTCTGGTCGCAGTTACCGGGAAATCTCGGCTGGCGCACGCGGCCCGGCCACATCAATTCCCGCAACTTCGCGGGCCTGTCGAGCTTCGACAATTTTCCCAAGGGGCAGACCTCCGGCCATTGGGGGAAACCCATCGCGCGGTTTCCGACCGATGGCGGCACCGCCTACGAGTACGTGCCCCATGTGGTCGATGTCGCCATGACCATCATCTTCGGCCCGATCGGCTCCGGCAAAACGGCGCTGCTGATGTTCCTCCTGGCGATGTTCGAGCAGGCCATGCTTACCGAAAACGCCATGTCCGGCTCGCGCGGGTCAATCGTGTTCTTCGACAAGGACCGGGGCGGCGAACTGCTGGTCCGCGCCACGGGCGGGACATACCTTGAGCTGCGCCGGGGTGAAGCCTCCGGCATGTCACCCCTGCGCGGCCTCCAGAATACGTCTGCCGATGCGGATTTCCTACGCGGATGGATCAAGGCGCTCATTCAGAGCGACGACAAGGGCGAGATCAGCCCTGACGATGAAAAGCGCCTGGACCGCGCGATTTCGCGCCAACTGAACATGCCGGTCGAGCTGCGTTCGCTCGCGGCCCTGCGAGAATTTCTCGGCCATTCCGATCCGATGGGGTGCGGTGCCCGCCTTGAGAAATGGTGCCGGGGAAACTCCCTGGGTTGGGCCTTCGACGGGGACAAGGATGAAGTCCGGGTGGATGACAATATCACCGGCTTCGACATGACGCAGCTCCTAGAACATGAGGTGTGCGCGCCCGCCGGGGCCTATCTGCTGTATCGCGTGACGCAGCTCCTCGATGGTCGCCGCGTTGTGCTGTCCATCGACGAATTCCGGTTCTACCTTCAAAACCCGCAATTTGCGAAAGTGGTGGATGATCTGCTGTTGACCGTGCGTAAGAGCAACGGTGCGGTGTTCCTCGCCCTGCAAATGCCAGAGCACATTCTTGAAAGTCCGCTCGGCCCTTCAATCGTCGCGCAGTGTCAGACCAAGATCATGTATCCGTCGCCCACGGCTGATCGGAAGACATATCTCGAAGGTCTCAAATGCACCGAGGGCGAGTTCCGTGCCGTGCGCGAGGACATGCTGATCGGAAAGCGCAAGTTTCTGCTGAAGCGGGAACAGGGCAGCGTCATTTGTGAATTCGATCTCGGTGAGATGCGCGATTTCGTCGCGGTCCTGTCTGGCCGGGCGAATACGGTCCGGTTCGCCGAGAAGCTGCGTAAGCAGCACGGCGAAGACCCAGCCCGTTGGCTACCGGAGTTCATGCGGCGTTACCGCGAAGCGACAGATTGAGAGGAGAGCAACCATGAGGAAGATTCTTGCAGTCATGGCCGTTTTGGGCGCCGTCCTTGCCCTGACGCCCAATGCCAAAGCCCAGATACCCGTAATCGACAGCGCCAACCTGACCCAGAGCATTCAAGAGCTGGCGCAGGACGTTGCCACGGTCGAGCAGTTGAAGAATCAGCTCACGCAGCTTCAACAGACATACGCGATGTTCACAAAACCCACGAACGTCCTGGGGATGGCGACAAACCTTGAGAATTCGACCCTTGAAAACCCGATGCCGGCGGCGAATGCCCTGGCCGGCCTCACGGGGGGGCAGACTGCGCCAAGCGGCGCGGGTGTGACATTCTACAATCAAAACCACATCTACACGCCAACGACCGGATCGACCGATACCACCCAGCTTACCGCCAATGCCCAGGGCATAGCGAATATCGAGGGAATTGCGTCAACCAACCTTGCCGCGATTCAGACCCGGTTGCAGGAATTGCCGAACCTCGAATCGGACTTGAACGCCGCGTCCTCGATTACGCAGGTCAATGCGATCAATGGCCGGATCGCGGCGGAGTCTCAATTCGTCCAGGCTCAGCAGGCCCAGGCGACAAATCTTCAAGTGCTCGCCAGCGAACAGCAGGCTTCGCACCTCCAGCAGCAACAAGAGGCGCATCAGCAAAGTGATGCAGATTACCTAGCTGCCCTGAATTCAGCGTCGCCATAAAGACAAAGGGAAAATAATGGGAACCCAGAAAATCATCGGCATTTTGATTATCTTGGTCGCGCTAGGCGGCGGCGGATACATCATCGCTAGAAACCACTTCAACGGAAATGGCGGCAGTTCGTCCGTAACGGTCGTGCCGCCGCCGCCAACCTCTGTGACGGTGCCAACTCCCGCTTGGTACGAGGCGCATCAAGATGCCCTCAAGGCGGACAACCAACGCTGCGCCCAGCAAGGCACCACTATGCCGCCAGGATTATGCGCCAACGTCGCCATAGCAGACAAAGAAGTCAGCTCTGACGATTTTCTTCACGCTCTCAACCAGGCGAGCGGCACTTCAGGGAAATAAGTCATGGTCGCCGTCACCCTCTCCAATGACCCGTTCGCCGATTGGGATGCGTTCATTCAGCAACCCTTTACGAATGGCGTTTCAACGACGATTCAAAGCGCCATGTCAGCGATCCAAGGCCCGTTAACGGCATTGGTGGTGCTGTGGATCATCGTCACCGGAATCCTGGTGATGCGAGGGGATGTTGGCGTCCGCACAGGCATAACAAGGATCGTCAGCACAAGCCTTGTTGTCGGCCTGCTGATGTCAGTAACACTCTATAACGAATATGTAGTGTCGTTCTTCACCCAGGGCATTCCTGATTTCATCGGAACAGCCCTAAGCAATGGCACTGCCAACACGGGGCCGGATACTTTCTATCAAATTCTGATAAATACTCAGAAGGTTTTTGCCCAAGCGAACAAGGGAGTCAGCGCGGTAGATATTGCTGCCGCAGTGCTTTTCGCATTTTTGGATGTCCTTTCCGTCATCCCCACGATTGTCCTCTTCTTGTTCTATGAGCTGGCAAAAATTCTCTTGGACCTCGTGGTATGCGTAGGCCCGTTTGTTCTTCCAGGCTATTTATTTGCAGCCACAAGGGGCGTTGCTGACCGCTTTGTTAGCAAGCTGATTGGTTTGTGCATCCTCATCGTGATGGTGGACATCTTGCTGGGGTTGTTTGCGGGAGGGGGCGAAATCCTACGCTAAGGTTTTGGCCAGCGATATTCTCCGGTGAGATTGATGTGTTCCCATCCGAGCGGCGAGACATGGGCCAGCAGATCGGGCGACAGC
>NZ_JAQTZC010000122.1 GCF_028687955.1 Acidocella sp.
TCACACGGATGACCTCCAACGTATGATGATCAAGACTTCGTCCGTCGCGCTTCATACAAAACCATACCAAAAATAGCCAACTAAAGCTACAAAAATGTCGCCTTATTTACCGACTAATGAGTAAATAAGACATGTTGTGGACCGTTGCCGCCGTGAGATAGATTTTCCGGGCACGGCATTTGGCCGTGCCAGACCGGAAATTCTGGGGGTGCAGATGAGCGGGACCTCCTTTCTCGACAGCGTTATGGCAACCGTTTCCACAGGGAACGGCAAGGCGTAGGAGCTGGTTACGCTCTCCTCGGCTTCCGGCATCGTCGGCACCTTCGTGCCGGTCAGCCCGGCGGGCAGCATAGGCGCCAGCGCGCTCGCCGTGTATAATTGGGATCTAGCAACCCAACTCTCTGGATTTCTCGCCTCACTCACCGCGGGGCAGGGCGCGCGTATCGTCACGGTTGGTGATTCCACGACACTCGGCTTCGGCAGCGCAGTGTCGGGGTTTCGCGGCCTTTCCTACCCGGCCGAATTGGCGCAGGCGCTCTTAGCCCTCGGTGTCTCTGCGCAGTCCGATAATTTTCTTGGCCAGGGCAACGAAAACGGCGACACCACGGATCAGCGCGTGAGCCTCTCCGGCGCCGCCGCCTATATCGGGTGGTACGATGCCGGCGGCCAGGTGATCGAAACCAATGCGCCGGGGCAGACCGTGAGCTTCTCGCTCAACACACCGGGCAACTACAATCGCCTCTCGGTTTCTTATATTGACCTTGGCAGCGGTGCCCTCACCGTCTCGGTTGACGGCACGGCGGTGGGCACAATGCAATTTGGCAATACTGGCAGCACCAAGTCGCAGACCATCACGATCCCGGCCGGGCTGCACGGCCAAGTCACGCTCACCGCCGATTTCGCAAGCCCAACATATATCCAGGGTGCCGCTTTCTCCAGCAGCACAAGCAACCAGGTACAAATTTTCAACGCCGCCATTGGCGGCTGGGGGGCGGGCAACGCCAACATCAGCGTGCTCAACGGCCAGGTGCTGCACGGCTCCGCGCAAGGGTTTGGCCAGGTCGCCGGGACCGCCGCGCTCTCCCCCAACCTCGCGCTCATCGATCTCGGGATCAACGACATCACCGGCTTTACCAATTCCGGCGTCGAGGTGCCTACCGCCACCATCGCCGCCAACCTTGAACAAATCATCGCCACCTACCGCGCCATGGGCTGCGATGTCATCCTGGTTATTCCCCAGCCATTCTCAGACCCCAACTACGCCGCCGGCCTGCCTGCCCTGCGCGCCGCGCTGGAACAGGTCTCGCTCGCCGGAAATGTGCCCATCATCAACGGCACCAGCAGCAGCACTCTTCCCGCTGGTACTCTCGATTTCAGCGGGCTTTCGTACAACCAGCTTTGGTTCGGGCAGTCCGGGGAAAATCTGCTCATCAACGTGCTTGGTGCCAGTCAGCAGGTGGTGGTGCAAAACTGGTTCCTCAAAGCTGGCAGCGAACTGGCCGACCTCACCACCGCGGATGGCACGCTACCGGCAGCCAATGTCGCGGCACTCACCACCGCCATGCAAACATTCCTCACACTCAACCCAGGCTTCAACCCGGCCACCTCCAGCACCACCAGCCTGGCCGGCGCAGCCTTCGCCGGTGCGCTCGCCAGCGCCGTGCAGGCCAACTGGACCACGAGCGGCACCACGCCCCCCTGTTTCTGTCCGGGCACCCTCATCGCCACGCCTGGCGGTCCTGTAGCGGCGGAAAATCTTCGTGCCGGGGATTTTGTCACCGTCAGCTATGCCGGCGGGCAACGGATCAAATGGATCGGGTGGTGCACTTACATGGGCACCTTCGCGAACACGCATCTTACCTTACCCATTTGTATCAAGCCTGGCGCCATCGAGGATGGGATTCCGGCCCGTGAACTGCGTGTTTCCCCTGGCCATGCCATCGCCGTGGACGGATGGCATGGTCCATGCCGCCCGGCTGGTCAACAACCGCACCATCTTCCAGCTCCCAGATCAAGACAGCGTCACCTATTTTCACATCGAACTGGACACACACGAAATAATCTTCGCGGAGGACTGCCCGGCGGAAAGCTACCTGGACATCGGCCAGCGTTGCCAGTTCGAGAATGCCGGGGCGTACGAGCAGCTATACCCCGGCCCTGAAGCCGCACCCACGCCGTGCCTGCAGCGCCTGGATGACGGCTTCGCGCTGGACGCGATACTGCGGCCGCCTCGCAGCCCGCGCAGGCATTGAGCTGGCGGCGGGAGATGGCGCTCTGCGCGGATATGTGGATGTTGCCGGTCCGCGCCGCTGTGCCGGCTGGGCACAAGCCGAGGCAGCACCGGAAGCGCCGGTTTGTCTGGATATTTTCGTGGATGAACGCCGTGCCGGGCGGGTGCTGGCCAACCGCTACCGCGAGGATTTGCGCACTGCCGGGCTGGGCAGCGGCAATCATGGGTTTGAACTGGACCTACCCGAAGGCCTCCACGGCACCATCGAAGTTCGCCGCGCCAGCGACCAAGCCGTACTGCCCCTCAGTGTGTCAAACGGCACG